>JAXHVQ010000009.1:0-79072 GCA_034189065.1 Cyanobacteriota bacterium
CTGCCTCCTGCCTTCTGCCTTCTGCCTCCTGCCTTCTGCCTTCTGCCTCCTGCCTCCTGCCTCCTGCCTCCTGCCCTCTGCCTTCTGCCTCCTGCTTCGGACGCAACCACCAAACGGCGAGAACCGGCGAAAGGGTGCGCGCAACCAGGAGAGAAATGAGGACGGCGGCGGAGACGGTGAGACCGAAGGGTTTGAAGAACTGACCCACAGTACCTCCCATGAAGGCAACGGGGAGGAATACGGCGGCAATGGTGAGGGTGGAGGCGCTAACGGTGAGGCCGAGTTCGTCGGTGCCTTTGATAGCGGCTTGTTTGGGCGTATCTCCCCCTTCGATGTGACGGGTAATGTTTTCGACATCAACGATCGCGTCGTCTACGATGATACCAATGGTGAGGGCAAGGGCGAGTAGAGTGATGGTTTCGAGGTTAAATCCCGCGATCGCCATCGCAATGAAGGTTCCCAACAAAGACAGAGGAATGGCGAGGGCCGCAATTAGAGTGGCGCGCCAGCTTCGCAAAAAGGGATAAATGACTAAAATGGCTAAGACAATGGCTCCCAAAAGGGCATCAATGGTGGCCTGGGTTGCTTCGCGAATATAGTCAGCTTGGGTTTCAGCCAGAACTAGTTGCACTTGGGGCAATTTTTGTTGCAATTGAGCGACGGTTTCTTGAATGCGCTTGACAACCTCTAGAGTATTGGCATCGCCTTGTTTGATGGCGCGAAAGGCGAGGGCATTGTTCCCGTTGAAACGGACGAGGGTTTTGGGACTTTCAATTTTGGTACGCTCGCTCTGTTGGAGTTCCGAGTCGTTGCCTAACAAATCGACGCGCAGTACGCCGGGGAGTTGGGCGATGGGGGGCAGGATTTGGTCGAGGGCGAGTTGGGTTAGGTCTGCGAGAGCTTGGTGGGGCGCGTTCTCGTCTTGTTTCCACTGGATGGCGTAGCTAGCAGCAGTGGATTCGTTGAGGTTGAGGGGAATAACCTCAAAGGTGGTTTCTGGGGAAAATTGGGCCTGTTGGAGCTGTTGTTGGACGGCTTCTGCGGACGAGGCGAGGGGGGTGCCGACAGCAAAGGCTAAGTTAGCGACGCTTTGTCCCGGATAGGTAGAGGTTCGGGTACTTTCGAGACCATCGAGGGAGGCGATCGCATTTTCCAGGGGACGAGTGAGTTGAGTTTCGGTTTCCAGGGCGGTGGTGAGGGGAGTTTTGCCTTGGATGACGACAACGGGGAAGGTAATATCGGGAAATAGGGCATACTTGAGACTGCTAAAGGCAAAAAATCCGGCTGTTGCCACTGCCAGCCAGAAGCTCGCCGTCAGCCAAGGACGCGCGATCGCCCACCGAGAAATATTAAGTCGCTTGCGCCAAGATGCCGATGATGGAGAGAAGTTAGCCATTGTTCTCTTGCGTTCGAGATGTGCGAGGGCGTTGCCATTCCGTCCCCTTAAAAAAGGGCGCGCGATCGCGCGCCCTTTTCAAGTTTCGATCGCGCGCAGTCGCTCGTTTAGTTAGAATTTCCGATTTGACGATAGCACGCCATACCAATATCCGTAAAAACTTGGGGGGCTTGTCCGGTTTGAGAGGCTCTGCGGTTGAGGGCGACGAACTGAGCGCTGGTGAATCGAGCTTGGAAGCGCGAGAGGGTGCATTGGCATAGTCTTTGAGCTTGGGCTTGGTTTAAACCCTCGCTCTGGGCCCGTCGCTTACAACTTCTGAGGTAGTCTTCGCGGAGATTTTGGGGATACTGATTTTGGGCGAGCAACTGAGGAGAGAGGTTTCCGGCACTAACTGAGGGCATTCCGAGTAGTAGGGCGAGGGGAACGGCGAGTAAGTTGGAGACCAGGGGGAAGGCAATGGAATTCATAGTAGATCGATGACCTCTGGGTTTAAGGAATTGTGAGGGTTAGAGCAGTTTAACAGGCGATGGGAATACTGCGATCGCGCCTGTTTGGGTTATCCCGGTTATTTTAGACTTATTTGCTCGATTTGGAGTTCCGGATCGCTTAATCAGGGAACGGAGTCATACCTACTAAAAATTTAACAGGTCGCCCCCATCTCCCCATCTCCCCATCTCCCCATCTCCCCATCTCCCCATCTCCCCATCTCCGGCGTGCAGCCAACGCTTGAAAACAGTATGACGGATCGGTTGCGAGTTACTGAGAGCTGTTACCGTACCTTCTATTATCCTGAAAATCGAGTTATCGTTGTGAAAGAGAATTCAATTGTCAGGGTCTCTACTCTCCTTCAGCATCAATACTCCGAGCGGCCTGAAGAGCAGCCCTATTTTCGCGCAGTGCGAGGGCAAGGGTTAAAATTATTTCAGGGTTAGCACTTACAGACGCAAGGCGCTTTGGTGAGAGCCAACGAGGAAATTGCGGAATCCTCCCAGGTTGGGAGCCAAACCAAAATCCATGAGAGACGAAGACAAAAGTAAGACCCAATTGATTCAAGAATTAGAGTCCCTACGCGCTCGCGTTGCGGAGCTCGAAAAATTAGTTAGCGATCGCTACACCATCGACCGCGTTTTGTATCGTAACATCCTCGACCACGCGATCGCCGGTTTTTTTCAGATTACCCCCGACCGGCAGTACCTGGTTGTGAATATGGCGATGGCAGAAATCTTCGGTTATTCGTCGCCGTTGGAAATGACGACGGAAGTTGACGATATCGCCGCCCGAGTGTATGTCGATCGCGATCGCTATAGCGAATTTCAACGCCTGCTCGAGGAAAACGACTCGGTTAAAGAATTCGAGTATCAAGCTTATCGCCAAGATGGAACCCTCATCTGGGTTTCCGACAACGCTCATGCCGTGCGCGATCTCGATGGGACTATCCTTTACTACGAGGGCAATAGCATTGACATTAGCGAGCGTAAAGCCTCTGAGGTGGAGCTTTCGCGTACCGTTGAAGAACGAACTGCTGCATTGAAAGAATCCAATCGATTCCTCGTGCGGGAAGTGGTGGGACACTATATGTCGCAAAGCGCGCTCCAAGCCGTACGCGACCAACTCAAAGCAATTTTAGAAGCAGTACCGGGAATGGTTTCTTGTGTCAGCTCCGATTTGCGCTATTTAGGAGTCAATCATAGTCTCGCTAAAGTGTTTAATCTTCCTCCAGAAGCCTTTATCGGTCAAGATTTAGGATTTCTCGGCACAGGACTCGAATTCAATCAATTTGTACGTAACTTTTTTACTAATTCTCAACAAGAAGCCTACTGCGAAATTTCGGTCAAAGTCGGCGGAATGATGCGCAACTATGTTGTCGTTGCTCAAAAATATGCTAATAGTCGTGCCGCTTTTACTGTCGGTATCGATATTACCGAACGACGACAAGCAGAAAGCGATTTAAAAGCGGCAAAGGATCAACTACAAGCCATTTTAGATGCGGTACCGGGAATTGTTTCTTGGATTAGCTCGGATTTACGTTATCTAGGAGTCAATCAACATTTAGCCAAAACCTTTGGCATTCGTGCAGAAGCCTTTGTGGATCAAGATATTGGCTTTCTTGGAACCGGCTCGGAGTTCAATCAATTCGTGCGCGATTTCTTTGTGAGTGACGAGTCCGAAGGATATCGAGAAGTCGCCGCCCAAGTGAAGGGAAAAACTCGAAACTTTTTAATTGTTGCCCAAAAATACGACAACAATCAAGCCGCCTTTGTCGTAGGTATTGATATTAGCGATCGCAAAACCGCAGAAAAAGCTCTCCGAGACACTGAAGCTCAATATCGCAGTATTTTTGAAAATACTATTGAAGGAATTTTTCAAATCAGTTCCGAAGGCGAATACCTCAGCGCCAATCCCGCTCTCGCTCGAATTTATGGGTACCGTTCCCCAGAAGAACTGAAACTCAGCTTGAGCAGTCCCGAAGCGCGAGTTTACGTCAATCCCCAACAGCGCGAGCAATTCATGCAAGACTTAGAGATGCGCGATCGCGTTGTCGGCTTTGAAACGCAAATTTATCGTCAAGATGGAACGGTTGTGTGGATTTCTAAAAATGCCCGGGCGGTTCGCGACGAACAAGGAACTTTGCTCTACTACGAAGGCACTGTTGAAGATATTTCCGAACGCAAGCGCGCCCAAGAGGACTTACAACACGCTTATGCCCAATTGGAACGGAGGGTGGACGAACGCACCTCTGCTCTCAAAGAAGCTAATAACAAACTGCTCAAAGAAATCTCCGAGCGCGAGCGCGTCGAACAAGCTCTGCGCAACTCCGAAGCCGAACTGCGGGCGCTGTTTGCGGCAATGACCGATATTATCACTGTTTTTGATGCAGAAGGGCGCTATGTTAAGGTAGTTTCTACCAATTCAGAAGTATTGTACAGCCCTACGGCTAACCGCATTGGCAAAACAGTTTACGACGTTTTATTACCAGAAGAAGCCGATTTTTTTGTTGCCGAAATTCAGCGCGTTCTCAATAGCGGAGAAACGCTAAATCTTGAATATTCCTTGTGCGTAGCTGACGATAAATCAACTAAATCTGGTTCCAATAAATCAAAGACAATCGCGCAAATTGCAACCCAAGAAGTCGAGCAAGAGCCAATACCCAACTCTGAGGAATCCGCTCCTCGGGGTCGTCTCGAAATAACACCCCCAAAGATCGAAAAATTAAAGTTTAAAGAAGTATGGTTTGCCGCAACGGTTTCCCCTTTGCCCAACAATTGTGTCATTTGGGTGGCGCGCAATATTACCGAACGCAAACGAATGCTTGATGCTCTCTCCCAAGCTGAAGCCAAGTATCGCAGTATTTTTGAAAATGCGGCGGAAGGCATTTTTCAAACCAGTGCTGACGGCAAGTTTCTCAGTGCTAATCCTGCTTTGGTAAAAATGTGCGGCTACAGTTCGGCAAGAGAACTCAAAAATAGTATCGTCGATATTGGCAGACAGTTGTACGTGGATACTCAGCAGCGCGATGAGATAGTTACTCTACTCGAAGAGCAGGATGCCGTCTATCATTGGGAGTCCCAACTTTACCGCAAGGATGGCAGTATTATTTGGGTTTCAGAAAATGTACGAGCCGTTCGCGACGGACGTAGAAAGTTGCTTTATTATGAGGGAACAGTGGATGATATTACTCAGCGCAAACAGACCGAGGAAAAGTTGCTCGTGGAGCAGGAAAAGTCGGAGCGGTTATTGTTAAATATTTTGCCCAAGGCGATTGTCGAACAACTCAAGCAGTATCAAGGATCGCTGGCAGAACGGTTTGATGAGGCAACGGTTCTCTTTGCGGATATTGTAGGGTTTACGCCCCTTTCCTCGCGAATTCCGCCGCTGGAATTAGTGAATTTATTGAATCGAATTTTTTCCAATTTCGATCGCCTTGCCGAACACTACGGTCTCGAGAAAATTAAAACCATTGGCGATGCCTATATGGTAGCAGGTGGGTTGCCCCTCCCTCAACCCGATCGCGTCGAGGCGATCGCGGATATGGCCCTAGAAATGCAAGCGAGTATCGACCGCTTCCAAGATGACTTAGGAGAACCCTTTCAAATTCGCATCGGTATCAACACCGGTCCAGTTATTGCTGGCGTAATCGGTATTAAAAAGTTCATCTACGATCTCTGGGGAGATACGGTTAACGTGGCTTCGAGAATGGAGTCCCAAGGGGAAGCTGGTAAAATTCAAGTCACCGAAGCCACTTACGAACGCCTTAAGGATAAGTATCGCTTTGAAAAACGAGGCACGATCTCTGTCAAAGGTCGGGGTGAAATGACCGCTTATTGGTTGGAGGGACGCAATGCAAACGCCTTTCCTACGGTAGAACAGATGGGGATTCTTGACATCGATAGGGACGGATAGGTTTTTAAACGGCACAAAAACTTTTCTGACCGTGTCCGAAGCGTTGAGTATACAAATTTATCGAGCATCTGTCTATAACTTCGAGCTAATTTATTAATGCGTGTCGCTCCCCGTCAATTAAGGAAAAGGAAAGCAAACGAAAAAATGCTGTAAAGTAAAGCAATCAATCTTCCTTGAAGTGCCAACTCACCTATGGATCCTGTCAAAACTCAAGTCAAGCTATCTCTGTCGCGAATTTTCCTCATTGCTGCTGTCGTTATCGCCATTGGCTGGATTGCCATGAGAATTGCTCTCCCCAACAATCCCACGATCTTTTCTGGGACTCGTCCCGCTACACTGGGCGTTCGCGCCGGACAGCTTGCGCCTTGTCCGAATACGCCCAACTGCGTCAGCAGCCAAAGTGACGATATCGACCACTATATCGACCCGTTGGCTGACAACGGTCAAGCTTCAGCCCCTCTATCCCGGCTCGAACAAATCGTCAATGAGACAAAACGCGCCAAAGTCATCGCCCGAGCCGATAACTACCTCTACGCTCAATTTACCAGCCGATGGATGGGGTTTGTTGATGATGTGGAATTTTTTGAGGACGATGCTGGGGAAATTGAGGTGCGTTCGGCTTCTCGCTTAGGCGAGTCCGATCTCGGCGTTAACCGTTCCCGTATCGAAACCCTTCGTTCCCAATTTCAAGGTCAATAAACTGGCTCCCGAGGGGCAGCAATGCTAAGATGTCTGTCGAAATGGCGCGCGTCGCAGCAGAGAAGCGGAGCTTGCACGCCAACAGAGTTGCGACTGTTATTGTTATTCCCCCAGGTGCATTTTTTCGGGAGACCTTACTTTTGTCGTTCGAGCTTTGCACTTCGAGCGATCGCGCGTCAAGTCCTGTTTCTCCGGCTGGGATATTGCCCTTTTTCCTCTTCAGTTGAGGAGAGTCAATGTAATGTTAAGTCGGCGGGTGCGAAGCGCAAATTGTCAGGTTGGGGAAATCCTCGCTATGCTTGCTTTTTTGGACTGCAAGAAAGCCGACATCAGTTTGTTAGCAGTCAAAGGCAACCCTCGCCCAAGGCTGACTCGTCCGAATTTGTCCCTCTCGACTTATCCTTCCTATGATCCGCGACGCGACCAATGCAGATTTAGCTGCAATTGTCAAGATATACAATGCTTCAATTCCCCAGCGCCTTGCCACGGCAGATACGAAGCCGGTCTCGGTAGCCAGTCGCCAGAGTTGGTTTGAAAATCATCACCCCGCAACGTACCCCCTCATCGTTATGGAATTAAAGGGAGAAATTGTCGCTTGGCTGAGTTTTCGCCCGTTTTACGGCAGACCTGCCTACAAAACCACCGCAGAAATTAGCATTTATGTTACTCCCGAATACCACCGCCAAGGCATCGGACAGCAACTTCTCGAACAAGCCATCGACCGCAGCCAAGAACTTGGATTCAATACCCTCGTTGCTTTTATTTTTGCCCATAACGAAGCTAGTCTTAAGTTATTTGAAAAGTTAAATTTCCGAGAGTGGGGATATTTGCCGAGAATTGCCGAGTTAGACGGAATTGAGCGAGATTTAACCATCTTGGGACGCAGGGTTCAATTTTGATTGGACGATTGAAACAGTGCAGGGAGCGCGATGAACGACGTAACTGCTGACGCTTCCCATCAACATTTCCATCATCCCCGTCAGTCCCCGACGACCCAGTACAATTAAGTCGGCATCCCAACGCCGTGCAAGGTCGCAAATTACCTTTCCCGGTTCTCCAAAGCCTACTTTTGACTCTACTGTAATGCCCAACTTCTTAGCATTTTGACAATAGTCTGAGAGCCACTGTTGAATTTCTGTTTGTTGGCGTTCGAGTTCGGTTTGTAAGGCACTAGCATAGCGCGCGAGTGGTTCGGTTGTTAACTCGAATTCGTGTAAAAATAAGCCTTGATGTTGATCGAGGGGAATTCCGTGAAAGAGCATTAATTTAGCGCCTTCTTTTTGGGCTAAGTTGAGAGCTTGCTCGAATACAAGGTCGCTGTGGCTGGAGCGGTCGAGGGCGGCTAAAATTTTTTCGTAAGTCATAATTTAGGGAAGAATTCACCAATTTAAGAAGTCAGAAGGTGGGGTTGAGAATTGGAAACGACTAATGACCAATGACTAATGACTAATGACTAATGACCAATGACTAATGACCAAACATTACTTTTCTTCTTTAGGAACGCCAATTCCTTGTACTACTAAAACCGAACAAGGCGCGCGATGGAGGACGTAGTTGCTGACACTTCCCAAGATCATTTCTGCAAGACCCTGACGGCCGCGCCGACCTAGTACAATTAAGTCGGCTTCCCAGGTTTCGGCGAGTTTGCAAATCCAGTTTCCCACTTCGCCCAGTTTCCAATCCCATTCTGTCTCTACCCCTGCCTGCGTTGCGCGATCGCAATAAGACTGAATCCACTGTCGCGTTTCCTCAGTTTCTTTTTCTAAGTGTTCTTGCATAGCAACCGAGAAATTCGTAAGATTTTGACCGTATAAATCGCTATAGGTCATTTCGGGATGGTCGAAGGGTAACCCGCGAAAAAGCATTAACCGGGCTCCATCAACTTTAGCAATATCGAGGGCTTTTTCAAAAATAACTTCGGTTTGCGGCGATTCGTCTAACGCTACTAATATTTTTTGATATTTCATTGTTCGTATCTGAATTTTGAACGATTCAACTCCTCCTTCAATTTTAAATCCCGACGAGCGCCCCTCGCCATGACTAACACGATGAAACAAACTGTTGGAGTCGTTCGAGTCCTTTTTCAATGGACTCCAAGTCGGTGGCATAGGAAAGGCGGATACAGCGGTCGTTGCCAAAGGCAATACCGGGGATGGCTGCTACTTGTTGGGTATCGAGTAAGGAGTTACAAAATTCGAGGGAAGTTAAGCCGGTTTTGCTAATGTCGATGAAGAGGTAAAAGGCACCGTCTGGTTTAGCGCAACTCAAATTCGCGATCGCCTCCACTGCCGATACCATGACCGAACGCCGCTGGGTAAAGGCTTCGAGCATAGTTTGTACGGGTTCCTGGGTGCCTTCGAGTGCCGCGATCGCGCCGTACTGTGCAAAGGTACACACATTTGAGGTACTATGACCCTGAATCTTGGTCATGGCTTGAATCAATTCCACCGGTCCCGCCATGTACCCCAAACGCCATCCCGTCATGGCGTAACTCTTGGCAAAACCGCTACTAATGACCGTCCGCTCAAAGGCTTCAGACCCGACCGCCCCAATACTCAAATGCTCCGCCCCATCATAGAGAATTTTCTCATAAATTTCGTCGGACACCACGCGCAGATTCTTTTCGACAACCACTTCGGCTAAGGCGCGCACTTCATCGGGAGTATAAACCGCTCCGGTGGGGTTAGAAGGGGAGTTGAGAACGAATAACTTGGTTTTGGGGGTAATCCCTTGGCGCAGTTGTTCGGGGGAAATTTTATAGTTGTTACTCGCGTCGGTTTGAACGATAACCGGCTTTCCTCCCGCCAGTTTGACCATTTCGGGATAGCTCAACCAATAGGGTGCGGGAATCAGAACCTCGTCTCCCCCTTCAATTAAAGCGAGCATTAAATTAAATAAAGAATGTTTGCCGCCGTTGGTGACCATCACATTTTCGGCAGCATAATTGAGAGCGTTATCCTTTTGTAACTTGGCCGCGATCGCCTCCCTCAAACGCGGTTCTCCCGCTGCCGGACCGTAGCGGGTGTATCCCTTATCCAGTGCGTCCTTTGCCGCTTCCTTGATATGGACGGGAGTCTCAAAATCCGGTTCTCCCGCACTAAAATTACACACATCGATCCCTTCCTCTTTCATCGCCTTCGCCTTCGCCGCGATTTCCAACGTCACCGAAGGAGGAACTTGCTCGACTCGTGTTGCCAGTTTTGTCATTGGTCTTTTGTCATTGGTCATTGGTCATTGGTCATTAAAGCTTAACGTGAAATATAAGCCAAAACCACAGCTAATGGGTGAAATTCGGGTATCCCAAGCCCCTTTTTCCCATGCCCCATTCCCCATTCCCGATTTCTACGTATTGTGACTTCTCCCGACGCTGACTCTACGAGTACAGCGCGGGCTTCCCAAGATCGCTCTTGAGATTTTCGAGCTTCATCGCCAGTTGTCTAGACACTGTTTCCAGCGCCCCCGATACCTCGGCTCGACTCGCAGTTTCAACACCCGATAGACCACGGGCTTTTATGACTTGACCGCTAGCAACATCTCTAGGTTTTACCGATCCACACTCATGGCAATTGTGGATTCTCACGCTCAAATCTTTCTTGACTCTAGCCCCACAGTCAGGGCAAGTTTGAGACGTGCCGTTGGGGTCAACTTTACCGTAGTAGAGCCCGCGCTTGAAGCAAACCCACGGCAAAACTTGATTCACGAATTGACCCAAGCCAGCATCAAGAGTATGTTTTCCCAGCATACCTTTTGCCATGATTCGGAAGTCCATATCTTCTACAAAGATCGTGCCAGCTTGGTCGCACAGATGATGAGCCAACTTGAATTGCCAGTCAAGTCGAGATGCTGCAATTTGCTCGTGAACTCTACCTATTTTTTGGATCAGTTTGGCGCGAGTGTTAGATCTTTTTTGTTTTCTCTTCAAACACCGTTGCAGCAATTCAAGCTTGCGTTGAAGTTTATTGAAAAAACGAGGTCTAGCAACTTGTTCACCTTCGCTAGTAGACAGAAAGTAGCTCAACCCAACATCAATTCCTATCGCCTCACCATGAGGCACTACATCAGGAATAGTGACATCAAGCTGAAGACAAAGTGTGACATACCACCCAGAATGCTTGCGAGTAACCCGTACTGTCTTGACTGTAAATCCATCAGGGATTGGACGGTGCAAAACAATTGGAACAACTCCAATTTTGGGAAGTTTGATTGTCTTCTCAAGCACGGGGTTTGCTTTAAACTGTGGGAACAAAAAAGAGCGGTACTGTCCAAACTTCTTAAAGCGCGGAAACCCGTGTCCTCTTTGTTTCATGGCTGCAAAAGCAGTCTCCACTCGACGAATAGGTTCTTGAATAACTTGAGACTGAACATCTTTCAAGTGGGGCAACGAACTCTTGATTGCTGTCAGAGCGTTTTGCTGCTGATAGTAACCAGGGTAAGGAGCCTCAGCCGGAATAATGTATTCGGACTGCACAGAGCAGCGAGCGATGTCGCATTTACGAGATTTTATCCAGTCTTTGCGTTGTCCCAAGGCGTAGTTATATACGCCACGACACATCTCAAGCCAAGACACCATACGAATTTCTTGGCTTTTAGATGGATAAACGCGGTACTGGTAATTCAATGTAAACATCGCTCTATTGTACAACATTTAAGGAGTGTTGTGGTAAGTACCTCGCTAAAATCAATTACACATAGCGATTTTTATAACTGAAGCACAGTGCGAGTTTTGGGCGGGTGTCATAAGTAATCTATTTTGCGTAAGTGCTTATTTCTTAAATGTTTGTTTTCGGGGCATCGAACCCCTCAACTCACACGGGATGTCCGTGTATCCCGCCGCTCAATCGAAGCGATTAGAGCGCGGGACTTACAGCCTCCCAAACCCACCAAAAGTTAAATTTAATTCGCCAAAAACTGTACTAATTCTTCTAATTTTGACCAAGCGGCACCTGTTTTTAGCACTTCTCGCGCTACCCGAATTCCCTGACTGTACTCTCCCCAAGGAACCGCCTCGCCCACCTGAAGCGCCAGCGACGCATTCAATGCTACGACATCTGCTTGGGCCTGCGTTCCCTTCCCTTGTAAGACGTTGCGCAAAATCATCGCATTTTCCTCCACATCGCCGCCAACCAGGGCGTTTGTGGGTGCGTGAGTGAGGCCCAAAGCCCCCGGACTCAAGGTTGTCAAACGAACCTCTCCTCCCTCCACCAGCGCCAAATCCGTCAGTTCTGCCAACCCCGCCTCGTCCAGTTTTTCTCTGCCGTGGAGAACCATTGCCTTGGATACTTGGAGGTAATTTAACGCCTCTGCTACCGTCGGCACCAGCGCCGAGTCAAACACGCCAATAACTTGTCCCGTGGGACGCAAGGGATTGACGAGAGGGCCGAGTAAATTAAATACCGTCCGCACCTTCAACGTTTTGCGCAAAGGCACCACTGCCTTCATCGCCGGGTGCCATCCCGGGGCAAATAGGAAGGTAATTCCCACTTCATCTAAGGCAGCTTGCACTTTTTCGGGATGGGCTTGCAAACCCACGCCCAACGATTCTAGGACATCGGCAGAACCAACGCGACTCGAAGCCGAACGATTGCCGTGCTTGGCGACAGTAACGCCTGCTGCTGCTGCGACAAAGGCGACTGCGGTGGAAATGTTAAAGGTCGAAGCGCCATCGCCGCCGGTGCCGCAGGTGTCGATAACCGGACTATCTCGTCCCTCGCGCGCTTCCTGGCGAACGGACTGGGACAGCAATACGCGTGCCATGCCTGCTAATTCCTCGGCAGAAACTCCTTTGGCCTGAATTGCCGCTAGAATTGCGCCCGACAAAACGGGGGGAATTTCTTCGCTCAGCCATCCTTCCATGAGTTGGGCGGCTTGGGTTTGGGAGAGAGATTGTCGGTCGAGGAGTTGTTGGAGCAAACTCGACCCGTCAGCGGTTTGATGCAACTGGGAAGTCATTAATGATTTTAGATTCTCTTTTGTGCTTTTATTTTATAGGGTTTATCGACACTCGCAAGGTGCAATTTTTTTTTGAGTCGTGACTGTCACCGAAATTAAGACAAAAGATATTACTAAAACGGGTACGGCTTGATTTATGAATTTTTTTCTATTCTGACTTCTAGTTCTTCTGACTTCTAATTCTTGAATTTTTCTCGCGACTCAACCTTGCTAAGTACCTCGCTAAAACTAATTACACATATCGACTTTTGGGACTGAGGTACAATGGTGGTTTTGGACGGATGTTAGGAGTCATCTATTTTGTGTGAGTGCTTAACTTAAATAAAAAATATTAATTTGAAGACGGAGATTGACCGCCATTATTTTGTTGACCGAATAAGTAGTTTAAAATGCCTGCTGCTTGCTGCTGCAAAACGAGGGTATCTTGACGTAAAGACTGAATTTCCTCGCCGTGCTGTTTTTGAATGCGTTCCATGCGATCGAGAGTTTGGCGAGTGGTTCGTCTAAATTCGAGAAACGCGCTTTGTTGCTGAGAAAACATTTGCACCAAAAGTTGATTGGCTTCCATCAGTTCGGCAGTTTCAGCTCTTAAGCTATTAATGCTGTCGCGTAAGTCCCCAATACTCAGGCGGAGTTCGCCAATTTCTCGAGTATTGGCTTCGATTTGAAGGCTATTGGCTTCAACGATCGCTTCGATGCGATCGAGACGACTGGAGCTTCCCGATGATTCTGCGGTCATGTTACTGAAGGGTTAAGTTTGATGCTTCTAGTTTAACACTCTCAGTAAAAATCGTTGTATTCCTTATTCCTACAAGGTCGTATCAATATTCAAGCGAGCAGATTTGATATGAGTAAGTTTTAGTTTTGTCACTTAACTTTTTGAAGACGGTATAAATGTAGCGAAAAAGGCGGTAATTACCGCCTTTAGTTTAGTCAATTTTGACTCAAAACCTATTTTTCACATCTACCGCGAGACTATTTATCAGGCTGAGGAGTCATGCGCAAATAAGGCTTAACTTCGGTAACGCCTTTGGGAAATTTCTGTTTCGCTTCGTCTGTAGAAATTGAAGGCACAACGACGCAATCTTCTCCATCTTTCCAATTCACCGGCGTTGCAACTTGGTGATTGTCGGTCAGTTGTAATGAGTCAATGACGCGTAAGATTTCCTCGAAATTGCGACCGGTACTCGGAGGATAGGTAATACTCAAACGCAATTTCTTAGCCGGATCGATGACAAAAACAGTCCGTACCGTCAAACTCGCATTGGCGTTGGGATGAATCATTCCGTATAAGTCGGAAACTTTCTTATCCACATCTGCCAAAATCGGATAATTAACGTTTGTTTTTTGCGTTTCGTTGATATCGCCAATCCAACCTTTATGGGATTCTGCATCGTCAACGCTTAGTGCGATGACTTTCGCGTTGCGCTTATCAAATTCGGACTTGAGTTTAGCCACTTCGCCCAACTCGGTGGTGCAAACGGGCGTATAATCTGCTGGGTGCGAAAACAGCACTACCCAGCTATCTCCAGCCCAGTCGTAGAACTTAATTTCGCCCTCGCTGGAGGCTTGAGTAAAGTCAGGCACAGTATCGCCCAATTGTAGGTTTGCCATACGGTCGATCTCCTTATAAATTTATCCAAAATAGACGCAGTATTTCATCTTGCCATAAAAGCTGGAGGTTAAACGGAAACCCGACTCACCTACACAAAAATTTAAGATTTTTGTCGTTGGTCATTGGTCATTAGTCATTTGTCCTTGGTATTAAACTGTAGCTTCTGCCTTGTTTCCCCTACTGTCATCAACCCGTGATCGCGGCGAAATTCGCTTTCGAGCCAATGGTACCATTCCTCCAGTCCTTCGCCCGACATTGCAGAAACTTGGAAAATCTGAATGCGAGGATTAACTTGACGGGCGTATTCAACGCAGCGCGCAACATCAAAGGGAACGTAGGGAAGCAAGTCTAGTTTGGTCAAAACCATCGCTTTGCTAGCGCGGAACATATGGGGATATTTAATGGGTTTATCTTCCCCCTCCGTCACCGAAAGAATTGCTACTTTTGCTCGTTCGCCCAAATCGAATAAAGCCGGACAAACTAAATTTCCCACATTTTCGATCGCTAAAAGGGAATTGGACGGAGGAGCGAGTTCTTCGCATCCCTTTGCAACCATTTCTGCGTCCAGATGACAGCCAGTACCCGTATTAATTTGAACGACCTTGCACCCCGTTTCGCGAATTTTCCGAGCATCGTTCAATGTCGCTTGATCCCCTTCGATAACGGAGATGGCAAGTTGAGATTGAAGATCGCCAATGGCGCGCGCGAGCAGGGTCGTTTTGCCCGATCCCGGCGAACTGACGAGGTTGAGAGCTAGAATATTGCGACTTTCAAAATAATTGCGATTTTGAGCGGCAATTAAGTTATTTTTGCCGAGAATTTTTTGTTCGAGAGCGATGGTTGTGCCGTGGGCTTTGGCATGGATGTGCGAGGAATTGGTTTGGGAAAGAGGTTCGTCAATTTTAGAATGAGTATGAGACGTTTCTTTGCTATGAGAATGAGCGACAACCGCACCGTCTTCTAAGATGTGAGTATGAGGCGTTTCTTTGCTATGAGAATGAGCGACAACCGCACCGTCTTCTAAGATGTGAGTATGAGGCGTTTCCTCGCCATGTGAGTGGGGATGAGAATGAGCGATAACCGTGCCGTCTTCTAAGATGTGAGTGTGAGACGTTTCAGATGAGGAAGGATGGACGACGATCGCGCGATCGCGGTCCGAACAGCCGCAAGTTACGCACATAATTCTTCTACCTCCATTTCTTTAATCGTTAGCTCTTCGCCCCGAATAATTTTAAGATCGAGGCTATCGCAGGCAGGACAGACACCGAAGGGTTGGTCTAAGGGAAATTCTGTAGCGCAACGGTTGCATTTTCCCATGCCCGGAATTTCGATAATTTCTAAGGTTGCTCCTTCGAGTGGGGTGTCTTGGCAGCAAATGTCGAAGCAAAAGCGAATTGCATCGGGGAGAATAGCCGAAAGTTGACCGATTTCCAGGGTGACGCGCTTGACAGGCGCGCCTCGGGCGGACTCGGAGGCGATGGCGACGATATTTTCCGCGATCGCTAGTTCGTGCATATCCTTGGACGTTTCGCGCAATTCTAATCTTTATTTAATTAAACGCGACTCGCGCGATCGCCACCCACTTTCTCTATCAATTCTTAAGATTGAAGTAGGGACACAGATAAGCTTCCCGGAAAAAACGGCTCGGGAAATTGTAGTTAAAGGCGATCTGTGCCTGAAAAAACCCTTTCCACGTCTAAGATGATACTCGAAACCCTCGCCCAATATACCTCTGTTGCAGTCGCACTTTGCGCTTTAACCTTTGCTCCCCTGACAACTTCTGTTGCTTCTGCCGAGGAAGCTACGCTCGATAGGGTAACTTTAGAAGGCGATCGCGAGGAGGATACAACTGGAACCTACGACACAGCAAAAACCGAATTGCCCGAAAATTTCTACGTCCTCTATCGCATTGTCGATCGCCTCGCGCGCGCTAACGACCTCGACGATTACCCCTGGCGCGTGACAATTACGGATAATGACAATATTAGTGCCTATGCGACGGAAGCCAATGTCATTGTCATCGCCTCGGGACTTCTCGATCGCATGGCAGGGGATGCCTCTTCTCTCGCTTGCGTTGTCGGCCACGAAATGGCCCATCACTTGAAATCGGGTATTCTCGACTTGAGAATACCCAAACCCTTACCTGTAGTTTCATCTTAAAAAACGAGTCTCGCTCTATTAACTCATGCTAGAGTTACTGCGATCGTAGCTGGCGCGGAAGTTTGATTTTCCTTGGGTATGGGTGCGGTATTGCGTGGTGTCAACCTCCATCCCAATTTCTTCTGCGGCGCGTTCTAACATTGATTCTTGACGATTTCTGATGTTTTGGGTGTGACGCATCATGAGGGCGCGTGCTTGGTTTTGAGTAGACATTATCGAAACCTCCGAGTTGCTTATCCTGTCTTGTTACTTTTCACTATAACAGGTATTTCTGTAACAATGGCTACATAATTCTCTAAGTTTACAAAAATTAACATTATATTTAGAATTTTGCTGGCCTCATGACCGACAATATTTTCTACCTTCCGCCCAATCTGCCTAACGAAGAAGTCTTCGAGAAGATTGCGGGCAGCGATCGCGTCCTTATCGAACGTATTATTTCCACCGGACAAACCACGCCCCCCGGAGAATGGTACGACCAAGAACGAGATGAGTGGGTCATTGTGCTGCAAGGGAAAGCACAACTCGTATACGACGACGGTGCAACCATTAATTTAAGTGCAGGCGACTACCTCCTCATTCCAGCGCGCCAGAAGCACCGCGTTGGCTACACCAGCAGCGATCCTCCTTGTATTTGGTTAGCGATTCATTTCTAAAAATTTATGCGGGTTTTTACATGATAAAATGTCGGTAGTTATTAAAAAAAACCGACACTTTATCATAAGTCGCTCGTGCAATTGCCGCTGCAATTGCGAAATTAAAGATGCCAAAGACAGAGCAAGCACTCGCTCTCGCTCGTGACGTTGGAGTCATTCGAGCCAAAGATTTAGAAGATCGAGGAATTCACCGCGAGTACGTAAGACAACTTGAAGAGCAAGGACTGCTGATGCGCTCCGGGCGCGGGATTTATACTTGTCTTGATGCCGAACTAACCGAGAGTCACAGTCTCGTAGAAGCACAAGCGCGAGTTCCTCATGGCAGAATTTGTCTGCTTTCTGCTCTCAGTTTCCACCAACTTACCACTCAAGCACCCTTTGAAGTGTGGCTGGCAATAGACCAAAAAGCACGTTCTCCCAAAGAAGAACTCATTCCTCTAAGAATTGTCTATATGTCGGGTCAAGCGCTAGAAGCCGGTATCGAGGAACATGAAATAGAAGGAGTGCCAGTTAAAATTTATTCGATCGCTAAAACCGTTGTCGATTGCTTTAAATACCGTAACAAAATAGGTCTTGATGTGGCACTCGAAGCGCTGCGAGAAAGTTGGCGGGGGCGACGTTGCACGATGGACGAACTATGGCACTATGCTAAGCTTTGCCGCGTAAAAAATGTCATCCGTCCCTATCTGGAGTCGCTGATATGAGTGAGAAAACCCCTCGCAATATAGCCCGCTCTATACGAGATCGATTGAAGAATTTATCCAAAGAGCGAAAAGAGGATTTTAATTATGTTATCCTCCACTATGCTTCGGAGAGATTCCTATATCGGCTCAGTCAATCTAGCTACAGAGATAATTTTGTTCTTAAGGGAGCGACTCTTTGCAAGATTTCGATCGGCTTTGGTGTCCCGGACAAGATTGGATTGAACCCTAGTTCTCGGCTCCACAATATCGACACGCGATCTCACTCTCATCGAACGCATCATCTCTACCGGACAAACCACGCCAGAATGTGAATTCTTTTGGTGCCTTCTGCCTTAAAAGGAGAATAAGTGCATCCCAGTTTAAAATGAGAGTCTTCAGCCACAAGAAAGATAAAATTTTCTAGGATGTACGGCGATCGCGCGCTTTGCCTTGAATTGCAAAATCATTAAGTTGGGTGCGAATCTCGATATTTCCTGACAAACGTCCTCTCCTTCAGTCCGACTTATCCAATACTCGATCGCCTATCTTATCAAGCGATCGCCTCCTTAAGTGCATTCTGACTACGGCCCCAATCTTTATACCATTTTTAGAGACTCTCTTGAAAGATCGGGCTACCCTGAAGGATGAAACAACACGACGCGATCGCGAGTAAACTCAACAAGGAATTGTTATGACACAACGAACCTTCGGCGTAATTGGCCTAGCCGTGATGGGAGAAAATCTCGCCCTCAATGTAGAAAGTCGCGGTTTCCCTATCGCCGTGTACAATCGCACTTCAGCCAAAACAGAAGAATTTATGAAGACGCGGGCGACGGGGAAAGATGTTAAAGCCGCGTACTCCCTCGAAGAATTCGTGCAAGTCTTGGAACGGCCTCGCAAAATTCTGGTAATGGTTAAGGCCGGAAAGCCTGTCGATGCAGTCATCGAGCAGTTGAAACCCTTCCTTGAAGAAGGCGATACGATCATCGACGGCGGAAATTCTCTCTACGAAGATACCGAACGCCGCACTCGCGAACTCGAGCCGACCGGACTCGGCTTTGTGGGAATGGGAGTTAGCGGCGGCGAGGAAGGCGCGCTCAAAGGCCCCAGTTTGATGCCGGGAGGGACGAAAAGTGCCTACGATGAGTTGGAACCGATTCTGACTAAAATCGCCGCTCAAGTGGACGACGGTCCCTGCGTAACCTACATCGGACCGGGGGGTGCGGGTCACTATGTCAAAATGGTTCACAATGGTATTGAGTATGGCGATATGCAGCTCATTGCCGAAGCTTACGACATCTTAAAAAATATTGCCGGATTGAGTAATTCAGAGCTACACGAAGTTTTTGCCGAGTGGAATACTACCGATGAGTTGAACTCGTTTTTGATCGAAATTACGGCGGATATTTTCAAGTATATTGACAAGGAAACTAATACTTCATTAGTCGATTTAATCCTTGATGCAGCCGGACAAAAGGGAACCGGACGATGGACGGTACAAAGTGCGTTAGAGTTGGGCGTTGCTATTCCGACGATCTATGCGGCGGTGAATGCTCGGATTATGTCTTCGTATAAGGAAGAACGAGTGGCTGCCTCGAAGGAGTTGACCGGGCCGGAGACGAAGTTTGATTTTGGCGATCGCGCGGAATTTATTAACAAGGTTCGCGATGCTCTCTATTGCTCGAAAATGTGCTCCTACGCCCAAGGAATGGCGTTGTTGAGCAAAGCGTCCCAAACCTACAACTACGACTTGAATCTTGCCGAAGATGCGCGGATTTGGAAGGGCGGTTGTATTATTCGGGCTGGCTTCCTCGATAAGATTAAGGAAGCTTTCAACGAAAACCCTAAACTGCCAAACCTCCTCCTTGCACCGGAATTCAAACAAACGATTCTCGATCGGTCTTCGGCGTGGCGCGAGGTGTTGAGTGCTGCCAATACGACGGGGATTGCCGTTCCCGCTTTTAGTTCGTCTTTGGACTACTTTGACAGCTACCGACGCGATCGCCTCCCGCAAAATCTCACCCAGGCACAACGCGACTACTTTGGCGCGCATACTTACGAACGAACCGATAAAGCGCGCGGCGAGTTCTTCCACACTGAATGGATGGCCCAATAGTGTAGAAAGAACTGAATTATTAATGGTTTAAGTTCCTACACCGAACCCTGGTTTTTCAAAAAAACCGGGGTCTTTCGCTTTTGAGTTGCTATTCTAATATGAAATCTCTCAAAAAAATGCCACAGATATTTCCCCCCGTCAAGGAGTGTTAATCATTTGTAGAAACTATTTAAGGATTTCATTTCACAATGAACAATGAACAATTATCTCTCCTTAAAAGAAGAGAATTTCAATTAGGGAAAATCTACGATTGACTCGAGCTTCTTTTTCTTTTCTTCCAACGCTCTTTACGATGCCCGATGTATAGCAGAATAAAGCCAGCTTGCAAGAAAATTGACAGTCCGCCAACTTTTTCAACAAAATTGACCTCTAGGTCAGAGAACCAGCCAAAACTTCCAAGACCCCACAATATCAGTATAGTGTAGTAGATAATTTTTTCATCGGGTTTGCTTTGGAGCATAACTCATTTAACCTTAGCTAAAACAAGGAATCCTGAAGCCGCGCTGTTGACAGCAGGTAGGGTGCGATGAGAGGCAACTCAGAAAAGGCAGAACGGTTGCGATCGCGAACTAACGGACTCTTGAACCCACAACTGGCAAATTTGTAGATGAGCGGGCCTGAGTGAAGTATACCAGTTTGAAGGGGAGACGAGGGGTTTGACCCCCCATTCCACTCGACATCTTTTGTTCTTAAAATTGGATATAGTAGCCCAATCTATGTCTGGATTATTCACTATTGGAAGAAAAGAAGGGGTCGAGGGTAAAGACAAATTTAGCCCAGATTGCCCAAAGTAAATCCGACCTTTGATAAAACTGCAACCTTTGTGTCATAATACTTTGAACGAAATCTAAACGCTGCCAGAGGTAGCCAAAAGGACTCAATTAAAAAAGTCAAGAAAAACTCTGAGAAAAGAGAAATTAGTTGTGACTTTTTCCAGGAGTTCGGGGAAAACTAGATTTTAAAGAGCTTTCTTTTCTAGCAAGATTACCAGATTAGTCCTATGAAATCCCAAAAAGTTAGATCTTTGATTCGGAGAATTACGGGGTGTGCGAGCCTGGAAGACTATACTGCCGAAAAGCGGCGATCCATGTGGCCGGGAGCAAAACCCCTCCAAGACCAGCACATTCGCAACTGTCGGCTGATCGAGAACCGCTACAAAATGCTAGAGCATATGCCCAAAGATGGGATTTGTGCCGAAATTGGCATCATGCACTGCGATTATTCTGAGAAAATACTGGAACTCGCTCAACCGAGAAAGTTGCATCTCGTCGATATTGCTCCGAGTACCATAGAAACAGCGCGTCGGAAATTCGCCCGAGAAATTGAAAGCGGACAGGTCGAAGTTCATCTCGGCAATTCGCCGGATATCATCAAATCTTGGCCCGATCGCTATTTAGACTGGATTTATATCGACGGGGATCATTCCTATACAGGAGCAAAGCGGGACTTAGAAGCAGCGCACAAAAGGCTCAAACCCCAAGGTCTCATCGCCCTGAACGATTATATCTTCTTCAGTCCTTCGGATTTTAACAAATATGGTGTCGTCGAGGCGGTGAATGAATTCTGCCTTAAATACAGTTATGAGTTAATGTTATTAGCTCTGCAAGAGCGTACCTACAACGATGTCGTTTTGCGTCGGATTGGAGTCGCGCGTCAAGATGGAGAGAACTCTGTGACTCAAAATGAAGGCTCTCAAAAAGGCGATCGCGCTTACCTCGAAGCTGTATAAGGTGGGAGGGCTAAAGTCTCCGACTACGAACGGGGAGGCTTTAGCCTCTACTACGAACCAAGGCGATCGCCACCTAATACTTTACCTGCAACGTCACCGTCGCTTTAATCGTTTGCTCTCCCCCCTCCACTGGCGTAACCGCTTGTTGCACTTCGTCAGCCAGAGTAGAGTGCGCGGCATAGGGCATAGGAACGGGAGGCGAAGTATCGGGATTAATGGCGATATTGACGATTTCCTTCTGTTGTAAGTTTAAAGAAGATAAAGCTGCTTCAGCCTGGGTTTTCGCCCCTTGAGTCGCTCGGGCGATTGCCTCTTTTTGGGCTTCCGCGATCGCCTCCTCCGTTGCCACAAAACTCACTCCATCGATTCGAGTTGCACCCGCAGCCACAGCTTTATCTAATAAATCGCCTGCTGCGGCTGTTTTCACTTGAAAGCGAACCGAATTCGTTGCCGAGTAGCCCGTAATACTTTGTTTGCCGTTGGCGGAATTATAGATTGGATTAAGCCGAACTCCCGCTGTTTGTAACTTTTCCACTTCCTGTGCCTTGAGGAAATCAACAACCCCTTGCGATCGCGCCGCTGCATCCTCTTGAACCTCTCGAGCCGTTTTTCCCTGTACCTCCACGCCTAAATTTACGCGCGTTAGCGTAGCGGGAATACTCACTTTCCCCTCTCCCGTTGCGCTGAGCGTTCTTTGAGGGAAAGGAGAAGACGTAGCGACTCGGGCAGGAACGGCTTGACAAGCAGCTAAACCGCAGGCTCCCAAGGCGATTAATCCTAGTTTAAAATGATTTTGAGTTAACATCATGACCTGAGAATTCGTAAGCGCGCAATTCGCAATTCGCAATTCATATCTTTGCGCGAACTCCAGCGAAAGCGATATTCCCAATCTGACATCCACGAATAGGAAATTAAGGGCGGTTACTATTTTTGCAACTTACATCTGCGGCGAACTAAGTCGGATCGTTATTCTATAAGGCAGAGGGCAGAGGGGAGATGGGGAGATGGGGAGATGGGGAGATGGGGGTTTTAAACCTAAAACCTAAAACCTAAAACCTTTCGATCGTGATTTCGGTATCTATTTCGTGCCGATTGCGTGAATTTGGTGAGAAAGAGACCTAAAAAGCCTACAATAAGCTAGACTGCGAGACCAAAATTGAAGTTAAAATCGATCCCAGCGTGAAACTTTTCGTTTATCACACCCCCGAACTCACCCCAACCGACGAACTCCCCGATTGTGCGGTGGTTATCGATGTATTGCGCGCCACAACGACAATTGCCGCTGCCTTGGATGCAGGGGCAGAAGCCGTACAAGCGTTTAGTAGTATCGACAAACTCCTGGAAACCAGCGAATCGTGGCCCGCTGACAAGCGCCTGCGCGCGGGGGAACGAGGCGGCAAACAAGTCGAGGGGTGCGATACGGGCAACTCTCCTCTGACGTTTGGGCCCGAACGAGTTGGGGGACGGCGCTTGTTTATCAGCACCACCAACGGCACGCGGGCGCTTCAGCGCGTTGAAAATGCCCCCACCGTTATTACCGGCGCGCAAGTCAATCGTCAGGCTGTGGTTGGTTATTTAAAACAAACTCAACCCGAAACCGTCTGGTTAGTGGGTTCGGGATGGGAAGGTTCTTACTCTTTAGAAGATACCGTTTGTGCTGGCGCGATCGCGCTTCCTTTTTTCCAGGAGGAGGGTGGCGAAATAGTCGGCAACGACGAAGTGGCGGCCGCGATCGCGCTGTATGCTCAGTGGCAGGATAACCTGCTCGAACTGTTTCATCTTGCCAGTCACGGTCAGCGCCTCTTGAGATTAAATAATCTCGATGACTTAAAATATTGCGCCCAAACCGATATCTTGGATGTGGTTCCCATTCAGAGGGAAAAAAGCGTTTTAGTTAAGTTCGGCGGTTAATGGCCGTTCGCGTAGAAATGTGAAGACCATGCGGAGTAACGTTCCGACTTAATTCACATTAGACGCAATTGCGCGCTTAGGCGCTTGCCAATGAATAATTACCTCTCCTTAATTTCAATCTTATGGTTTTAAGGAGAAGTAATTATTCATTATTCATTATTCATTATTCATTATTCATTATTCATCAAATTCCAATTCCCAACCGTCCTGCAAGTGCGGGACTGAGAGGAATGAGCATCGCGAGCATCAAAAACAGAGCCACCAGAGCCAAAACCGCTCGAGTATCGTTGGGTTCGGTGAGTTCGTTTAAGCTGGGACGCTCTAAATCGCGCTGTAAAAATAGGATAATAATTCCCCAGTATAAAGGGATGGGATTGTTCGGAATCGCGATCGCCACAATCGCTAACACCACCAACGTTGCAATGGTTGTACGTCGGGCCGTTTTGCGTCCGTAAATCGCTTGAATCATGCGTCCGCCATCGAGTTGTCCGGCAGGCATGAGATTCAAGGCGGTAATCGTGAGTCCCAACCAACCGAGGACGACTAGCGGATGAACGTCCAGCGTCGGCGTTTGCAGCGCATCGCCAAGGACGGTTTTAGCCAGCACTCCCACGAGCACCGAACCTTGGAAAAACTGCGTTGGAAGTTGAAATACGCTGCCGGGATGGGAGAGTATTAACCCTACAACCAGCATCGCCAAAGAAACAATTCCCCCCGCCGCCGGTCCGGCAAGGGCGATGTCGAGGAGAACCGAACGGTTGGGGAGGAGCGATTGAAAACGGGTGAGCGCGCCGAAAGAGCCGATTTGCCAACTGGGAATGAAAAACGGCAAACTCAAACGCACATCATTGCGGCGCGCCAACCACCAGTGGCCGATTTCGTGAGCGGCGAGAATCAACCACAGTCCGGCGGCAACGGGTAAGGCTTCGGCGTAGCGTCCCAGTTCGCTAAACCAATCAAAGCCGAGCAAGAGTGCGGCAGCTTCGATGCTGGTGGCCAACGTTGCTACCAGGAGGACAACGGCTAAGTTTTTTTGGACGAGGCTCAACGGTTGAGGGCCATTGCTGCTGGGGAGGACGATAACCACAGGCTTGCCTTCGGGACTTTCGACGAGGAAGAGGCGATATTTGTCCGCGAGACGGCTTTGGAGTTTTTGGCTGAGGCGCGCGTGAACTTCTGCCGGTTCGCCGCGTAGATTGCCTTTAAAGATTGCACCTTCTTGGTAGGAAATGGTTTCGGTGGTGAAGAAGGTATCAATGCCGAAAATGTCTTGAATGGCTTTGATATCCTCTTCGGGAATGGGTAGGATTTCTGGGGCTGCCGGAGGAGAGTTGGTTTGAGGAGCGGCGTTGGGGGGGCGAAAGTCGTCGGTTTTTGCTTCCGTTGGGTTAATTTGAGAGGCTGCGCGATGTCGTTCCTCAATTGCTTCCTCGTTACCCACTGCGCGCAGGCGATTTCCCAAATAAATATAAATCCCAGTCGAGAGAACTAGTAAACCGATAATTCCGATGAGGTTGAGATAAATTCCGGTTGTAAATAGCCCAAAAAAGATGAGCCAGGGAACCATCAGGACAACAGACTGCAACCAGGCGAAAAGGCCGACTTTACCGTAGGGTTTGGCGCGGTTATAGCCCCAAATTAAAATCCCGCCTGCAAGGAGAAGGATGGAAACGATCGCGAGACTTTCTGAACGATTAAACATGGTGACTTCCTACTTCCGGCTGCTGAGTTGCGCTTTGGGCAGCTCTGAGATGACCTTGATGGCGGTCGAGCAAGCGATCGCCCGCTTCTCGATCTAACCCCGTCCAGTGCATCAGTAGTGCTAGTTTAACGCTTTTTCCGCTACGCTCTAACAGGTCGTTGGCTTGCGATGGCGGGAGCTCGGTCAAATCTTGAATCATGCGGGATGCGCGATCGTACAGTTTGCTGTTGGTGATGGCGACATCGACCATGCGGTTGCCGTAGACTTTGCCCAGTTTCACCATCACTCCAGTGGAGAGGATGTTGAGGGCCATTTTGGTGACAGTTCCGGCTTTGAGGCGTGTCGAACCGGCTAAAATTTCCGGGCCGACGAGCAGGCGAATGGCAACATCGGCTTCGATATTGGCTTGTTCGGCGGGGACGCAGGTGAGGTAGATTGTTGTCGCGTTGCACTTTCGGGCGGCTGAGAGCGCGCCTTTGACGAAGGGAGTGGTTCCCCCTGCGGTGATGCCGACGACGATATCGCGATCGCCTATTCCCACATCTTTCATTGCCGCTGCCCCATCTTCGGCGCGGTCTTCTAAGGCTTCGGAACTGCGCGTTAATGCGCTCTCACCCCCGGCTATAATCCCCTGTACGAGGTCTGGGGGGGTGCAAAAGGTGGGGGGACATTCGGCTGCGTCCAACACGCCTAAGCGCCCGCTCGTCCCCGCTCCGACGTAAAATAAGCGTCCGCCTTCTTTGAGGGCTGCGGCGGCGAGGTCGATTCCTCGGGCGAGGTCCGATCGAGCAGCGGCGATCGCGTCTAGGGTTCGGGCATCTTCTTGGTTAAACAGGTCTACAATTTCAAGGGTTGACAATTGGTCGAGATTGTGACTATTGGGATTGATCTGCTCGGTTAGCAGATGACCTCTTGATTCTGGGTTTTTCATGGGTTTTGGGTTCTAGGTGTTAGGTTTTGGGTTCTAGGTGTTGGGCTATAGGTTTTTAACCTCCACTGCCCACTGCCCACTGCCCACTACCCCAAAATATTTTAGATTTCAGGTTTTTAACGAAAAACTATTTTACATGACTGGCAGTTATTTGATTGGCTTCGGCATTGAGATTGGCAAGGCTCGATTCAAATTTAGGTTTTAGGTTTTAGAACCAATGTAATACCAGATTGACATGAAGCTGCACAGAATCAAGTAGGGTGTGTTAGCGGAGCGTAACACACCATTACACTCATCGCGAATTTAGGGGAAGACAATCTATGCAACGTCATCTTAAATTGGTATAAGCACTCAGCCGTCAGTTGTCAGTTGTCAGACGAGTGAATAAAAGAAGTAAGCATCTCTGTAATCTCTCTAAAGTTTCTCAATCTTCAATTCTCCCGTTCTAAATTTATTTTAAGCTGATGGCTGACGGCTGATAGCTGAATGCTTACGAACCAATAACTAATGACTAATGACAAAAGACCAATGACAAACTATCTTTCACTCCCAATAATTCTTTTAATAGGCTCGGCATTGAGATTGGCGAGGCTCGACTCAAAGCCCCTATGGGCAGATGAAATTTTTACAGCTATTTTTAGTTTAGGTGGAAGTTTCGACAATATTCCCTTCAACCAAATTATTTCCCTCTCTCGCATTCCTTCCTTTTTCTCGCTAAACCCAGAAGCAAGTTGTAGAGATATCGCCCATAATTTAACCGTTCAATCAACTCATCCTCCCCTATTTTTTTGTTTAATGCACGCCGGGTTAGTTCGACTTTCTCCGTTTGATTTACCTTTAGCTTGGAAACTGCGAATTTTACCAGCTTTTTTAGGAATTCTGGCGATCGCGGCCATTTATCTCCTCAACCGAGTTGCCTTTTCTCCGGCGGCGGGTTTGATGGGAGGTGCATTGGCGGCGGTGTCTCCCTTTGGCGTTTACCAGTCCCAAGAAGCGCGTCACTACACTTTACCCATTTTATTAATAACAATTGCCTTAATTTTTTTATTACAACTGCAACAAGATTTACAGAAACAGCGAATTCGACCGTGGATAGGGATGGGGTGGGCGATGGCGAATACCCTGGGTTTGTACGTCCACTATTTTTGCGCGATCGCGTTTCTCGCCCAAGTTCTAACTCTTATCGCCTATGCTTATCGCCTATCCCCCCATCGTTTTCCCTCTCCCACCACCCTATTTGTCCTCAGTTTCAGCCTTCTCCCTCCCCTTCTCTACTTGCCTTGGCTGCCCATTCTCATCGAGCACTTTAACAGTCCCAAAGCCGGTTGGTTGCCTCCACCCCAACATATCGTTCCCCTGTTGCGAATGCTCCTTGCCACAATCTTAATGGTCGTCGTCCCCCCCGTAGAAGAACAGCCCCTTTGGGTGAGTATCCCGGCAATTGTCTTAACCCTGGTGTTTTTAGCCGCCATCCTCCCCCCTGCTTGGCGAGGGTTAAAGCGCCTTGCAACCGACCCCAAAACCCGCGACTCAACCTTCATCCTGGTTAGCTTTATCCTTTTTGTGCTCCTGCAATTTCTCGCAATTGTCTATATTCTCGGCAAAGATATCACCGTCGCTCCCCGCTATCACTTCCTCTACTATCCCGCCCTTTGCGCCCTCCTGGGAGCCAGTTGTGCACAAAGTTATCCCAATTCTCCAAATTCCAACGACACAATTTTGTCCCCCCATCCCCCCCTCTCCCCATCCCCCCCTCTCCCCTGGTTACTGTTAAGCGTAAGTTTTGTCAGTTCTCTCTGTGTTATCACCAATCTCGCCTTCGTAAAACCCTATTATCCCCTCGCCGTCGCCCAAAAACTTAACCGATCTTCCGGTTTTACCCTGGTTGTCATGGGATATAGCGACA
Organism: Cyanobacteriota bacterium; assembly: GCA_034189065.1. Classification (GTDB taxonomy): domain Bacteria; phylum Cyanobacteriota; class Cyanobacteriia; order Cyanobacteriales; family Spirulinaceae; genus FACHB-1406. The sequence goes on from JAXHVQ010000009.1 coordinate 27,855, forward strand.
CCCAGCAAATTGCCCTTGGGTTGAGCTACGCCTTGGCCTTAGAACGCCTGCCGAAATCGTCTACCCAAACCCGGGATTGGATGTTTATCGACAGCAGCCAAGGATTAGAGCGCGTCTGGGGAACCTTGTCCGAGCAGTCCATCTCGCCGGATAACCTCTGGATTTTCGGACCCGGACTGATTCGAGAACAATATCCCCAACGCCTCAGTCTTCAAGAGAAAACCCAATGTCTCATCGATCCCCAAGAACATTACCGCATTGGCATTCCCTATCAGCTCTATCGCTGCCGACAGCACCGCGCGGGCTTGAGTTAAAGTGATAGGGGATACGCAGGGAAATTGCCCAATGAGGATCGATTAAACCCGCTCTCGCCTGTGAACTTCTACATTTCCCAAAGGTTTTTGTACGCCCATGAATAGGACTTTAGAGGACGCGACGCGCCAGTTAAAAATGATGGAACGACGGAAAAAGCCAAAAATGCTCGTGGTGGACGACGAACCCGATAATCTCGATTTGCTTTATCGCACTTTCCGACGGGACTTTCGCGTATTTAAAGCCGATAGCGGAGTAGACGCGCTAGAAGTCCTCTCGCGCGAGGGGGAAGTTGCCGTGATTATCTCCGATCAACGAATGCCGGAAATGAAGGGAACGGAATTTCTCAGTCAAACGGTTCCTCAGTTTCCCGATACGGTGAGAATTATTTTGACCGGCTTTACGGATGTGGAAGATTTGGTCGATGCTATCAATTCGGGTCAAGTTTATAAGTATATTACGAAGCCTTGGGATCCCAACGAGTTGAAGACGGTGGTAGAAAGAGCCGCCGAAACTTACGATCTGCTCAAACAGCGCACGGAAGAATTAGAACAGGCGCACTCCTATACGGAGGCGATCGCGACTTTTGTCGAGATCGGGCAAAATAGCGGTTCGGTGGAGAATTGTTTGGAACCCCTAGCCACAACCGCTGGCAAATGCTTTGAAGCCGATGGCTGTGTCGTACAGTGCGTTGAAGAGGGCGCGATCGCAGGCTCTTCAGGAATTTATAGCAATACGGACTTTTCGCCAGTGAGTTTGGAGGGCGATCCCATCGCTAAAGCGGCGATTTCCTCGGTAGATGCCCAAATTTGGGTGAATTCCGGTACGACTCCCCCTCCCGAAGAGGCAGCAGAAGCGTATCAAGGGGCTGGAGTACAAATTCATCTGGTGTTTCCCGCCGCGTTTCGGGGGAAATTGCTCGCCATTGTCTCGTTACAGTGGCAGCGAACCTTGCCCATTGACCAAAACGAGCTAAAATTAATGCACTTGTGCGCCCAACAAATCGGACAGACTTTAGCGATCGCGCGATCGTCATAGGCGATTTGTCGAGGCGGTCAACCGATGACATTTGAGGGAAGAAGCGATCGTGTTGAAGAATTCAAAACCCGCCACAGGCGATCCCGACAACAAGCGCGTCCCTTTGGCTTCGCAATCGGAAGACCCAAGGATGCAGGGGGAGCAAAGTCCCCCTTCGTCCGACATTCGCGCCTTATTTAACCGCATTGCCCCCGTCTACGACCGTTTGAACCAAGAATTAAGTTGGGGCCAGCATCGGATTTGGAAGAAAATGGCGGTGAAATGGGCAGAGCCTCGAGAGGGGGATGTGGGGTTAGATTTGTGCTGTGGCAGTGGCGATTTAGCTGTCCTCCTCGCGCGTCGGGTGGGACAAACGGGGAGGGTGATAGGGGTTGACTTTGCGGCAGAACAGTTGGCGATCGCGCGCGATCGCGCTCTTGCTCTCTATCCTCCTCTTCCCCTCGAGTGGGTTGAAAGCGATGTTCTGAGTTTGCCCTTTGAGGACGAACGGTTTGATTGCGCGACAATGGGATATGGGTTGCGCAATGTGGTTGATATCCGGGGCTGTTTGCAGGAATTGCGCCGCGTTTTGAAAAGAGATGCTTCGGGAGCGATTCTCGATTTTAATCATCCCGATAATTCTCTGTTGCGAACCTTTCAGCAGTGGTACCTCGAAAATCAGGTTGTCCCGACCGCTCAAAAATGGGGATTGAAGGAAGATTATGCTTATATTGCCCCCAGTTTAGACCGATTTCCCACCGGTTCGGAGCAAGTTGAACTGGCACGCGAGGTTGGATTTGCCAGCGCCGTTCATTATCCTATTGCCGGGGGAATGATGGGGGTTTTGGTGGTAAAAAAATCCCCTAATTTCTAGGATATAATGTAATGCTTTAAAAAGCAAGAAATAATAATCTATGATGAATTTTCCTTAATTTCAATCCTCTTCTTTTAAGGATAGGTAATTATTCACTATTCATTATTCCGAAGTGAATCATGGCGCACGAGACCTCGAAGCAATCTTGGATTTCTAACTGTAAAACTTGGAGTTAAACTTAATAGCGTAGGAGCTAAGTTAACCCCATAGAAACGAAACCGATTATCATCATAGTCAAAATCTCCCCCTCCTAATAAATCCTCAAATCCAACTTCTACCACTCCCGGCGAGAGCAAACGTAGAAGCGCATGGGGAATACCATCTGGGTTGCGTTCTCCTGCTCCCATCAAAAAGCGATTTCCCTCTGCCAAAATGCCAAATATAAGTTCTGCACCTCTTTCTAGACTGCCAAGATTAACAACCTTACCCGCCTCTCGGTTTGTCCCGATATATCGATATTCTGGAGAATAAAGGCTGAGATGGCTAGTAATAGATGCCGTTCCAGATGGTAGAATTTCAACGATTACGTCATCGCCCGTGGATAAAAATTTTCCTCCTAGTAATGCTGCGCGAGCTGTGTTAGCAGATGCTAAAGTCGCTATAGCATTTCTGAACGGGATGTAAACCGTTTCAACGTAGGGACGTTCAATTGAACGTCCCTACTCGCGGTGGATTTGAATTCTGGGCTATTTATTGTTTACGTTTCATTTGAAAACGCTATAGAGCAATTCCGACTGCTATTGATGCACAAGATAGAATCTTCATGGTTTTTTCTCGTCAATTTTACGAACTTTTTTGAAAAACGCGATCGCGTCCTACGAACGAGTCGCCACTAAACGCGACTCCTGCTTCACCCTCCCCGACATCACAACACTTTGTAACGTCCAAAACGCGCGCAAATCGTCTAGGGTGTACTGCTGAGACCGCAAGCACTCTCTGAGTTGCTCCTCAGCGGCGACACTCAAAAAACTGTTACTCAATGCTTCTCGAACGACTTGGCAAATCGTAATCATGGGTTGCACCCTCCTTGTAAATAGAATGGTCTTTTCAGTTATCCATGTAGTCAGGATAATTCCAAATAACCAACAGAAACTATCAACCTCGAAACAACGTAAAATCGTGTATTTGGGCGAAACTATCAAAAGCTATCAATCTTGGGAGGAAAAGTATTAAACGGCGAGAAACTCGCGTAAAGTAGAAAATGAAACCGTCCAGCAATAAAATCTATGCCGTGGGACACTTTTTTGGAACAAGTCGCCGATATCTACCAGCTTGAGGGAGATTGCCGAGTCGCTTTTCTAACTCGGTTCGCGCAAACCCATCAAAGACGCTCTCTCAAAAATATTGCCATTAACCTCCACATCAGCGAAGCGAGTTTGGGACGGCGAATGAGGGAAGTCTACGAAGCGTTTGCTCCCAGTTGTCCTCAACTGGGTCAAGCAACCGGACCGACGAAGTTTAAAACGTTGCTCAATTGGTTGCAAAATGCCTTTCGGTGCGTCCGGAAAACGGGGGAATTGCCGCCGTTGGGCAAATTGTCGGAAAATGCGCGCCGCTTTGCCGATTCTTACGAGGTCGCTACTTCCCTTCCTCTTTCAGAAACCCTTGGCGAATTATATATCGAACGTCCCGAACTCGAGTCTCGCTGCTACCAAACGCTTTTGCAACCGGGCGCGCTGGTTCGACTTAAAGCACTCAGACAAATGGGCAAAACCTCGCTCATTAATCGGGTTCTTGCTCAATTAGGCGATCGCGATTATCGCCGCACTATTTTTAGTTTAGAATTAGCCGATTCAACTTATTTCTCCAACTTAGATAAATTTTTACGCTGGTTTTGCATCCAAGTGAGTCGAGAATTAGGATTGTCTGCTCAATTAGATGAATATTGGGATGAAGAGGATGGGGGCAGTAAAGGCAATTGCACGAGTTATTTTGAAGACTATTTATTGCCCGCCGACGACAGTCCGCTAGTTTTATGTTTAGATGATGTCGATCTGGTTTTTTCCCATTCCGAAATTTACGAAGACTTTGCCGCTTTGCTGCGTTCTTGGCACGAACGCGCCAAAAGTCGTCTGATTTGGCGAAAATTGCGTCTGGCGGTCGTCCATTCGACGGAAGCCTATCTCCCTCTCGATATCAATCAATCGCCATTCAATGTTGGGGTACCTATTGAGTTACCCGAATTGACGCGCGAGGAAATTGGGAAACTCGCTCGGAAGTACGGATTAAATTGGAGTTTTACCCGAATCGAGCAATTATTTCAACTCGTCGGCGGACATCCCCATTTAGTGCAACAAGCGTTTGTAGATTGTCGCAATTCTCCCGATCGCTCTGTTGAAGAATTTTTAGCGACTGCGCCGACAGAAGCAGGAATTTATGGCAACTACCTGCGACCTCTTTTACTCGAGTTGCGTAAAGATTCGGATTTAGGAGTCGCCTTCAAAACTGTTGTCACTGCCTCCAACAGCGTCCGACTCAATCCCATTCAAACCTACTCCTTAAACCGGATGGGTTTAGTACAACTTTCTGGCAACGAAGTTCAGCCGCGTTGCGAATTGTATCGTCAATATTTCCGCGATCGCCTGGGAACTTAAAATGAATATAGAACCGACTTCTTTTTCCTATCGCTGCAATGGTGGTAGCCTGAGAGCTGACGATCCAACGTATATTAGACGACCTGCGGATCTCGAATTTTACAATTTTTTGAAGGCAGGAGAGTTGTGTTATGTTCTCAACTCCCGACAAATGGGTAAGTCGAGTTTGTTGAATCAAACGATGCACCGACTGAGGCAAGAAGATATTTGTTGTATTTCAATTGACTTAAGTGCCATTGTCGAAAAAAGGACGGCTGGAGAGCAATTATATGCAGATTTAATCAGAGAACTCATTAGCGGATTTCAACTTAAAATTAATCGCAAGGCGCTGCGCGAGTGGTATAGCGAGCTTTCTCCGCGCCAACGGTTTATTGTATTTATTGAAGAAATTTTGCTGACTCGCATTCAACAGCAAATGGTTATTTTTTTTGATGAAATTGATAGTTTGCTTCGATTAAATCATTTGGGAGAAATTGATGACTTTTTAAGAACAATCCGGTCTTTTCACGATCGGCACGCCGGAAAATCGGCTTATCGACACTTAAGCTTTGCTCTTTTGGGAGTTGCGTCGCCCTACGATTTAATTCAAGATAAAGCAGAGACCGCTTTTAATATTGGTCGAACCATTGAAATTGAATTAACAGGATTTAAATTTGAAGAAGCACTGCCTTTAGCCCAGGGATTGAGAGAAGTTGCCAGCGACGAGCGAGCTGTTTTAAAAGAAATTTTGTATTGGACGGGAGGACAACCTTTTCTCACTCAGAAATTATGTGGATTGGTTGCCAACTCTGAAAAACCGATCGCGCCGGGAGATGAAGCAAGGAGAGTCAAGCAAATTACCCAAGAGCGAATTATTGATGACTGGGACAGAAAAGACGAACCCGTTCATCTGAGAACGATTCGCGATCGCCTTCTCAATAAATCCTCTGAAAATGGCTCCGACGAGCAACGACTTAAATTATACCATAAAGTGCTGCGTCGGGCAAAAATATTTAATAAGACGTTACCTATTTATAAAGAACTCTGGTTGTCGGGAATTGTCGCAAAGGACGACGACACATTGCGAGTTTACAATCGCATTTACCAAGAAGTTTTTAATAGCGAATGGGTCAGGCAAAAGCTGCGACAGTTGCAACCCAACCGACCTTCTATTTCCGCGCTAACGGTGTTGGCAACGAGCATTCTGGTGACAGCAGCGATAATGGGCGCGCGATCGCTGGGACGTTTGCAAAGGTGGGAGTTATCTGCATTCGACCATCTGATGCGCCAAATGCCCCAAGAAGCGCCAGATCGCCGTCTACTGGTGGTGGGTGCAGATGAAAAGGACATTCAAAAATACGGACATCCTTTACCGGATGCAATTCTCGCACAACTATTCGATAAATTGCAACAGCATCAACCCGCCGCGATCGGTTTAGATATCGTTCGCGATCGCCCCATTCCTCCAACAGACAATTCAGGATATCCAGCATTGGTCAAGCACCTGCAACGAGATAAAAATTTAACGACTGTTTGCTATTTCTCGATAGAAAAACCCAACCAAGCGATCGCGCCGCCTCCTTCGAGTCCAGAAGAATCGATCGGATTTACAGATTTGTATCGAGATGAAGACTCTATTATACGTCGCTATCTCCTTAGTCGAAGCCGCGACTCAGGAACTTCCTCTCCTTGTCAAACTCCTTATTCTTTCAGTTGGCAACTCGCCTATCTCTATTTCGAGCATAAAGATATATCAGTTCGGTTTGAGGAAGGGAATTGGCAATTTTACCATCTTTTAACCCAACGCTTACAACCTCGCGCGGGCGGCTATCAAAACATAGATTCCCGTGGAAATCAACTGCTGCTCAATTACCGCAAAACCTTTGATTCCGAACAAGTTGCCCGACAAGTTAGCGTTAGAGATATTCTCGAGGGAAATTTCAAGCCAGCGTGGGTGAAAGATCGAGTAATTTTCATTGGGATGGTAGCCAGTAGCGATCGCGACGTTCACGATACTCCCCACGGTAAAATCAGCGGGGTTTATATCCACGCTCATGCTGTCAGTCAAATTCTCAGTGCAGTTGAAGACAATCGCCATCTTATTTGGTATTTACCTTGGTGGGGAGATTTGGGAGTAATTCTATTTTGGTCTATAGCAGGCAGCGTCGCAATTTTTTACAGACGAACTCTTTTTTCTCGGGGATTGATTCTCAGCTCGTCCCTACTCATCTTATACGGATTTTGTTGGCTCGGATTAACGCAAGGTTTATGGTTACCCTTTATCCCTTCAGTAGTGGTTTTATTTTTTTCTGCTGGAAGCGTTACAGCTTACATCAAAGTCAAAGTTCAAAACGATCGCTAAATTCAGGAGAATCCTAATGAATAAAGTCGCCCAATTAATTCTGCCTTTGACTGGTGCAATGGCGATTGTCATTTCTCAATCCGTGTCGCTACTTGCAGCACCATTTGCGCCTCATCCACTACTGAAACTCGCTCAGCGTCCCGAACCTTCAAACGGAAATAGTACTCCTAGAGGCGATACAACCCCGGGAACAACGCGTCCTGAATCTGCTTGTAAGCCAACATCTCGACCCTTGGAAGCAATTGTCGCGAACCAGGGACAAGATTGGACGACTTCTCCCCATCCTACTTTCTTGTTTTATATTCCATACAACCCGGAAGAAATTAATTCAATAACGTTCAGCCTAAACAAAACTGAGGGAGAAACAATTTACGAGATTGTAGAAACAATTTACCGCACAAACGTTAAATTAACTGAAACTTCGGGAATTATCAAAATCACAATTCCTGCGCAACCGGAGTACGCCTTAGAATCAGGCGAACTTTACAAGTGGTATTTGACGGTGGACTGCAAATCAGAGCAATTCGACGAAATCGACCCTGGTATTCCCGATCTTTTTGTCAAAGGTTGGGTGCGTCGGCTGCCAATAGATTCCGAAGAAGGTATTTTTTGGCAAGACGAAGTTGTGCGGCTGGCTGAGTTATATTTTTCCGAACCAGAAAATTCTGAATATAAAGAAAATTGGGAGCAATTTTTGCAAGATTTTAATATGGAAGTATCGATTGAAGTTCCGCTGGTTGATTTTAGCCTAGTTCCGCCAGAAGATTAGTATTTCCTAACGCCAACTTCCGACTAAAATATAAGACCCCCAGTAGTATGGCTCTTGATAGCGCTGTTGATTTAAAAGAGACTGCTGGGCGCGATGAAGCGCTTCTGCTTTCGTAACGCCCGGTTTTTGTAACTCTTGATAAAACACTTTCATCACTTCTACTGTAGAATCATCGCTCACTTTCCACAGCGTTGCTAAGGTACTTCCAACACCCGAGCGGACGGCCAATCCAGCTAACCCTAAAATAGCTCGGTTGTCGCCTTGTGCAGTTTCGCAAGCACTGAGAACGAGCAGTTCAATTTTGCGATCGCGATCGCGATTTCTCAGTAAGGTATCGAATTCCTGCGCTTTCAGCAATCGACCTTGCGATTTTTTTGAGCTATGAACTAAAATATATGTTTCTTCAGGATCGGAGCTAAATTGACCGTGTGTGGCTAGATGAACGATGGAAAAGTTCCCTGAATTTACCTTATTTTGCAGAGTATCAAGGGTAAAACTGGAGTTTAGCAAAATTTCATCGGCAATAGCATTCAGCTCTTCTTGGATTTTAAGGGGTGTGAATTTGCGTTCTTCCACATTTAGTTCTTCGCTAATTCCGCCTCCCAAAATTTCAGCTTGTTCTCGGATGTTTTCTACTTCAGTTAATTGGATACTGGGTAACATGACGAGGGCACGCTCTTTTTGAGCAAGATATTTCTTGGTTTTGCGGTCGTATAATACTGAAATGGGAATTTGCCTAAAGCTTCCATCTAAAACAAATCCCAGCGTTTTGATAGAGCTATTCTCTTCTAGTTCAGCATCAATGGGTTCGAGCAACCATTCATAAACTTCTCGAGCGCTTTGTCGAAATTCAGGTATGCGAAGCTTTAGGATATTCTGTCGCAAGTTTTGTAAAGTCTCTTCAACTTTTGATGCTGCAATTGCACGGCTGTAATATTTTAAATTTTCTCCTGGCAATTTCCAAATTGTGTCGATTCGCTTGGATAAAATAATGGGATAAACTATAGCAATTTCTGAATCTTCTTCAACGAGTTCTTCCAGTCGCGCTGAAATTGCTTCAGTTGATGCCGAAAGGGAGTTTCGCTGTCTTGGAAAATTGGCTTGGAGTTCGCATTGGAGAAAGTTTTCTAACTCTGCAAGTTGCAACGACTCGACATAATATAGCGCTTCTTTTAAGTTTTCAAGGGTGGGTTGGGTTAGTATTAAATCTAGAAGCTGGCGATAGAGAGGCTCTACATTATCGCGGAAGGAAAATTGGACATCTGGCTTAATGGCGAGGAGGTCGGAACGAATTAATTCTAAGGCGCGAACCGCCATTTGATAGGCAGCGATCGCGCTTTCTTTTTTCTCTTGTTTTGCTAAAAGTCTTCCCAGTTGCCATTCCCATTGATAGGCTAAGTCGGGTGCTTCGAGGGGCTGAATTAAGTCTAGCGCTTTTTCGGTCAGTTCTAACGCTGTTTCCTTCCGATTCGCAGATTTTATATTTTGTTTGTTTTGAGGTTGTTCTTCTCGCCAAGCTAAATATTCGCACAGTCCTCCTAGATTTCCCAAAACATAAGACTCCGCGCGTTTATCCCCTAGTTCTCGCGCCTCTTGAAGCGCGTTTTCTAGAAAAGTTGAAATTTCTACAAAATTATTAAAATTTGCGTATTTCTGCTGCCAGAAGGCTAAACTTTTTGCTAAGCTAACTTGAGCGTAGATAGAAGTTCGACTGGGAGGAAGCTTTTTAATTTCGATCGCCTGCTTTAACTCTTCTATCTCTGAATTTTGTCCTTGTTCCACTTTCAAACTTAAAAGATTAAGCTGTGCATTAATTTTTGTATTAATGGACACAGACGGAGTTGCGATCGCCTCTTTATATTTTTCCTCAGCTTCTCCATAAAAGCGTTCGGCTTTCCCAGATATTTCTCCTCTATTTTGATCTTGCCAAGGAAGGTAGTTAAAATTAATACTCATTAAGGCGCGATCGCGAATCAAATTTCCCTTTGCTCTTAGGGTATTGCCCAAACTTAGCAAAACGGCGCTCATTTCGGAGTTAATTGCTGCGATCTCATTAGGCGAGGCGGACAGTTGAATTCGTTGGGCAATGTCTAGGCTTTTTTGTAAAATACCTTCAGCATCACAACGCATTTCAGTCTGGCTTAATTGGCAGTCGGACGAAGCGCGAGAGAGATTTAATTCTCCAGTCGCGCGCAGCAAATCGCCGAAACTGCGTAACGCTCTAATTTTAGGAATAGAATCGGGTAACTGCGCGATCGCGCCTTCGATCTCCCTTAAAGTATCCCGCGCTTGCTGATACAATCCCAGCGCTTTTAAGGCTTCAATTTGATTGATTTTACCGCTAATGACTTTTTCCAACTCGCCAATCCGTTGGTAAATTTCGGTCGCTTCTTTCCAGCGCTCTAAACTCTGTTCGCTTTTTCCCTGCAAATACCACAACTGACCTTGAATGTCCAAAGACTGAGCGAGAATCCGCAAATTTTCAGGGGATCGATCTTGTAATCTCAAAAAGCCGACACTTGTTTTAATTGCCCACTCTGCGCGCTCCCAATTGCCTAGTTTTTGATAAGCCGAGGACAGGTTACTGAGGGCGATCGCGCGTTCTAAATTATCTCCTCGTTCTTGAAAAAGCCCTGCCGCTTGTTCGAGAAAATTTGCCGCTTTTGGGTAATTTTCGTCATTATAAAATTCCCGAGCTTGGTGCATTAATTGAATGGGGTTGTTTCCATCAGCCAGTGGTTCAAGGTTTTGGACAGAAGGACTAAGCTGGGAAACTGGAGAAGTTAAATGGTTTGCGATCGCGTCATTTACCGGAACCGAAGAAGTCCCGTTGGCGCTGACATATTCCCAACAGCTTGGGAGCGCGATCGCCATACAAAAGCTGAGAAAACTGATAAAGAGACACCCTAGATAACGAGACATAATTGACGCTTAATGTGAAATAGATGCTGAAATTGCGATTTTCTGTATTTTACAGACCTTTCATGAAACGTCTCTACGAACTTCTGTTGTCTGAAGGAGTAAGCTGAAACGCATTTGAATTGGGAATTGGCCAGATAAACAAAATTACCCATCACCCATTACCCATTAACTAATCCCTATTCCCTTATTAACATTGATAGTTTTCCCAAAACCCGCAACCCCCAACTAACGACCCAAATTCCACTGGACTGAAAATAAAATACCATTTTCCTGCCAAGTTCGCGCTTTCGTATCTGTAGAAATTAACGGAATGCCGTATTCCAAACGGGCAGTCAAATTTTCAATCTGCCATAATAATCCTACCCCGACAGAAGCTAAACGATTGGGATTGGGTGCAATTCTATCGGAACTATTCCACGCGACCGCGTAGTCCGCAAAAGGCACCACTTGCAACAGCGATCGCGGTTGAGAAAAACTCAGTAAAGGAATGCGCAATTCCGCCGAAGCAAAAAAACCGTTATCCCCGACCAATGTATCCTGACGATATCCGCGTACCGTCCCCAAACCGCCAGCGGAAAACTGTTCGGATGGGAGAAGTCCGCGACTCGCTAATTGCACGTTAGAACGAACCAAAAGTGTCGTATCGGGAGCGAGAAGTTTCACCCATTGTGCCTGTCCTTGCCAAGAAAAAAAGCGACTGTCGGGAACAAATTCGTTGGTGACGGGAATGGGAGAATTAATCGTAGCATCAAAGAGTCCCACTCCCAGGTTAAACTGCGATCGCGCCGCAATCACCTCCGTCGCATTTTGCAGCGTCCACTCCTGGAAGAAACGAAACGCCGAAACCCGCGTCCTTCCCAATTCGTCGGCACCCACCGAAAGCGGGGGGAAGGGAATTCCTAACAGCGAAACCTCGCTTTCTCGTCTCGTAAACGTAAACCCCAAAGCCACTTCTCGATAAGCGCGATCGCGAAATTGCTGTAAAATAGGTTGGCGCGCCGTAATTTCGTAAGTTTGCGCGGCAGATTCAATGTCGAGTTTCTCAAAATCCGGTTCGATAACCTGGGTTTGAACTCGGCTATGATGCAGTTGCAGCGTCCCATTGCGCGGGTTGATGGGAACAGTATAGTTGAGATCGAGCACGTTACTGCCATCGGTATTGGTGTAGTAGAGCGTAAATCCATCTCCCAACCCCAAAACATTGGCTTCCGTCACCCCAGCGCGACGTTGGAAACTGCCAATACTAGGCGCGCGACCGTTATCGAGGGTCATCTGGGGGAAAAATGTCGGCGCTTCTTCGATCTCGACAACGAGTAATTTATTGGGAAAATTGGGAGCTGCAGAAAGACGCGATCGTACACTTTGAATGAGAGGATCGCGCTGCAATAGTTGCAATGCTTCTTGGAGACGTTCGGTATTGAGGGGTTTGGAGGTGGCAAGTTGCAGGCGCGATCGCACGTAACCGGAATTTAATCGTTGGGTTCCTAATATTTCGATCGCTTCTATTTCGTCTTCAAGGATTTCGATTTTGACGATCCCTTCCCGGTTTTGCTCGGTTTCGTCGGGAACGAGAAGACGAATTCCAGTGGTTCGATATCCGCGTTCGTAGTAAAGGTTACGAATTTGGGTAACGATTTCTTGGAGTTGCGATCGCGTGAAAGATTGATTGAGAAATTCTACCAACTTTTGCTCGAGTTCTTCGCTGGGAAAGGCAGTATTTCCTTCAAATTCAAACCCCCTGAGTTGAATGCGATCGGAGTCGATTTCAGGTGGGGATGCTGGAGGAAAAGAGGGAGAAGAGGGAGCAAGATCGGGAGCTGGTGGAGGGGGTTGTGGCGAGGGTTGTGGCACCGTTGGGACGGGCGGTTCAAAGTCTTGCGGCGATGGAAATTGAGCGAATTCTAACTCCCTGTGGAGAGAAGATGAAATAGTTGCGATCGCGCTTTTTTCGGTAACAATAATGCTGTAAGCGACTAATCCTAAAATTTTCAGTAACTTGTAGTTCGACATTTTTATGGCATTCGCTGCTACAGGTATAACTTATTTGTAATTTTGGCTTTACCTCAAATCGTACCACTGAATTGCTCGAAGTTTTGCGATTTTGTTGAGTCTGCTGCAAGTTGATAGATATTTTGATAGTTCTGCCAACGAAAAGTGATACTTTTCTAGGAAAAATTTATGTTTGAGAAGAAGAAATTTTATTGATGGCGGAGCTAAACTAAAATAAAAAGTTGGCGATTATACTGGATTGACATGAAGCTGCACAGAATCAAGTCGGGCGTGTTAGCGGAGCGCAGGTGCACCATTACACTATAGTGTTTCTATTTGGGTTGTAAAATTCTAGCTTTGGAAGAATGGAAGAATTCAGAATGGAAGAATAGAAGAATAGAAGAATTCAAGGGAGGAGCGAGGAGTTACTAAAAGTAGGGAATATCCTTATCTATTTATATTTCATTTGGAAACGCTATATTAAATTGGTATTAGCAGGTTTGAATCGCTGTCGCGATCGCGGAAAAGTCTATAATAAGACTCTATTTCACATTAAAGAGAATTCACAATTCTCGCATCGATATGAAGTCTCTTTTGTGAGGACGCGATCGCGGGAAGGTTTATCCTAGTCATACATCTCCCTTGCACCTTAAATGTCATCCGCCATCTTTGCACCAATATGAAATCTTTCTCCTTTCTATTGACATTGGCATTCTTAGTACCCAACGCCAACGCGATCGCGCAAACTCCCAATAGCATCCCCTTCCCCCCACCAACCACAACTCCGACAGAAGTCGTTCCCCCCCTTGCCCCATATACGTTAGGCGCTGGGGATGTGTTGAGAATTGATATTTACAACATTCCCGAATACAGTGGCGAGTACGCGATCGCCATCGACGGAACCATTGAAATGCCCGAAGTTGGAACCCTCAACCTACGCGATATCACGGTTGACGAAGCGATACAATTAGTATCCAATCGTTACTCTCGCTACATTCGCCGTCCCCGCATCGGCGTTCGCCTAATTGCGCAGCGTCCCGTTACGGTGGCGATCGCGGGAGAAGTCAATCGTCCGGGTTCCTACACCATCGAACTGGAGAGAAATCGCAAATTCCCCACCCTCACCGAAGTGGTGAACCTCGCCGAAGGAATAACCCGTTCTGCCGACGTTCGTTCGGTTCAGTTGCGTCGCGTGTATCGCGGCAGAGAACAAATTATCGACCTCAATTTATGGGAACTGTTTGCGCGCGCTAACTTAACTCAAGATATCCCGTTGCGCGACGGCGACACCATCTTCGTCGCAACTCAACCCGCTATTAACCCCGGCGAACTCCGCCAACTCGCCGATGCCAACTTTGCCGGAGATTTAGAAGAACCCCTCGAAGTCGTCGTCATCGGCGAAGTATTTCGTCCGGGAACCCACGCGCTGAATATCGAACGCAACCAAACTCAACCCATTCCCACCGTCACTCAAGCCATTGAAGTAGCAGGAGGCATCACCAACCTTGCCGATATCCGCAACATCGAAGTCCGCCGCCTCACCCGAATCGGAGAAGAACAAGCGATCGCCGTCAATTTGTGGGAGTTGTTAGAATCGGGAGATGTGGAGGAAGACTTAATCTTGCAAGAAGGCGATACCATCGTCGTTCCCCAAGCCACCGCCCTCAACCCCGCCGAAGTCGAAACCCTCGCCACAGCAAGTTTTGCGCCAGAAACCATTCAAGTGTACGTGGTGGGAGAGGTCGAAGATCCCGGCGCAATTGAAGTCGCCCCCAACACCGCCCTCAATCAAGCGCTGCTAGCGGCGGGAGGCTTTACCAGTCGCGCGGATTTTGGCGATGTGGAGTTAGTACGCCTCAACCCCAACGGAACGGTGAAGCGACAGGACATTCGCGTCAATTTTGAAAGCGAAATCGATGAGGGAAATAACCCACCTCTGTTGCAAAATGATATTGTTTTAGTACGGCGATCGGGATTGGCTCAATTTTCCGATACGGTTGGCGAAGCATTGAGTCCATTGCGCGATTTTTTGCCGGTTTTCAGTTTATTGAGGCTACTCGGACTAGACTAATATAGCACCTAAGCCATCAGCTATCAGCCCTCAGCCATCAGCGAACAGATTGCTATTTCTAGCTTTGGTGCTGTTGGAAATGTCAATCGCGTGCTCTACGTAGTGCTATATGGAATCCAAATTTAGCTAATCGCGGGGAAGCCCCGCTTTGTACCGATAGGTCAAAGTCGTATGGGAGGAGCGGTCAATTGAGGGATTCGATGTCCCTCAATTGACAAACTATCTTTTTATTCGCTACACTATCTTATAGTAAATTCAATTTACTATAAGATGTTACGAGTTGTCAAAGTAAGATTGTACCCAAATACAGAACAGCAACAGTTACTAACGCAAAGTTTTGGTAATTGTCGCTGGCTGTATAACTACTGTCTTAACTTGATGAACCAAACATACATAGATACAGGGAAAGGTTTGTCAGGGTATGAAGTTAAAAAACTAATACCTCAACTTAAAAAAGAATATGAATGGTTAAAACTGACCTATTCTCAATGCTTACAAAAGGTTTGTCTCAATCTGGGAGTTGCTTTCAATAACTTCTTTGAACGTAGAGCAAAATACCCTAGATTTAAGTCAAAATATGGTAAACAGTCAATACAATATCCTCAAAACGTCAAGATACTAGGTAGCAGTTTAAATTTTCCAAAAATAGGAGAAGTTAAAGCAGTTATCCATAGACCTATTGAGGGTAAAATTAAGACTGTTACAGTATCAAAGAATTGTTGTGACCAATATTTTGCTGCTGTACTGTTTGATGATGGAACCCCCCTACCTTTGGCATCCCCCCTAGTAGGGGAGACGGGGGGCAATAATAAAGCAGTAGGAATTGATGTAGGCTTAAGCCATTTTGCTATTAGTAGCGATGGTTCTAAGTTTGATAATCCTAGATTTTTCAACAAACACGAAAAGAACTTAAAGGTTAAACAGCAACGACTAAGCAGAAAACAAAAAGGTTCAAGTAACCGTAATAAAGCTAGAAAGAAAGTTGCTAAAGTTCATCGTAAGATAACAAACTGTCGTGAAGATTTTCTACACAAACTATCGCGTAGGATAGTTGACGAAAACCAAGTCATAGTGACTGAGAATCTAAACGTTAAGGGCATGATGAAGAACCATTGTCTAGCCAAAGCAATTGGTCAAGTTGGATGGGGAATGTTCATGACTATGCTTAAGTACAAAGCAGAAAATGAAGGCAAGATTTATCAAGAAGTTGATAGATTCTTTCCTAGTTCTAAGACTTGTCATGTTTGCTTAAATCAAGTTGGTAACTTACCTCTTGATATCAGATATTGGACTTGTGAAAATTGCCAAACTAAACACGACAGAGATGTTAACGCCGCAATTAATCTCAGAGATGAGGGACTACGAATTTTGACGGGGCGTATAAACCCTGGAGGAGACCTCCAGGAACAGCCCCTCACCTGTGGAACGCGGGACAAAGCCTATCGTCAGACTGTAAGTCGCAGTAATAGAGGACGTAAGAAATCTACTACTACGCTTGTCTCTGGGTAGGAAGCCCGCGCTGTATGTTTACATCAGCGTCGGGTAGTTCACTTCGCAATGAACAATTAATTATTAATTATTAATTGGTGTAGTACCAATACATCAAAGTGAGATAATTGTCAACTGTTAATTCCCAATTTATCAAAAATTTTGCCCCGAAAAAGTGAAATCGGGGCAACCCAAAACTTAACAACTCGAGCGCAGATGTTGTAACTCTGGGTCTAAAGCATTCTGTACTTTTCCTACTGCCTCGAGAATATCGAGTAACTCTTCTTGCATATA
Source organism: Cyanobacteriota bacterium (assembly GCA_034189065.1). Taxonomy (GTDB): domain Bacteria; phylum Cyanobacteriota; class Cyanobacteriia; order Cyanobacteriales; family Spirulinaceae; genus FACHB-1406. Next base: position 44,526 of record JAXHVQ010000009.1, read on the forward strand.
TTTAAGGACATAATCGTAGGGAATTTCGTGGGCAATGTGGATAAACTTAGTTTGTTCGTACAAGACGGCGCTGTGAAGGACACACGCAAACGAGTGCATTGCCAACAGTCGAGTGGAACATTCAGAAAGTTGTTGGTGGAGGGGAACCGAAGCGTTTTCGGGATTATTCGGTAAAATGGACATCGTTACTCCTGACTTGTTGAGTAGAAATTAACAGTGAGGGGTTTCCCCCAGAGAAGGCGATTTGGCTTGGTCGGCACGTCGCCTTCTCTTGCTTTAATATAATATGCTTTATTCAAAAATGCAACAAAGATAAATGTTTTATTTTTGTTAAGAGCAAGATAAGTGACGGGGTGATATCAATTCCTCAAACTTCGACTACAGATGCCGGTAAGGGATGCAGGGGATGCAGGGGATGCAGGGGACACTCATTGACGTATAGTCAGAATTTATAGAATTGGTATGACGAGGAGATGGAGAGATAGAGAGATGGAGAGATACCGGAGACAGGGGGGTAAAAATTGATGTGTAGTCAGAATGCGCGAGAATTACAGGCACATTGGAAAATAGCGGCATTGAGTAGTAATTTGGAAGACAGATCGATTGTTTTTCCTCGCTGGGGATTCTAAAATATGCCAGATATCGTCGATATTGCCGTAAGTGCGGGTTCGTTCCAAACGTTAGTAACAGCCGTTCAGGTTGCCGATTTAGTCGATGCGCTGAAAAGTCCCGGTCCTTTTACCGTGTTTGCCCCCAATGACGATGCCTTTGCCAAATTACCGCCGGGAACCGTAGAATCGTTGGTGAAATCGCCCCCCCAACTGGGGCGGATTTTAACGTATCATGTGGTCGCAGGTAAGTTGATGAAGGCGGATTTGGAAAAGTTGGGATCGGTAACTTCCCTAGAAGGCGCGCCAATTCCCATTGACTGTTCCGATGGATTTGAGGTAAAAAATTCGACCGTAATTGCTGCTGATATTGAGGCAGATAATGGCGTGATTCACGTTATTGATAACGTTATTTTAATGGGTTAGTTTTCTGACCACTGCAGTTAACAGATGGACTTAAGGGTTGGAAACGTAAAATTGTACCTAAAGAGAGAACAACGGACGGGTTGAGAACTGGAAATGACCAATGACCAATGACCAACGACCAATGACTAATGATTAATGACCAATGACCAATGACCAATGACCAAAATATCTGTACTTGAAGGCTCCTGGAAACACGAATTGATTGCCACCAATGGCGTGCAATTGCACTATGTGACACAGGGAGAAGGTCCCTTGATGTTACTGTTGCACGGCTTCCCGGAGTTTTGGTACTCTTGGCGGCATCAAATCCCCGAATTTGCCGTCGATTATAAAGTCGTAGCGCTGGATTTGCGGGGATATAATGAAAGCGAAAAACCGAAGAATGTTGAAGCGTATCGAATGCAAGAATTGATTCGAGATGTGGAAGGCGTTATCGTAGGTTTGGGTTATGAAAGTTGCGTGTTAGTGGGACACGATTGGGGGGGCGCGATCGCGTGGAGTTTTGCCTACGAACATCCGCAGCGAGTCGATAAATTAATCGTAATGAATCTTCCCCATCCCGCCCTTTTGAGCGAAGGATTGTGGAAACATCCCCAACAGTTGTTGCGGAGTTGGTATATTTTCTTGTTTCAACTCCCTTTGCTTCCCGAATGGATTTTACAATGGAATGATTACGACGCGATCGCGGCCACTTTTGAAAAAATGGCGGTTGACAAAACTGCGTTTACGACTGCCGATCTCGATGCGTTTAAAAGTGCCGCCGCTAAACCGGATGCAATAACAGCAATGATGAATTACTATCGCAATGTTTTTCAGGGCTTAATGCAGCCGCGATCGTGGAGGATTTTGGAGGTACCGACGCTGATGATTTGGGGAGAGGAAGATGCGGCTTTGGGAAAAGAGTTGACCTATGGGACGGAGGCTTATGTACGCGATTTTCAGATTCGCTATATTCCAAATTGCAGTCATTGGGTGCAACAAGAACAGCCCCAATTAGTGAATCAATATATGCGAGAATTTATATAAAAGGCAGAAGGCAAGGGGTAAAATTAGGTTTTAGGTTTTGGGTTGGGATGCCGTTAATGACCAATGACCTGTAAGGGCGGGGTAACCCCGCCCCTACCAATGACAAATGACAAATAACAAATGACCCAATCGAATATCGACGCAATTCTTAAACCCTTTCAACGATTTGGCGTTCACTTAGGTTTGAAACGCATTAAGCACCTCTTAGAACGTCTGGGAAATCCTCATACTAAAGTGCCGATCGCTCACGTCGCAGGAAGTAATGGGAAAGGGTCTGTTTGCACCTACGTTTCTTCGGTATTAGCCACAGCGGGATATCGAGTCGGACGTTATACCTCTCCTCATTTAGTAGATTGGACAGAACGAATTTGCATTAACAATAAGCCGATTTCAGAAAATGCTTTGGAAGAGGTTTTGTTACAGGTTCAAAATGCCGTCGATCCGGGAGAAGAAAGCCCAACTCAATTTGAAATAATTACAGCAGCCGCTTGGTTATATTTTGCTCGAGGTAACGTCGATATTGCCGTCATTGAAGTCGGTTTGGGAGGACGGTTGGATGCGACAAATGTTTGCGATACCCCTCTGGTAACAGCGATTGTTTCCATTAGTCGCGAACATTGGCAAAGGTTAGGACCGACAGTAGCAGATATTGCAGGGGAAAAGGCAGGAATTTTAAAGGAGAATTGTCCGGTGGTTGTGGGGAAATTGCCGCCGGAAGCGGAAACGGTTGTCAAGTCTAAAATTGCCGCACTGAATTGTCCGGCAGTTTGGGCGAACCCCGCGCAAAAAATAGGAGAAAATCAAGGGAGGTTTGTGCCGCCAGATACAGAAAAGTTTGAGTTTAACTCGATGGAATACTCTCTCTCTTTGTTAGGCGATATTCAGTTGATGAACTCCGCGATCGCGATCGCCATTGTCCAGATTCTTCGCCACCAAGGTTGGACAATTCCCAACGCAGCCATTAGCGACGGTATAGCGAAGGCCCAATGGTTAGGAAGATTGCAGTGGATTCAGTGGGAAGATCGATATATTTTATTAGACGGGGCGCACAATCCCGAAGCCGCTCGAGGATTGCGTCAATATACTGACCAGTTGCGAAAAAATAGTTCGGGGAATAAGAGTGAAATTACGTGGGTAATGGGAATTTTGGCGACTAAAGATTGGGCTGATATTTTTGCAGAATTGCTGCAACCCGGCGATCGCTTGTACCTCGTTCCCATTCCCGACCATCAATCAGCACTTCCCGAAGAATTAGCCGCGATCGCGCGATCGACCTGCCCCCAACTCAACGACTGTCAAACCTTCTGCGATCTTTTCGATGCCTTACAGCGTGCCAGTTCCAGCGACTCCCTCATCGTTTTATGCGGTTCCCTTTATCTCGTCGGTTACTTTCTCAAACAAATTGGGAACTTTACTCATTGACGGTGAAAAATTATGCTTCTCACTTCAAAAAAGGGAAAAGCAAAAACCTACCTTTCCCTTTCTCTGTTATTTATTGTAGTTAAGCTTAGGCCGGAGCGAGTTGAACGATGAGCGCTCGCCGGTCGAAGGACTGAACCTTACCCGCTTGTGCGAGATCGTCAACAATGCGATTGAGGAGTTCTGTTGCCCGATCGCGATGTTGATGTTCTCGTCCTCGCAGACGAACTTGAAACTTTACTAAATTGCCCTTATTTAACCACTCCGTCGCCCTCTGAATGCGGATTCCATAATCCGATTCATCGACATTTGGGCGGAGCTTAACTTCTTTAACTGTCGTTTTTGTAGTCTGTTTCTGACGTTTCTTTTGTTTATATTGATGCTTCCCGTAGTCCATAATGCGAGCGACGGGGGCATCTTCGCCTTGGGAGACGACGACAAGATCGAGTCCTACGCTTTGGGCGAGTTCTAAAGCCTCCCGAGTGTCGATTAAACCTCGGTTGTTTTGCTCGTTGTCGATCAACAGGACGCGATCGGATTTAATATGGCGGTTGACAAGTTGTTTTGTAGCGATAGCGCTTTCCTCCTAAACTCAGTAGTCAATGTTTGCTGATACCATCAGGATAGCGCACCAATCCCTTAACAAACCACTCCCTCGCGCTGCCAATTGCCCCAAAAGCGCGCGTATTTGAGAATATATCTGTAGACTGACCGCCCAAACTCGGTTTTTGGCAAAACTAAAGTCATTCTCTCCCATTCCCTTGTCGCCTACAGCGCTCTGAATTTTAACTTTTTTGACATTTTCTTAATTTTCTTGATTTTTCCTCCATTCAGCCTTGGCAGCGCTGTCGAACCGAAGCAAAGTGCGTGCAAACCCCAACGAAATTAAAGCGCGATCGCGCAAGTTAGACGCTTTGTCCGCACCCTCCCAGCGATCTCCCTCAACCCAAAATTGCTCCCGAAAATATCGACCGGATTATTGCTACTCGGGTTAATCGTAAAAATACTTGCAATTTCTCTCTTTATCAAAAAAAATACAAAAACTTAGTACCTTATCGCCATCTATCTGCCTATAATTACTTATGAAAACAAAATTCCGTATTCAAAAAAATCAATAAGCCATTTTCTTGTATATATTCCCTAACCGTACCAACTTTTCTCTTCCGGCTTCTCTGCCCAAAAACAGTAAATAATTGAGTCATCAGTCATTAATCATGAGTCACGAATAATTCACGCACTCAACGGATCATTTGGATAAAGTAAAGAACCTTGCTATTTCAAGAACCTCGCCCATTCACGCACTCAACGAATCATGAACGACTAACAAATAAATGACGAATGACGAATGAAAAATATACCCGCTAAATTACCGCCTGTGAAAACGAAACCTCGTTCCAAAACCAATCTCTTATTTGAACGCTTTATGGCAACGCTGACAGTTGTCAACTATCTGTTAGTGCTATTCGACTTAACTTATATTCCTTTGCGCGACTTTTGGCTGCAAGGACGAGCTCAGTTCTTCGTCAAACTGGGAACCTTTGAGCGCGAATTTCCCGACGAGCCCATTGTCTTACCCCGTCCTCCCTTCACTATGTGGTACGACTGGGTAAAGGGAATCGAACCCCACCGAGATACTGCTGCTTATTTAAAACAAGTCAATGAACTCGATAGCGAAATTGCTGGAACTCAACTCCAATCGCCAGAAATCCAAGCTATTTTAGCCAATTTGCGCAGTAGAAGCGATGAAATGATTGAGACTAATCCCTTCCAAATTGCCAATAAAACAGGAACATTGGAAAAAATCAAAAATAGAATGCGCAGGCACGTTTTTGGGGACGAGGATACTTCCTCGAAAGAAGCATTTCGTCAATTTTGGAGTTTAGAAAACTTAAATAGCGGTCGCTACCAACAAGAGTTAGACTTTTTCGACCAAGAAATTCGACCCCTCATCGCTACGAATTATTACCGTCCAGTGGGGGAAAATGGCGAACCCGTCGATAATTTCGGTTTGCTCGACTCTCCCTTTTTCTTGATTTTTGCCTTAGAGTTTGTGGCACGGACATGGGCAATCAGTCGCCGCCATACGGGAGTCAGTTGGTTCGATGCGATGACTTGGCGCTGGTACGATATTTTCTTACTGTTGCCGGTTTTGCGCTGGCTGCGCATTATTCCCGTTGTCATTCGCTTGAACCAGGCGCGCTTAATCGATCTCCACAAAATTCAACGGCAAGCGAGTCAGGGGTTTGTAGCGGGAATTGCTGAGGATGTGACGGAGGTGGTGGTGGTGAATGTTCTCAACCAAGTGCAAGCTTCTATTCGCGAGGGCGAAATTGCTAAGTTGTTAGCGCAAGGAACTCAGAAAGCGTATATCGATCTTAACGATGTTAATGAAACGGCAGAAATTTTTAAGTTGTTGGTGAATACGCTGGTTTATCAAGTGATGCCAACGATTAAGCCCGACGTAGAGGCGCTGTTGCGTTACAGCATCGAAAAGGCTGTAGTACAAACTCCAGTGTATCAGAGCGCGAAGTTTGTTCCGGGTTTGGAGCAGTTGGAGCAAAATTTGACGAAGCAGTTGGTCGAGAATTTATACGATGGGGTGCATGAGGTCTTGAAAGGGTTGACTCAAAGCGATCCTCAGTTTGACGCACTATTGCAACGCTTGACGGACAATTTAGTTAGTTCTTTGGGCTCGGAGGTGCAAGCGCAACAAAGTCTCAATCGCTTAGAATATTTGCTGACGGCGTTAATTGAGGAGGTGAAGGTCAATTACGTTCAGCGCCTATCCCAGGAGGATGTCGAACAACTCCTCGATCAAACTCGCCGGTTGCGAGAAACGGCGCGATCGCAACCGCCTAAACTTCTGAGTTAGTTATTTGTTATTAGTCATTGGTCATTGGTTCTTTGTTGTTAGCGCTTAATATGAAATACAATTCCCCCCTGCATCCCCTGCATCCCCTGCATCCCCTGCATCCCCTGCTCCCCTGCTCATCACAACACTATGCTATATTCAGCAGGCCTTATATAAAGTTGTCACTCCCCTGGTCGAGGCGCTACAATGAGCGGAAGCAGTAGCACCTCGACCCGAGCGATGGGCTTGACTTAGGGACAAAAACGTGCCTTCAACAAGACCCAAAGCAACAGGCAAAGCGCCCGAGGGAAAGTGCATGACTGCGAAACATCACGCCAAGAGAAGGAAGTGGGTGTAGCCCGCTTTTTTTGTTGCATAAACGTTGTTTTTGACATCCTCACCGCCGTAAACGGACGGCGATTCCCAAACCTCACGATTTGAGTTTCTGCTTCACTCACCGTTGCATACCATAGTTCAACTATGTACTGTCTTACACAAAGTCCACAGACTTTCAACCCATTGCAGAGTCCCGATTCCGCAAGCCCTGCGGTACGGTGCCTCAAAAAGACTTATACTTGCTGCTTGGATATTTTACCCGTACAAGCTTTCCTGCACGGAACCTCATATATCCAGTTTTCAAGGTACGATTCCCGACTGCTTGGTTTTTGCTTTCGGGACTTATACATTTTAGCAAAAATTAAAGCCGTCCTCAAAGGACGGGGTTTCAGACCCAGGAGATTTCGATGAGTCACCCCCTCATCCCCCAAATCCTCGAACTAGCAGCCCCCATCGCCCAACGATTGGGTTTAGAAGTTGTTGGGGCCGTTTTCCAGACGAATAAAAAGCCTCCCGTACTGCGAGTGGACGTGCGCAACCTCAAAACAGACACGGGACTAGACGACTGCGAAAAGATGAGTCGCGCCCTCGAAGAGGAGTTAGACGCAGCGCAATCGATCCCAGATTCGTACATTTTAGAAGTATCGAGTCCCGGTATTTCCCGACAACTCGCCACAGACCGAGAGTTTATCGCATTCAAAGGGTTTAGCGTCCTCGTGAAAACCTACAGTCCCTACGAAGGACAAAAAGAGTGGCGCGGCAACCTGCAAGGACGAGACGGACAAGCGGTGTATCTCAATCAAAAAGGACGCGCGATCGCGATTCCTCGCTCGGCGATCGCGATCGTTCAACTGGATGAAGCCCCCTGAAACACTGCCGACCTTGCGGCAAGTGAGGGTTAGGAACGAGAAGCGAGCAGGACTGTCATTCAAATTTTATTCAAACATTAGGAGATAAGTATCGATGTCTTTGGTTACTTTGCCCGGTTTAAGAGACATGATCGAAGAGATCGGTAAAGGTCACAATTTGCCCAAATCAGCGGTACAAGAAGCCCTGCGAGAGGCACTTCTGAAAGGCTACGAGCGCTATCGTCGCTCTCAACAATCTCAACAGCTTAGCAACCGCCAACCGTTTAGCGAAGACTACTTTGAAAACTTTGAGGTGGAACTCGATGTAGAAGAAGAAGGATTTCGCATCCTCTCCAAAAAACTCATTGTCGAAGAAATCGACAACACCGACCACCACATCGCTCTGAAAGATGTACAGGAGGTCACCTCCGAAGCGCAGTTGGGCGACTCGGTGATTTTAGATGTCACCCCAGATCAAAAAGAATTTGGTCGCATGGCTGCCATTCAAACCAAACAAGTGTTATTGCAAAAACTCCGCGACCAACAACGTAAGATTATTCAAGAGCAGTTTAAAGATTTAGAAGGAACGGTTTTGCAAGCTCGGGTGTTGCGCTTTGAACGGCAGTCAATCGTGATGGCTGTCAGCAGCGGTTTCGGTCAGCCCGAAGTCGAAGCCGAACTGCCCAAGCGCGAACAACTCCCCAACGATAACTATCGCGTCAGCGCCACCTTCAAGGTCTTCTTGAAAAAAGTACGCGACGGTCTCAGTCGCGGCCCCCAACTAATCGTCTCCCGGGCGGCTGCCGGGTTAGTGGTATACCTCTTTGCCAACGAAGTGCCAGAAATCGAAGATGAAGTCGTGCGCATCGTCGCCGTCGCCCGCGAAGCCAACCCCCCCTCCCGTCATGTCGGCCCGCGAACCAAAATTGCCGTCGATACCCTAGAGCGCGATGTCGATCCGGTAGGAGCCTGCATCGGAGCGCGGGGATCGCGCATTCAAGCAGTGGTCAACGAACTGCGAGGCGAAAAAATCGATGCCATTCGCTGGTCGCCCGACCCGGCGAGTTATATCGCCAACGCCCTCAGTCCGGCACAGGTCGATCGCGTGATGCTGGTCGAACCCGAAGAACATCAAGCCTTAGTTCTCGTCCCGGAAAATCAACTCAGCCTAGCCATTGGCAAAGAAGGTCAAAACGTTCGCCTCGCCGCCCGTTTGACGGGGTGGAAAATCGACATTAAAGACAGCGCCAAGTATGAAGAACCCGAACTCGAGCCGGAACCCGTAGCCGTCGAACCCGTCAGTGAAGTAGAATTGGAGGAGGAAGGCGAAATTCCCGAAGCTCTAGAATCCGAACCCGCCGTCGAATCGCAAGAATTCGAGGCGTGATCCCCTCCGTCGCCAACGCCAAATGTCGCCCGCGCGCGATCGCAAAAACTCATGAAGCCCAACTATCGACGGTGCATCAGTTGCCGCAAAGTCGCTCCCAAAGAAAACTTTTGGCGAATTGTGAGAGATTCCTCATCGAAAACGGTACAATTAGATCGGGGAATGGGTCGCTCTGCCTACTTATGTCCGACCGACTGCTGCCTCAAAGCCGCCCAACACAAAAATCGCTTGGGGCGCTCGCTCAAGGCTCCAATTCCCGAAGAAATTTATCTTTCCTTGCGATCGCGCCGGAACCTCCTGCCTCCAACTTGCCCAACTTTGGCAAAAAATTGAACCTCAAACCCACAGTTTTAGAGGTAAACTGGTAAGCACAGCGCGCCTCTTCCCTTAAACTCTCAACACTCCCAACCCACAAAAAAATCTTCAAACAATTTAAATCGCACAATATCAACCATCGAACTCACCTCCAAACAGCGAGAAAAACCATTAGGTCAACAAAACGGGGCATACTGGATGAACACAGGAAAAACAAGAATTTACGAGCTATCTAAAGAATTGAATAGAGACAACAAAGATATCTTAGAAATTTGCGAGCGGCTTAACATTTCCGTTAAAAGCCACAGTAGCACCATTGACGAGGCTCAAGTCGAGCGTATTCGTACGGAGGCCCAACGCTATCCCCAAAAAAGCGTCGGCAGTGTCGCGACCCGCTCGGGGGAGAGCGATCGTACTCTGAGACCCCAGCCCCCCCGAGAACCGCGAAAACCCCAGATTCGAGAAATTTTGAAATCCCACGTTCCCAGCGCTCCCCAAGCGCCATCATCTGTCTCTGCCAACACGCCAACCCCAGCAGGCGGGCCGCGTCCGCCGAGCAAACCGAGCAAACCGGTTCGCCTCGAGGCAGCTTCGGCTGATGAAGAGGCTCCCGTCCAAGAGGAGCCCCCACGCGAAACCCTAGAGGAGACCGGCAGCGCCCCAGTCCCCCCGACCCCAAGTGAAACCCCAGAGTCGGCAGTTGCTCCATCCGAACCCCCAGAGAAACCCCTCCAATTGCTCTCGCCACCATCGAGACAGTCGGTTCGCGAAGTGGCCAAAGCAGAGACAGCCGTAGAAAAACCCATCCTCAACAAACCGAAAAAGAAAGATAAATCGCAACCCTCCGAGCCCAGCACATCATCGGTTCAAGGAACCCGAACGCCAGCGAGCGCACCCGCTTCCCCCGAAAAATCAGCAAGTAAAGGCAGCTCTAACTCGCCAAAAACTCAACTCGCTGAAAAACCCAGACCCCCGCGTCCGCCCCGCTCTCCAGCAGTAGCAGAAGTCGCCTTAGATGCGCCAACCGTCCCCTCGTCCGATGACGACCTCGAAGAAGATACCCTCCTCGACGGGAAAGCGTCTGAAAAACCCAAACTTAAGCGTCCTACGCCCCCGCGCGTCCTCAAGCGCGACCTCGAATGGGAAGACGACGAAGAAGGTGCAGAAAGCAAAAGCAAAGCAGGCAAAGTCGGCAAACTGTCCGGGAAAGGCAAGCGTCGCAGTGCCTTGCTCGAAGACGAAGAAGAAGACTTAAACGAACTGCAAGAACATCTCACTCCCACAACGGCGGTCAGCATCTCCATTGCGCGGCCGCCTAAACCCGCATCTATGTCTGGGGGGGCAACCTCCACAGCGAGCAATACCAGGCGCACGAAAAAACCCATTGCCAAGAGCGATAGCAGTCAAAGTCGTTCCAGCAGCAGAGGAGAACGGCAAAAAGCTCAAAAAGCTGTCGCGGTTCTGCCCGAGCGGGTGGTGCTGCCAGAAAACTTAACCGTTCGGGAATTGGCAGAGCGGCTGAATATCTCAGAAACCGACGTCATTACTAAGCTCTTCTTGAAAGGCATGGCTGTTAATATCACCCAAACCCTCGACCGGGAAACAGCAACCTTGATCGCCGACGAACTGGGCGTGACCGTCGAAACCGTTAGAGAAAGAGCGGCAGCAGCCAAAACGGAAATGCTCGAAGAGCGAGATCTCGAAAGCCTCCAGCGCCGTCCGCCCGTTGTCACGATTATGGGCCACGTTGACCACGGTAAAACCACGCTCCTCGACTCCATCCGCAAAACCAAAGTCGCCCAAGGCGAAGCAGGTGGGATTACCCAGCACATCGGAGCGTACCACGTTGATGTCGAACACGAGGACAGCACCGAACAGGTGGTATTTTTGGATACGCCCGGTCACGAAGCGTTTACCGCCATGCGCGCGCGCGGAGCCCGCGTCACCGACATTGCCATTTTGGTCGTGGCAGCCGACGATGGCGTTCAACCCCAGACGCGAGAAGCCATCAGCCACGCGAGGGCCGCAGAGGTGCCGATTATTGTCGCCATCAACAAGGTCGATAAACCCGAAGCCAACCCAGAGCGCATCATGCAAGAGTTGACCGAACTCGAGCTGATCCCCGAAGAGTGGGGCGGCGAAACCATTATGGCTCCGGTCAGCGCCCTCACCGGAGAAAACCTCGATACGCTGCTGGAGATGATTTTGTTGGTGGCTGAAGTCGAACAACTGGAGGCCAACCCCGATCGCGCAGCCAAGGGAACGGTGGTCGAAGCCCACTTAGATAAAGCCAAAGGCCCCGTGGCTACGTTGCTCGTGCAAAATGGAACATTGCGCGTCGGCGATACCCTCGTTGCCGGTTCCACCTACGGCAAGCTGCGAGCGATGATCGACGATCGCGGCGAGCGAGTTGAAGAAGCCAGCCCCTCGTTTGCCGTCGAAATTCTGGGTCTCAACGACGTGCCAGGAGCAGGCGACGAGTTTGAAGTATTTGAAGGCGAGAAGCAAGCCCGAGAGGTTGCCGAAAAACGAGCCGAAACCGAGCGAGAAACTCGCCTAACGACAATGGCTTCAGGGCGCGTCACCTTGAGCAGCCTGTCGGCTCAAGCTCAAGAAGGCACGTTAAAAGAGTTGAACTTGATTATCAAAGCCGACGTACAAGGGTCGGTAGAGGCGATTTTAGGCTCCCTCCAACAACTCCCCCAAGACGAAGTCCAAGTTTGCATCTTGCTTGCCGCTCCGGGGGAAGTGACAGAAACCGACGTAGACTTTGCCGCCGCCAGCCGCGCTGTGGTTATCGGGTTTAATACCACTTTAGCGTCCGGCGCGCGTCAAGCTGCCGAACGCGCGGGGGTAGATATTCGCGAGTACAGCATTATTTACAACCTCCTCGACGAAATCCAAGGGGCAATGGAAGGGCTGCTCGACCCGGAAGAAGTGGAAGAATATCTGGGAACGGCCCAGGTTCGCCAAGTCTTCCCCGTAGGCAAAGGCGCAGTGGCAGGCTGTTACGTCCAGGAGGGTCGAATTGTGCGCAACCGCCGCCTCCGCGTCCGTCGCGGCAGCGAAGTGGTGTTTGAGGGAACTTTAGATTCTCTCAAGCGCGAGAAGGAAAACGTGCCGGAAGTGAAAGCCGGATTTGAATGCGGGATCGGCGTGGCGAAGTTCAACGACTGGAAAGAAGGCGACTCGATTGAGGTCTATCAAATGATTCTCAAGCGTCGCACCCTATCGCAAAATTAAAGAAAGAGAGCGCCCTTGGAGCGTTCTAACGTTCGATGTCTTTTCGTTGGGAACCCTTTTTGTGGATTCATTTGACCGGCTTGCTCGTCCTACCCCTGTGGTTGGAAGGCGTTTGGCTGGGAGTGGCACTGGCAGGAGAGCTGTTGCCATTGGGTGCGGAGTTTGCCCTCATCGCGGTGGCGGGGATCGTTCCAGTATTGTGGATGCAACTTCGTCGTCCCTTTGATATTTTTAGCTTGTTGCTGGTTGCGATCGCGCCCCAGCAACTCAATCCCCAACAACGTCGCCTCCTCGCCCTTTTTAAAACGCCGACTAATCGCCTTTTAAGCCTTTTGGCGGCAGTCGTTCTATTGGGAGTTCTCTGGGAGGTGTTTCAACTCGCTCCCTTAGCAGCGACAGCAGCCGCAGTTCTTCCTCAATGGCGGCTATTGGGACTGTTGTTGGCGATGCTGTCCTTTGGGGCGAGCAACCTATTTTTGCAAGTTCCCGTCAGCGTGGCGGGCGTATTGTTACAAAGCGATCGCGTTTTTGAAGCGACTCAACCGTTGGAGGTGGAGGAGATCGCGCGGGACTTTACGATTGCGGGGTTTCGGGTGAGGCGAATTTTGCCCTGGATTGGAGATTAATTGAATCGACAATTTTTGAACTCCCCTCTCCCGATTTGGGAAGGCGAAGGGAGTCAATTTGCAACAGAGCTTACATTCTGTTATCGAAAATTAGGCTATGTTAAGAATAAGCATTAGCCCGCTCCCGTCCAGCGATTCCCAGTGCAAACTCAATGGGATTTGAATAAAAATTAAGCTCATCTTTGGAGGTGAATTATGCCGATTCCAGCCCAACCCCCTGCGACAGACTGCGACCCTGAAGTTTGGGATAGTTTGAAGCGCGCGATCGCGTCGAGTTCCGGTTTCCAACGCTGGCAACTCGAACAGCAGCTACAGAGTTGCGAACCGTCCTCGAATTTAGACTCCCAAATTCGCAATTATTTGCGAGAAACCCTAGAAACGTTAGCTTATTAAGCGAGTTTTTAAAACGGGAGCGGCAAATTGGGAAGATTGTTCGCCGCGTTTCTTAAACTTTGTGCAATTTCTACCAAGCGATCGCCGTTGACGTGCAAATCTCGCTCTGGGTAATTTTGCAGAATTTCTAACGGCGTTACTCGATCGTCGGGGAGCGCTGAATTAACAATTGCAGAGCGCAAAGCTTGGTGGTTTTCTGCATTGTCAGGCGAACCGACAATTTCCCCCGCGCGATCGAGGAGGAATTGTCCTGCAACGCTATCGAGCAGGCTTTCTAAGAGTCTTCCCTTCACCGGCACACCTTGGTTCAATACCCGCCGCAACTCTTCAGGATTTCGATTGGCAAGGCGTAAATAGGCGGCTAATGCTAAGGAAACTTCTCCCGTTTCGGCTAAGCGAGTTAAGTCGGCAACCGAAACGGGTGCTTGTAGAAGTCCGTACTTGAGAACAACGCGCTCTGCCGCTCGAGCGGGAAAGGGAGCTATACCGATTGAGAGCGCGATCGCGAGAGGAATCCAGCGATTGAGCCTTGTTCGTCGGGAAAGAAAGCTATTTGGAGAAGTTGAGTTTGAAATTATTTTACTCCCTATTGAATCAATTTTAGGTGGAAAAAAGGCGAGTATCGAGAGGTATAATTTAAGGTTGAAACGTTCCATCGGGCAAAATTGCCCCCCTTAACTGTACCCCCTGCCAAACACTATTTTCAACCTCTGCCCCCCTGAGATCGGCTCCTCTTAAATTGGCTCCCGCGAGGTTCGCATTTACGAGATCGGCATCCCAAAGCAGCGATCGCCTTAAGTCCGCATTGCTCAAATTGGCGGCAAATAGTTTGGCTCGAATTAAACTTGCTCCTGTCAAAATTGTATTGGCTAAATTGGCTCGCATCAAACCCGCAACTTGTAAATTAGCTCCAGTTAAATTTGCGCCGCCGAGATTGGCATCAATCAAACTGGCACCCGCTAAATTTGCGCCGCCGAGATTGGCATTTCTGAGATCGGCGCGAGTTAAATCCGCCGCTGCTAAATTAACTCCGCGTAAGTCGGTATTGCTTAATCTTGCATCGACTAACATCGCGCCGCTTAAGTCGCAATTAACGCAACTTCCTGTTTGGCGAAATTGTTCGAGTTGGACGCGATCGAGTGCCTTTGCTTCGGGAATTGCCAGACCGAAAAAAGCTAGCATTAATCCCAACTTATTATACCATTTCACGATTCTTTTTCCTATAAAAGATGGGTTAAATCGAACCAAAACTTATGACGCACCGGACTGACATAATGGCGTAAAACAATAGTATCGCCTGCGTAGCGATCGCGGTAAATAAATTCGTCGTCGCGCGCCATAATATAGCTTCGAGGACACAGCGGCAGGGCATGATTCTCGTGTAGCGTCAAGTGAACCATTGTTTGTTCGGTAAAGTAATTGGGTGCTGTTTTCATCGCTAAAAAACGCTCCATTGCCAAACTCCAGTCGAGGTTATCTTTAAATAAAATAAAGCCTCCATTGACAGGATGCACTTTTTCTGAGTCATTTTTGAGAATGCGTTCGTCCAAAGCATGGGTTTCGTCAGGGAGATAGTAAGATTTGCGATCGCGCGCCGTCGCAAGTTCGACTAATTCTGCGGCTTTCGGGAAAAAGAGAATATCCGAATCAATATATAGTGTGGAACCGACAACGGGAATTGAAAGGATCGCTGCCAGCTTTTTTCCCATTGGATTTTGCTTGGCATAAGTATAAACCGCTTGGGGAAGATCGGTTCCCGCAAATTGAGTTAAGGGAATAATTTTAACGCAGGGATGGATCTGCTCGAGCAAGTTTAAACTGTTTTGAGTATAGCTTCCGTCGGAAATAATCGCGAACGTTGTAGGGATTCCGACGTGGCGCAAAAATGAGCGAATACTTGCCACTTGTTCGGGTAAATCTCGCTCGCACGATAAGGCATAAGCAGAAATAGGAACGGTTCTCGTTTGGGGAATAGGACGGCGAACCAGTTGAGGTAATATTTTAGAATAGAGAGAGCGATTGAACTTGCCTTTTGCCCGGGCAAAGCGATAGCCAAAATTAACCATTATTCGGATTCAATTGCGATTTTTCAAAGCTTTAAGTCGCGCGATCGCGTCTTTCCCAACAAAAGAGAGTCCGTATTTCAAGCTTAACTCCAAACCGAGCGATCGCCAACCAAATAATTCGACCCATTCTCGTACGCTTTGCTGAAATAGAGATAAGCGCAGTTTGCCAAAGTTGTCTCGACAAATTCCGTGCAGCGATTCTTTAGCTTTTTGACGAAGAGAATGTTCTAAGTTAGGATTTGAATACACTTTTTTACATAAGTCAAAAGCCTCTTTAGCCCAAATATTCATTTGCTGGGCTGATTTTGCTCCTTCGTGAATGCGCCAATTGGCTACAATTTTGGGTTCAAAGACAAAGTGATAACCCTGAATCATTAATCGCAGCAGAAATTCTTGATCCATGCAGTGTTTGAGAGACTCATCGATATAGTTATTTTCCTCGAAGATTTTGTGGGTATAAAAAACAGAATGATTGCACACGCCCGAGTACGGAATCATTTTTTCCGACTCCGCTTCTGTCATCACCGGGTAAGCTTGTAGGAATTGACCGCTTTCATTCACAAAATTAATATTACCATAGACTGCATCGGCTTGGGGACAATCTCTTAATTTACAGGCGGCATAAAAAAAGGCTTGAGGTTGATAAAAGTCGTCGGAATTTTGCCACCCAATCAATTTTCCCGTTGCGCGCCGAAAGCCTTTATTCAGAGCATCGGATTGGCCGCGATCGCGTTCGCTTATCCAAGATAGATAAGGGTCGTATTTTTGTAAAATATCCAGCGTATTATCGGTACTGCCGCCGTCGATAACCCAATATTCTAGGTTGGGATAACCTTGGAGTAAAATCGAACGGATGGTTTCTTCAAGATAATGACCTTGATTGTAACTCGGCGTGATAATACTAATACGAGGACACCGGGAACCGTCCGGGAGTGCAGAAAAAGGTTCGGTTTGTTTTGTCCAAGGCCAACCTATTTTTCCGGGGAGGGGAGGAGGTAAATCTTGGAGCGAGAGGGCAGTTGAAATAAGGGACACAGCTTTGGGTTTTAGGTTTTGGGTTTTGGGTTTTGGGTTTTGGGTTCTGGGTTTTAAGTTTTGCATCCGAAGACAAATGACAAAAGACCAAAGACAAATGACTAAACTAGGTTTTAAGTTTTACATCCGAAGACTAATGAGCTGTACGGGCGGGGTTACCCCGCCCCTACCAAGGACAAAGGACTAAACTAGGTTGGGATCGGACACTGTTTCCCGATTTAAGTTTAACTCCTGACCTTTTAAAACTTGATAGTAAAGTTCGAGGTAACGTTGAGTTTGTTGTTCCAGGGAATACTCTTTCTCGGCGATCGCGCGGCAATTTTGACTTAGGCGATCGCGTCCTTCGTCGAGTAATTCGACAATTCCTTGCCTAAAATCCCGGCAGTTTTCGGGTTCGGCTAAATACCCCGTCACTCCCGGACGCACTAAATCGGGAACCCCGCCTATTTTATAAGAAACCATCGGCGTACCACAAGCCAGACTTTCCTGTAAAACGAGGGGAAGATTGTCGGCGCGCGTGGGAAAGAGAAATAAATCCGCCGCACTATAAGCAATTGCCTTGAGGCGATCGCTTCCAACATATCCTAAATTTAGACTCGCCATTCCAACCGCTTCTGCCATCGCCTCGCCGCCATTTCCCAGCGTTAGCAGCAGCGTTTCTGCTTTGAGGGAAGGGGGAAGTTCGTCGAGGGATGCCGCTAACAAATCCCCTCCTTTACGAGGTTCGTTGAGATGTTCGGCGGCAAACATCAACACTCGTTTTCCTGCTGGAATTCCCAGTAGAGAACGACATTGTTGGGGATCGAGGGGTTGATAGGCTTGTAGATCGATGCCGTAGGGGATATGATGAATATCAAAGTTTGATAGTAAGCTCGCTCGGGCGCGATCGCGCAGCCAACGACTGGGGGCAACAATTGTCAATGTCGAACGCTGATAAAGCCACTCCTTCAGCTTCCATTCCAGGCGCGTATTGTCCGTACCAATACCGGGATAAATGTGAGGATAAGGACATCTGCCGCAACCCGTTTTCCAGCGATCGCAATCGTAACTGTAGGCGCAGTGTCCGGTGAATGCCCACATATCGTGTAGCGTCCAAACTGCGGGTTTGTTCTGGGTTAATCGAGGAAGAACGGCATAGTTAAAATACCCGGCATGAAGATTGTGAAAGTTCAGTAAATCTGCGGATTGACAAACCGGGTGTTGTGGAAGGTCGAAACTGCCAACAAGGTTGAGATAATTGAGACCCATCGGGCGAGTGAGGCGGGAGAGTTGATGTTCGAGGCGCAAGCGGCGCGGAACTCGGGCGACGCGATCGCTACTGGTTTTCTGTTCGCCCACTAAGAGTCGAGAGTCAATCCCCTCAGATAATAAACCTCGATGAAGGCGATAGGCGGCGATCGCGGCCCCCCCAGCACAGTCGGATTGATTGACGTGCAAGATTTTTAAGTTCGGCAACCGAACAACCTCTCTCGTTTCTGGCTTCAGCTCTTCAAGTTTACACGAGTGAGGGTGGGATGGAGTTTAACCGAAAAGGGTTAACCCATTCCTCTTCCCCCAACTAAACTGGCTCAATTGTACAGGCTGCCCGACAATACAGCCTTTCGATCTCCAATTCATTTTCCAACACGCTACGCGCGCCATCGTCCTAAGAAGGCGAACGGCCATAAACATAGGTTAAATGACTGAGGCGATCGCGCAACTGCGGACTCAAATCCTCTGCCCGATAGCGCCAACCCCAGTTCCCTTCGGCACTTCCGGGTTTATTCATCCTCCCCTCGTTCCCCAATCCTAATAAATCCTGCAAAGGAAGGATGGCACAATTGGCAAGGGAACCAAAGGCAAGGCGAATCAGACTCCAATGAATGCCTTCGGCATCGATACACCCAAGATAGTCGAGAACGCGCTGCTGTTCTTCGGGCGATCGCCCATTGAACCAGCCGACTGTCGTATCGTTATCGTGGGTTCCGGTATAAACCACGCAGTTAGGATTCGTATAATTAAAGGGCAAAAAGGGATTAGCGCGATCGCTATCAAAGGCAAAGTGCAAAACTTTCATCCCCGGAATCTCAAATTCATCCCGCAATGCTTCAACTTCGGGCGTAATCATTCCCAAATCTTCAGCGACAATCGGCAGTTTTCCCAACTCCTCTTCTAACTGCTTAAAAAACGCTTCGCCCTTCGCTTTCACCCATTTTCCCCGAATCGCATCCGTCGCACCTTCGGGAACCGCCCAAAACGCTTCCAGCCCTCGAAAGTGGTCGATCCGCACGATATCCACATAAGCGAGCATTCCTTCGACTCGTTGAATCCACCACTTAAAGTTGGTTTTTTCAAGATACTTCCAGTCATAAACCGGATTTCCCCACAATTGCCCCGTCGCGCTGAAATAGTCGGGGGGAACGCCTGCCATCATCGCCGGTTTCCCGGTTTTAGCGTTAAGGACAAAGATATCGGGATGAGACCAAACGTCGGCGCTATCGGGAGAAACATAGATCGGGATATCGCCAAAAATGCGAACGCCTTTGTCGTTGGCGTATTGTTTGAGGCTACTCCACTGGCGGAAAAATTCAGACTGAACGTATTGATGGAAGAAGATTTCATCCTGTAAGCGATCGCGCCATTCCTTCAGTGCCGTTGCATCGCGTTTAATCAGTTCGGGCTCCCAATTATGCCAACTCGCGCCACCATGCGCCTCTTTCAGGGCCATAAACAGCGCATAATCATCCAACCAATGGGCGTGGGTTTGACAAAATTGCTGAAATTGCTCCTTGCGTTCTGGGTTAGCGCGATCGTTAAAATTTTGACAAGCCTTGCGCAATAAAGGCATTTTAAACGCGATCGCGCCGTCATAGTCCACCGAGTCGGCGGGAAAGTCCCCGACACTCGCCAAGTCCTCTGAGGAGAGTAACCCTTCCGACTCGAGCCATTCCAAATTAATTAACAGAGGATTTCCGGCAAAGGCGGAGTAGCATAAATAGGGAGAATTGCCAAACCCCGTCGGGCCAAGGGGCAAAATTTGCCAAACCTGTTGGCCGCTTTCAGCGAGAAAATCCACAAAGCGATAAGCTGGCGCGCCCAAATCGCCAATGCCAAAGCGACCGGGGAAAGAAGTAGGATGGAGGACGATACCGCTCGTTCGTTTTAAAAACATTGCGTTGAATTTAAATGGGGAAGGACTTGCAGGAGCGATCGCACGAAGTTTATCGCTAAGCGCCTGTTGGAAGACGCGAACGGTAGCGCAAAATCCGGCTCAAAGACTCACTATAGCAGTCAAGGGAACCTTTTTGATTTGCTCGAGTTAGAACTCGCGCCGACTTTGCCTTCCTATTCTCAACTCGACGCAATGCGGATGCCATCTTCCCCCGGAGTTATACCATTTTCGCATCAATTGACCGGATCGAGCGATGAGGTCTAATACCAATTCCCAATTCCCAATTCACTTGTCGCTTCCCAACAAATACAACAACGCCATCCGAACCGCCACGCCATTAGTCACCTGTTGCGAAACTAAACTCAGATGCGGATCGTCCATCAAATCGGAGCTAATTTCCACCCCTCGATTCGCCGGACCGGGGTGTAAAATTTTAACATCGGGATGGCAAAGTTTGAGGCGATCGCGCGTAATGCCAAACTGTTGATGGTACTCTCGCAAACTCGGCAGCAAATGTTGCGCCATGCGTTCTTGTTGCAAGCGCAAGGCCATAATAAAGTTAGCCTCTTCCAGCGCGGGTTCGAGTCGAGAGTGTACAACTACCTTCCCTCTCGGCCTATCGTCGAGAAATTTGGTAAAAACTTGGGGAAGCAACGTTGGCGGTGCGGCGAGATGGACTTCCGCACCCGCTGCCGCGAGACTCCAAATATTGGAACGGGCTACCCGAGAGTGAAGAATATCGCCAACAATCGCAATTTTTTTGCCCTCCAGAAGTTCGACGCGGGGCGATTCTGGGTCGAGAACCGAAGTCATAGTAAATAAATCCAAAAGCGCTTGGGACGGGTGTTCGTGCTGTCCGTCGCCGGCATTGAGGATGCTGACCTTGGGGTTGAGTTGAGTCATGCCGCGCGCGATCGCCGCCGGAACCCCAGCTTCTCGATGGCGAATCACCATAATATCAGCTCCCATTGCCAAATAGGTCTTCGCCGTATCTAAAATCGTTTCGCCTTTAGTCAGAGAAGAGGTAGAGGGCGAAAAGCTGAGGGTATCGGCGGAAAGGCGCTTTGCAGCTAACTCAAAACTGCTGCGCGTTCGCGTCGAAGGTTCAAAAAATAAAATTGCGACAACTTGACCTTGTAAAGCTGGAACTTTTTTGGTACGGCGCGAGAGAACTTCTCGAAAACTCGCTGTGGTTTGCAATATCGTATCGTATTCTGCTGGTGTAAAGTGAGCCAAACTCAGAATGTGATGGTGTTTCCAAGGGGTTGTTCCTGTCATTAATTTCCCAAGCGCGCTTTGCGCTGTTTTGCCAGACTTTTGAAGGCATCCTGAAGGGGGGGTGGTCGCCCCGAATAAAAAGAATATCTCTGAATTTTCAACCTAAGCTCTCTTCATCCGGGAGGCGTTCCCTATGCAGCGTACCAAAAAACGTCTAACTTATCTTATTGTCGGACTGATGCTCGCGGGTGCGGGCGGCTGCGGTTTATCTGCGACACAGATGGACTCTTCTTCTGTTCCTTCGCCTTTATCGCTATCGGCTGGCGAGGCGACTGTCCCCCAAGCGACAGCAAAAGCGGTAGACCCAGCACCCTCCGAACAATCCAAGGCGATCGCCCAAAATACAACTTCGGTTACTCTATTTTACCCCGATAGTCGTTGCGAAACCCTCGTTCCCGAAACCGCCGCCGTTGCCGAAGAACAATCTTTAGATGCCGCGATCGCGCGCGTCATTGCTAAGGCGGAAAGTGGAGATTTTGACCTCGCTGGCTACCGTGCGAGTGTGGAAAATGGCGTAGCAACCGTCGATTTGCGTCTTTCTCCTGATAGTCCGCGTCATTTTGTGTCGATGACCATGTGCGAACAGTTTGCGCTCTTTGGCAGTCTGCGCAAAACACTGACAGAAAATCCACAGTGGAACGTTCGAGACGTACGCTTCACCGAAGAAGGTCAGGAAATTTTGTTTTAGGGTTGGTCATTTGTCATTGGTCATTTGTCCTTTGTCCTTTGTTTCCATCTCCCCCTGCTTCCCCTGCTTCCCCTGCTTCCCCCGCTTCCCCCACTCCCCCACTCTCCCACTCCCCCACTCTCCCGCTCTCTCCCTCCCCCTCAGCATTCTATAAGTATTATTGCTCGCTCAGTTGCTCGATCCCTCCGCGCTCTCCCACAGCAAATCTGAAAACTTTCTGATTTTGTGGCGAGCTTCACAGGAATTTCACATAAGTCTGTCATACTTACGTATAGTGTGCAGATGATAGGTGTGCAGACATTCAACCCCAACTCTAGCAAGAGTTGGGACTTTTTTTTGGAGAGGTAGATGAGGAGGGTGTAGAGGTCGGCGATCGCGACTTTGGGGATTTTGCGGACAACCGAGAGCGCGATCTCGTTCTCGATAGAGTAGAGCGATCCGTAAAGCTGAATCCTTCGGATCCGCAATTTCTCGCATCTAGTCGGCTTCGTGGAAGCTGTCGGTTAGGGGAAATTGGGAAAAGTGAGAGCGATTTATTGAAGCAGTAGCGAGCTCTACAGTTCTATTGTATAATTTGGGGTACGTTTAGCCAGAATTAAAAATATTTATAATTAATTTTTTAGAACTGGGCGGTAGCTATGTCCAAATCCACAACGCGCATCGGCAAATTAAAACCGCAATATTCCTTCATTCTTAACCCATACAGCGATATTCGATTGAGCAAATGTCCAAAGTGCCAAAAATTGACACACTTGCGAAAATTTGTGCTATTTATCCTGATTGAAGACCTCGGACCGATAACACTGGGGAAAACCTGTCGCTACTGCTCGAAATGCGAATTAATTATGGCGCATCAAGATGAATTAGAACGGGAATTAACGTTTAGCGTGCAAAAAATTGCACCAGAGACGGTTGGAAACGAGTATTTTGTTGTTGGAACATTCGATAAAAAGGTGTGGAAGCGCGGTCTCCAAAGTGGCTCTACTTCCAGTTCAGAAGTCTTCGACCACTTAGCAGACTTCAAAGAAATGCTGGATTTACAAGTTGAACCGGGAGGTTGGTATCAAGAGTAGCGATCGCGATCGCGTAGCGGGACAACAATTGCCATATTTCTATTGTGCCTCGGGACATTGCTCCTAATTTAGGGTTTAAGAATTTTGTCGCCAGTTTTCAACTTGTAAATCGGGAATGCGAGCGAATTCGCGCACATTGGCTGTCACCATAATGAGGTTATGTTGCAGGGCAGTTGCAGCAATTAAAACATCATAGGCTCCAATCGGTTGTCCTGTGGTTTTGAGCAAGCTGCGAATTCGTGCGGCTTGTTCGGCTTCAGCGGTGCCAAAGGGCAGCAGACTAACAGATGCCAGCAAACTGTCGATGACGGGCTCGATTTTGGCGGCGCGTTGCGGGTTGAGTTGCAAGCCTTAGCGCAATTCCATGACGGTGATGCTGGAAACGGCGATGTCTGTCGGGGGAGTTTGCCTGAGTTGGGTTTGCGTACCGGGTTCTTCTTTCACAAAGTCGCTGAGAACGCAGGTATCGAGTAGGTAGCGCATTACAGCATTTCGGGTTCGCGAGGGGGAAGCAGTTCGTTGCGATGGGACTCGAAGGGGGGAAAGTCTGGGATACCCGTAAAGGTTAAAACGAGATCCGGCCACTGGGAATCGGGTTTTTGGGACTGTGGGACGGACAGTAGGTGGGTTAGGGTTTGGAGAACGAGTGCTTCGGGAGAGAGGTTGAGTTGGGTGGCGCGCAAGGCTAAAAGGCGATCGAGATCGTCGGGAAGTTGAAGGGTTAAGGTTTTTGCCATCGGAATCAATTTCGGGTGTTTTTATTTCTATTGTGCCTCGGGAAGTTGTTGGCGATTTCGCTCCCAAATTTCGTACAACCGCCTGCCAATTTCGATGGGAATTCCTAACGCCGGGGCGACAATTTTCACCGCTTCTACGCCGCCAGCAAAGACAACGCTGAGGACATCGACCCATTTACGCCATTTTTGCGGGTTATTGTGCTGCATGGTGGTTAATCCGCGATCGCAAATCTCGATAATTTCTGCGTCGGTGGCTTGGGGATGATGGTTGCGAATATCTTGTAGCAAATCGGCAACCGCTTGGGTGGCTTCGGCTTGTTTGCGATCGGGAAAAGTGTAATTGTTTTGCGTCACATTTTGACCGCCTTCAACTGTACCGCCAAGATTGACGGCTGAGTTGGGGGTGTTGAAAGTTCTAATGTTGAAAGTATTGTTGTTCATAGGCGATTTTAGGTTTCGTTAGAGAGGTATCGCTAACAACAATCATAGCCAACCGCACCACTCGCACTGCCTGCACCTCATCTCCCACCAACGCCAACATCAACGCCACGGGTTCTGTCCACTTGAGATAGTTGAGATACTCCCGCTTCAATTCTCCATCGCTCAAATCTCCCAACCGTCCTAGCAGCGCTTCTGCTGCGTAATATTCCTGAATCAGTTGGTGGCGAAACTCAATTTCGTTGCCGGTTTTAATTTGCAGCAAATGATACTTCAGCAAATCGTCCAAACAATCGCGGGTGGTTTTTGGCGGAGAGGGTTCTTTCTCGAACCGCTTCTCCAGTTCCCTCTCTGCTTCCTGTCGCCGAATCGCTACTTGCAACTCAACGGGTTTTTCCCCACCCATCATCACCCACGCGAGATGCTTGAGGGCTTTTCCCCACAACTGGCGATCCGATAGTTGCATCTCCAATTTCTTCTCGATGCCAAAATCGCCCCCCAAACTCAAATCCCGCGTGGTGAAAATCGCCGGAACTCGCGGATATTTGCGACGAAACGCGGCTAATTGCGATCGCGCCCGACACGACATTCTTCTCTTTAAACTTCATTGCCAGCCGTAAAATTCCCATTCACTATGGCGTAGACGATTTTGAAAAAGACATTCAAACCTTGAAGGAGATGGGCAGACTTTGATTATCGTAAGCGATACCTCGCCCATCAATAACCTGGCAGCGATCGATCGACTCAATCTACTCCAGCAACTTTTTGGATTCAAACTCGCTCTCTCGCGGACCGCACAGTTATTAAAGTTCTCACAAACTAATTTTGTCTAGCATTTATAAATAACGTCCCTGTTGCTTTAAGATTTGACGTTCTAACTTGTGAAAGAAGACAGTAGTCGCAGCGATCGCGAGCACGTTGTATAACTTGTCGGCGCAGTGATGAGGACATGGAAGACATTTAGATCAAACGGTTGTAAGCGCAGGCTTTCAGTAAAATCATTAAATGTTCGAGCTGTTCGTAAAGATCGAGTTCTGCGAATTCTTCTGCGATAAGAGTTACCTCTCGGTTTTTGGCTAAGAGAGTTTGTAGGCGGTGTTGCGCTTGCGGAGAAACTTTGAAAGAAACAATTTCTGTCGGAGTTGGACGCTTTAAGAGAAAGTCTAAGACTTCTCCGTAAGCAGCAGGAAGCTCTGTTCCCTTTTTGAGGGAATCAAGAGGCGTTGAAGAGAGGAGGGGAGCAAGTTCGAGGAGTTGCACTTCGGAGTTTGGGGAGGCGATCGCGCACTCACTCTAAACGCTCGGCGAGTTCGTCGGGAACTTGTAGGATCAGTTGTGCCATAGCTGCAATATCTCGAGTTCGTTGGTCAGAGGCATTATTCCACTTTACCCGCAGCGGTCAACAGATGTATCAATCCCTCAACCATGCGATCGCGCTCTAAGGGAACAATCTCGCTCCCGTGCATCACATTTTGAATAATTAAATAATGAACTAAGGAACCGGCAAAAATTCGTGCTGCAACTGCTGGATCGGGAAGTTGCAGTTGCGGTTGGGAGGCAAAATACCCCGCAAGCTTCTCCAGCAGGGGCTTTTGTACTTCGCCTACAAAAGTTTGCGCCAGTTCGGGGAACCGTTCGGATTCGCCGATAACCAGCCGCATTAACGTTAAAAGCGGTTGATTTTGAGAAAATTCTTCGAGGACGGATGTTGCCATTTGACGCAGCACCTCGTCGGGAGGCACTTTCATCTCAGCGTCGGTTGGCAAGTTTAACAACATCTGATGGCTATTTTGCGTAAGTTGTTGGATGGTGGCGATAAATAGGCCTTCTTTATCTTGGAAGTAGCTGTAGAGCGTGGGTTTGGACACTCCCGCTGCCGACGCGATGCGATCCATGCTCGCCGCTGCGTATCCGTGGGTCGTAAATACTTCCAAGGCTCCTGCTAAAATTGCTTTTGCTTTATCGGGTTTACTGCTGGATGGAGCTGATGGTTTGGCTTTTGTCGATCGCGCGTTGGAAGATTTCATTGCTGTTGGGGGTTGGTGTTCTCCAATGAGGTCGTCGCTTTTGCAGGACTGCCTCTTCTTTTATCGAGCTACGCAGAGTGTAGGATTCGCCCTTAAGTTACTTCATATTGTACTCCCATTGAAACTTGACATTACTAAACTGTTTAGTAAAATAAAAAGAGAAAGCTTCGCTCATCGGGAGGAGAGAGTCAATGACATCAGATGCTTTAAACCCTCAAACCGCATCAGCAGAATCGCCTCGCCGATGGCTACCCTTGGCAGGCGCGGCAATTTTAGGTCTAACGGGAATTGCAGGCTGGGGCGCGTGGCAATATCGAGCAGAGCAGGCAAAGGAGGCACAAACAGAAGTTGCCCCCGCGCCCGAAATTCAAACAACGACTGCTTTAGGGCGATTAGAGCCCCAAGGGGAGACGATCGCGCTAACGGCAGCCACCTCGACTCAAGAAAGCCGAATTGCGCAACTGCTGGTAGCCGAAGGCGATCGCGTCGAAGCCGGACAAGTTGTTGCAATTTTGGAGAATCGCGATCGCGCCCGAGCCGCGCTGCAAAAAGCCGAGCAACAAGTTCGCGTCGCTCGCGCTAAACTCGCCCAAGTGCAAGCCGGTGCCAAAACCGGAGAGCTGGAGGCTCAGCGCGCCGAAATTGCCAGACTCGAAGCGGATCGGACGGCGAAATTGGCAGGACAGCGGGCCGCGATCGCGCGTTTGGAAGCACAAGTGGAAAACGCCCGCGTCGAATTCGATCGCTACGAATTTTTGTTCCAACGAGGCGCAGTTGCCGCCTCCCAACGAGATGCCAATCGCCTCGCTTATACCACAGCGCAGCAACAATTGCAAGAATCCCGAGCCGAATTAACGCGCATTCAAACCACGGGACAGCAACAAATCGAAAGCGCGCGCGCCACCCTCGATCGCATTGCCGAAGTGCGTCCGGTGGATGTGGAGACTGCCGAAGCCGAAATCCAGTCGGCGATCGCGGCTGTTAGCGAAGCCAAGGTTAACTTAGAACAAACCGCCGTGCGATCGCCCATTGCCGCTCAAATCGTCAAAATTCACACCCGTCCGGGGGAAAAGATTAGCGATGAAGGAATTGCCACCCTCGGACAAACTCAACAAATGGTCGCGATCGCCGAAGTGTATCAAAACGATATTGCCAAAATTCAAATCGGTCAACCCGCCACCATTACCGCCACCGCCATTTCCCATACGCTTCAAGGAACTGTCGAACGTATTGGCTTGCAAGTGGAACAACAACAGGTTGTCAACGAAGATCCCACGGCGAATATTGATGCCAAAGTCGTAGAAGTTCGTATCCGTCTCGATCCCGCTTCCAGCGAGAAAGTTGCGGGACTCACCAATTTACAAGTCGCGGTGGAAATTCAAATACAGTAGGGACGTTCAATTGAACGTCCCTACAAAGAACGTCCCCTTTATTCTTGGCGCTCAAACGAATCTAAATCAACACCCTCCAACCCTTAAACCCTTCATGCTAAAACTCCTCAAAACACTACAAGAACGCACCCCATTAGGACTGCTGCAACTCAAACACGATCGAATGCGCCTCCTAACCGCGATCGCGGGCATCACCTTTGCCGATATTCTTATTTTCATGCAGCTTGGCTTTGCCGACGCGCTATACAAAACCAACACCCAATACCCCCGCAACATCGAAGCCGATCTCGTCCTCATCAGCACTCAGGCAGAGAACTTTCGGAAATCGCGCACCTTTACCCGACGGCGACTGTATCAAGCGCTAGACGTGCCGGGAGTCGCCTCTGCCGATGCGTTGTATGTTGCTTCCCTCGAATGGCGAAATCCCCAAACCCGCGAAAAAGCATCCATGTCGATTATCGGGCAAAATCCCGATCGCCCCGCCTTTAACCTCCCCGAAGTCAACGCACAGTTAGACACCCTTCGGCTGCCCGATACCGTTCTATTCGATCGCGCCTCGCGAGGCGAATACGAGGAGGCGATCGCGCGCGTCGAACAAGGGAAACCCGTCGCCACAGAAATCGGACTGCGCACCGTCACCATTGCCGGACTGTTCGAGGTTGGCGCATCCTTTGCCGACGACGGCGCATTGCTTACCAGCGATCAAAACTTTTTGCGACTGTTTCCCAAGCGCGATGCTGGCGCTGTCAGTTTGGGACTCGTGCGCTTGCAGTCGGGGTACGATCCGGGGCAGGTACAGGCAATTTTAGCCCAGCGATTGCCCGACGACGTGCAAGTGTTGACGAGTGAGGGCTACCTCGAGTTTGAACTGGCCGATATTCAATCCAACTCGCCTATTGGGTTCGTCTTTGGTTTGGGGACGGCAATGGGTTTAATTGTGGGAACCGTCATTGTTTATCAAGTGCTTTCAACCGATGTCAGCAGTCATTTAGCAGAGTATGCCACGTTTAAGGCAATGGGTTATCGCAATCGTTATTTGTTGGGCGTTGTTTTTGAAGAGGCATTTATTTTATCGCTGTTGGGTTTTTTACCCGGTGTCGCAGTCGCTTTGGGGGCCTATCAACTGACAGCAGCGGCAACAGCATTGCCCATTACGATGCCTATTCTCCGGGCGGTATACGTTTTTTTACTGACATTGGGGATGTGTGGGGCATCGGGCGCGATCGCGACTCGCCGCCTTCAAGCTGCCGATCCCGCCGATATTTTTTCGTAGTTTTGTCATTCGTCATTTGTCCTTTGTCAACGGATGTCTAGATGGTGTGCCGCTGTTCTTTTTATCCAAATTCTTAACCCGTTTTAACGTAGGGACGTTCAATTGAACGTCCCTACAGCCTGAAATTGATTTCAAGGCTCTTCTTCCAAAACCTAAAACCCAAAACCTAACCCCTAACCCCTAATTATGAAAGCCAACCGACCTGTTATTACCGTAAAAAACCTCGACCACCACTTTGGTACGGGACAACTGCGAAAACAAGTTCTATTTGATATTAGCTTAGAGATTTCCGCCGGTGAAATTGTAATTATGACCGGCCCGTCGGGATCGGGAAAAACGACGCTGCTGACGCTGATGGGAGGATTGCGATCGGCCCAATCGGGCAGTTTAAACATTTTGGGACAAGAGTTATGTCAAGCCAGTTCCAATGACTTAGTAAAAGCGAGACGACACAACGGTTATATTTTCCAAGCGCATAATTTACATGGTAGTTTAACCGCTTTAGAAAACGTCCAAATGGGGTTAGAAGTACAGGGAACCTTTTCTAAGCCGGAACGCCACCGTCGGGCGGCTGAAATGCTCGAAGAAGTGGGTTTGGGAGAACGAATTCACTATCACCCCGCCGATCTTTCGGGCGGACAAAAACAGCGAGTCGCGATCGCGCGCGCCCTCGTCGGCCATCCTAAAATCGTCCTTGCCGACGAACCCACAGCCGCCCTCGATAAAAAGTCGGGGCGAGATGTTGTCGATTTGATGCACAATTTAGCCAAAGAACAAGGCTGTACGATCTTGCTTGTAACGCACGACAATCGCATTTTGGATATTGCCGATCGCATCGTTTATATGGAAGATGGGCGTTTATCCAAGCAGCCCGAAACCAGTGCGATTTCTTAGCTTGCTAAGATATTATTACACACCTTTTCTTCTAGATCGATTGCATACCAGCTCAATTTCACACCGAATCGGGAATTAATGTGTTACTTTGGTCGAAGATTATTTTATAATTTTAAGTATAGGTACGGTTGGACAATTACAGACGATCCCTTAAGCTTAAAAAATGGCAAAAAAGACTTACTTATTGACTTGGCAGCCGAAAAACTCATAATTGCCGCTCAAAAGCTAGATTCAACAAATTTTCTCACCCTTGGCAATGCCCACCATTAACGGGCTCGCGGTGGTGGGCAAGGGATTTTTCCAATTTCTTGTTAAAGCTGAATTAATAACCTTGCTCACCCTACAACTTCTCAGAGATCGAATACCTTAAAAATGCTTTTGGTCAATCTGTTTTATATGAAAAAGTTTTTAGAAAGCAATTGTCGGAGCGTAGTCTTTATTTAGCAATTCGCGATTCAGTATTTAAACACTTTTTTCCCGAAAAAATTGGACAAATTTTACTAGAAGATCGAGCTTTGAGGTTAATTGTATTTAATGCTGAATTTAATTATTTCTGAGGGTTGGCGCAATAAGGAGCATTTTCATAGTTGCTTAATTCATTTAGAAATAATCGGAAATAAAATCTGGGTTCAATGCGATAATACAGAAGACGGAATCGCCAATGAATTAGTAGCGGCTGGAATTCCCAAGCAAGATATTGTCCTGGGATTCCACGAGCCAGAAGTTAGAAAATATACAGAATTTGCTATTGCTTAGTCTTTCTCTTTATTGTGAGAAGGGATTAGGCTTATTTTAACCAAGCATTTTTTTGTATAAAGGTAATTGGCAAAGATATAATTGCGTTAATGGCTCGATCTTTTTATTGCAATTCAATAAAATCGCTGATGATTTATTTTTCGGGAAATGACTTGAAATTAATAGAATCTCTCGTTTACGATTCTAGCCTCGATCCCTCCTATGAAATACTTAAAAACACTTTGATTTGGAATGATGAACGTCCTGACGGTTTAACTCCAGAAGGCTATGAAAAATTATGCGATCTTTGGATTGCCAGGTCTTTTATTCACCGAAAAATTCCATTCTCAGACTGGGATATTGCCCCCAAATATTTTGAACAAGTTTGGTCTAAAGCCCAAAAACAAGGATTCCGCTGGCCGGGGTTTTATCGGTTATCTTTAAACAAACAGGATAGAGAATACTATGAAAATAGTATGAGCGAGCTAAGAAAGAGTGACGCAATTTAGGAGCTTGATTGGCTTCTTCGAGGACGCTTCCTTCTAAGCTAGAAAGAAATATCCTCGTTCATCTTATCAAACCTTCTAGGCAAACTCCCCCAAGGGTTCGCAACAGCTCGTCCAAAGAACCGATTTCGGCTTAATTTAATTGACACTTCGCCTTAAATTGCGTCAAGATATCCATAGCGGTCAATTTTTGTAAAAGCACGGATGGAATAACTTTGGAGCTTTTTTCGCTGGAGACAATTCAGGAGCTTGCAAACGAGTATGGCTACTGGACAGTATTTGTGGGCATTGCCCTAGAAAACACGGGAATTCCCTTACCCGGAGAAACCATCACCCTTGTAGGCGGGTTTCTCGCAGGCAGCGGCGAATTAAACTATTGGTGGGTTTTGCTAAGTGCTGTTAGCGGTGCCGTTTTGGGAGATAATTTTGGGTATTGGATCGGTCGGATCGGAGGTTGGCCTTTTTTGCTAAGAGCGGGGAAATTATTCCGCGTTTCCGAGCAACAACTATTGGATGTGAAAACTCAGTTTAGCGAAAATGCACCGAAAGCTGTCTTTTTCGGTCGTTTTATTGCTTTATTACGTATTTTTGCAGGGCCAATGGCTGGAATTGCCCAAATGCCCTACCCGCAATTTTTGGCGTGTAACTTTGGGGGTGCGGCGATTTGGGCTTCGGTGATGGTTTCTTTGTCCTTCTTCCTCGGGCGCGTAATTCCCCTGCATCAATTAATTCATTCCGTTGCCCAATTTAGCATTGCTGCTCTCGCCATTATTATCGTTGCGATCGCGTTACCAATTTGGCTAGAGTCGCGCAATAAGAAACTCGAACATTAGGAACTCAATTCGGTGCATCAAGTACGATTGAGAGCAGAACTAATTGTTTCCACAAGTTCGCTATTTTTCCAGGGTTTTCGCAAACATTGATACAAATCTGCCTCGATTTTAGCGCGTTCGATCGCCTCTTCGTCAGCTTGTCCCGTTAGCATCACTTTTGCGATTCGAGGAAATTTTTGATGAACTTTTATTAATAACTCGTCGCCTTTGACTCCAGGCATTAACCAATCGGAGACAATAATGAGAATTTGTACGTCATCCTCTTGGAGTTCGTCTAGCACTTCTAACGCTTCATCGGCACTTTCTGCGAATTCATAAAAATAATTATCCTGAAAGGCTTCGCGAAGTTCGATTTCCAAACTTCTCAAAACGGACGCTTCATCATCAACGCACAGGATTGCTGCATTGGTCATAATATTATTCTCCATCACTCGGTTTCCAGTCTGATATCTTGTACTCTACAGACGCTCGAACTTTGTATTTTTTGAATTTTGGGAAACCTTTTTTACTATTCTACAGGTAACGAGACCCTAAATGTAGTCTGTCCTGGGACGGACTCGAAAGAAATTTCGCCTTTATGCTTCTCAACAATTTTTTTCACAATATCGAGTCCCAAACCGCTGCCTTCGCCTGCAACTTTTGTGGTAAAAAAGGGTTGAAATACCTTGGCTTGAATTTCCGAAGGAATTCCTTTGCCACTATCGGTAATCTCGACTTGGATACGAGAGTTGCTACAGGAGACTGCGATCGCGAGTTTTCCTCGATTCTCCATTGCCTGTAAAGAATTGTGAACTAAGTTAATCCAAACTTGACAAAGTTCGTCGGGATAACACAGAACCTCGGCGCAACTGTCAGGATAAATTTTAGTAACCTCTACCCCTTGTTTAATTTGATTTTGATAAAGGGTCAAAACGGTTTCAATTCCTTCTATTAGATTCGCTCGAATCTTTTTATCCATCATATCGTAGCGGGCATATTTTTTCAAAGCGAATACAATTTTTGCAGCTCGCTCCGAGGCCCTATGAATCGTTTTAGCACTCCTGCGGACAGTGCTGAGTTGATAAACAGTATTCAGGAGAGTTTGTCCCTCGGAATGTTGTAAAATCGGCAAGACTCGATCGAGATTGTCATAAAGGCCCATCGTCACCAAATAGTCGGCTGCTACGGCTGGTTTTTCAATGGCATGAATTTCGAGTTTTTCCCTTAAATTGCGCTTAATTTTTCGCTGCTCTCGCGTGGATAGGGCAAGTTCGCTTTGGCGAGCGGAAGTTTCGAGTAATTCCAAGAAATCGTGCTTGCGATCGCGCGAGAGTTCCCGGACAAAATCGATAAAAGTATTGAAGTCCCGATTCAAGAAATGGCTGATATTGCGAATCGAAGAGCCAATCACTCCCAATGGTGTATTGATCTCGTGAGCCACCCCTGCTACTAACTGACCCAACGCCGCCATTTTTTCCGAGTGAATAAGTTCGGTTTGAGTTGTTTTTAATTCCTGGAGAGTCCGCGTTAATTCTTCGTTCTTTTTCTCTAAGTTTTGTTGGAGTTGTCGCAAGGTCAAATGAGTTTCGATGCGAGCGAGAACTTCTTCCACTTGAAACGGTTTGGTGATGTAGTCCAGTCCCCCAACTTGAAACGCCCTAATTTTGTCGATAACTTCATTTAAAGCGCTCATAAAAATAACTGGAATATCGCGGGTTCTCTCGTCGGATTTCAGACGTTCGCAAACCTGATAGCCGTCCATTTCTGGCATATTAATATCGAGCAAAATCAAGTTGGGAAGAGAAAGATGAATCCCAGCAAGGGCTAATTTACCGCTAGGCATGGCTCGAACATTGTAGCCGTTTTCCCCCAGAAGACCAATCAACAAACGGAGATTAGCGGGAGTGTCGTCAATTACGAGAATATTGCTTTTAATGCTTTGGGTTGAATTCATCAGCAGAGTTATCAATTAAAGGGTCAAACAAAAATAACTTTAGACTCAAGAAAAGGCTAGGAAATAAGCGTTAAAACTTTAGGATAATCGAAATTGTTCAGATAGAATTGAAGCGCCGAAGCGATCGCCTCCTCTTGAGTGCGAATTCGCGCGATTGCCTCCTCAATCCCCTCCAAATCGCCGTACAGGATCGCTTGCTCCAACCTCGACAACCACTCCTTGGGGAGAGATGCGATCGCCTCGGGAGCGAGCAAATGGTCCAACGCCTTACTCTCATTCCCTTCCAATTCCTCATAAACAAAGCGAACTCCTAAATGTTTCGCGATCGCAGCAAATAACTCCACATCTCGAAACGGTTTACTCGCCACATCATCAAAACCCGCCGCCACAATTGCCGCCTTTTCCTCCCGAAAAATGTGCGCCGTCAGCGCAATAATCGCCGTTGCTTCCCCCTTAAGCTGACTCCGAATGCGCTGCGTCGCCTCGTAACCATCCATCACCGGCATTCGTAAATCCATCAAAATCAAGTGCGGTTGCCAACTTTCCCACACCGAAAGCGCTTCAAGTCCGTGAATTGCATCTCGAACGTTAAATCCCACCGGTTGCAGTAACTTTAATAACAATTGGCGATTTTCCCAACTATCATCCACCACCAAAAGACGATACATCGGCTGTTCCGACTCGAGTCCCACGACGCGCTGCGGGGGAATCTTTGGTTCGACTTGAGTCGCCTCAGCCTGTGTCGCTTGAATCTCGAACGCAAACGTCGTTCCCCAGTCCGCTGCCGTGCGGAGCAATTTCAAATCGCCTCCCATCAAGCGTGCAAACTCGCGGCTAATAGGCAAACCCAAACCCGTTCCTTCCTGAAAACCGCGTCGAGTCTTACTTTGCACAAAGGCTTCAAACAACTGGTCCAAGTCTTCGTTACAGATGCCATAACCGGTATCTTCAACCTCGAAGTGGAGACGGAGGAAACCGGGGATGGGGGGACTGGGAGATGGGGAGATGGGG
>JAXHVQ010000090.1:0-24134 GCA_034189065.1 Cyanobacteriota bacterium
CTTCCCCTGCTCCCCCCATTCCCCCGCTCTCCCGCTCTCCCGCTCCCCCTGCTCCCCCCGCTCCCCTGCTTCCCCCGATCGTCACAACACTTATTCAACAAACCCTAAGTGGCGCTGGCGCTTCCAGAAAAAACCGCTCGTACGCGCTCGAGTTCGAGGTCGGCGAGGCAATCGACGGTCCAGTTACAACAGCGCTGTAGCATATGAAAGGGATAGGTATTGGCGACACCCACCACTTGCATCCCTGCGTTTTTAGCCGCTTCAATCCCCGCGAAGGTGTCCTCGATCGCGAGACAATTTTTAGGGGCGAGGTTTAACGCTGGGAATGCGCGCCCCAGACGTTCGACGGCGAGCAAATAGCCGTAAGGATCGGGCTTGCTGCTGGCAATTTCGTCGCCTGCGACGATACAGCTAAAATAGTTCGCGAGACTGGCGCGAGTGAGGATCGCTTCAACTTCAACGCGCAATGCGCCGGTAACGAGCGCGATCGCCACTCCAGATTGCTCGAGGGCGCTCAGAAAGCTTTCCACTGGGTATAAAGGTAACTCTTCTAGGGTTTCGAGGCGCTGTCGATACGCTTGTGCTTTACGGTCGATTAATTGGGCGAGGGCGGTATCGTCGGCGAAACGACCCCGCGCTGCAAGGAGTTCCTTGAAACAGGCGCGATCGCTTCGCCCCAAACAGACTTCTTGATAATCTTCGGGCGACACGCGCAAATTTTCTCCTAATAAGATATCACTGACTAACTCCGCATGGATGGATTCGTCATTGATAATAATCCCGTTAAAGTCAAATAAAACGGCTTTGAGAGTCATGGGTTATGGGTTAGGGCATCGGACGTGAGGCATCGGGCAGAAGGGTTTATAAAACTTAAAGCCTAAAACCTAAAACCTTCAAACGGGTCGTTAACAAAAAGCTAAGGATGAAGCATCGAGGTCAAAGGAGGAAGTAGCGATCGCGGGTTTCATTCCTCGCGTGACTTGCTGAACCAACCAAATCTCCTCTGTTTGTACCCTTTCAAATCCAGCAGCTCCCATCCACGCATCCACGCTTCCTTTAGCATACTCTTTAATATAAGGTTCCTCGAAGACATTGGTCAGCCACTCGGTTTGACGCAAGGTTTTCTGATTGCCGTCGAGAATCATCACTTGTCCTCCCGGTTGTAACAATCGAAAACCCTCTTGCAAAATTGCTTTCGATATGCTGGGCGGCGTTTCGTGGAAAAGTAACGAAGCAGTTACGAGGTCAAAAGCAGCATCGGGAAATCCGGTTGCTTCGGCTAAACCGTGCTGCCACTGGAGGTTTAACCCGCGCTCTTTGGCTTTATAATCGGCCATCACGAGCATATAGGGAGACAAATCGAGTCCGATGACTTCGGCTTCGGGAAAGGTTTGTTTAAGCAGCAATGCAGTCGAACCGGTGCCGCAGCCGAGATCGAGGATGCGCCTGGGTTGTCCGCCGATGGTTTTAATCGCATCTTGGCGAATCCAAGTTTCGCTGGGAGGAAGGACATATTGCGTAATCGGATCGTAGGAAACCGCCGCGCCTGCGTTGAGATAGCCTCCTTCGATGCCGTGGAAGTTTTGCGACTGGTAATATTCGGGGTATGTTAAGGTCGGATTTCTGAAGCGATCGCTCTGTTGCTCCCAATCTTTGCTTTCATAGAAGCGTCGCAGTTCTTCTTCGTTGATTAAGCTGCGGACAACTGGTTTGAGAAAACGTTCCCAAAGAGTATCTTGTCGAATTGCCATTTTGATTCAAACCTTAAATATTATTTTCCTAGCCTTCACAAATTGTAACAATGGAAGGAGATTGCGATCGCTCATCTATTGGAGCCCACTCGGGCAAAAGCGAAACCCTTCATCGTCTGCGCTAGCGTAGAAGAGGAAGGTTGAGTCGCGATCTTTCCCAACCCCACCGTTCCAACTGCCTTGGAGACAAAAGCGAGATGAGCGTTAAAGTTCGATTTTTACCCGATGAGGTGACGGTAGAAGCTAAAGTCGGAGAACCCATGCTGGAAGTCGCCGCCCGAGCGGGAGTGCTCATTCCAACGGGATGTTTGATGGGTTCGTGTCATGCTTGCGAGGTTGAGTACGAAGACGGTACCCCCTTCTGTGCCTGTATTACCGCCGTTCCTGCCGGACAAAAGGAGGTAACGGTTCAGTTATATTCCGATCCGTTGTGGTAATTTGGTCATTGGTCATTTATAAACGGATTTCTAGGTGGTGTGCCGCCAACGGATAAGGGGCGGCACTGTTTCCTTTGTCATTGGTCATTGGTCACTAGACCCTGTTTGCTGAAAAGGCCTCTTGTCTAATCGATATAATTGGCGTATTGTTTCAATAAAACTTGATGGATGCTTCTATCTGCTCGGACTCAACCCTCCTTTTGGCTGGCTTTCGCGCGCTCTCGGAGCCGTTGCGCCT
The DNA here is from genome assembly GCA_034189065.1 of Cyanobacteriota bacterium. Classification (GTDB taxonomy): domain Bacteria; phylum Cyanobacteriota; class Cyanobacteriia; order Cyanobacteriales; family Spirulinaceae; genus FACHB-1406. Next base: position 2,427 of record JAXHVQ010000090.1, read on the forward strand.
GCAAATCTTGGAATTGCTGCGCTCTCAGGAGTTGTGCGTTTGCGAGTTGTGCGAAAAACTGGATGCGAGTCAATCTAAACTTTCATTTCACCTCAAAACCCTCAAAGAAGCCGAACTCGTGCGATCGCGTCCCGAAGGTCGTTGGATTTACTATAGCTTGAATTTGCCGCAACTTGTGGCTTTAGAGCAATATTTAGCTGAATATCGCCAAAGAGCGACCATGTTACCCGCTCGTCCTTGTTAGAAATGCGATCGCTCGAACTTCACACTTTGTAATCGCGTTCTTTACCGAAACTTAACTTAACCCATCAAAAATAGTTGAAACGAGCCTATAAAATCAAGCAGAGGCGATCGCGGCAATACCCATGAAAACTCTTCATCCATCCCCATCCCTGATTCCCATCATCCTAACTCTAGGAGCCGCAACCCTAGTCACTTCTTGCACTTCCATCGAATCGCAAGCACCCAAGGCGATTACCATAGACGGATCGAGTACCGTTTATCCCATAACCGAGGAAATTGCCCGGGAATATAAAGAGAGTAACCAGGATACCGTTGATGTCGCTGTCAACTTTTCAGGAACCGGTGGTGGTTTTGAAAAATTCTGCGCTGGAGACACCGATATCAGCAATGCCTCGCGTCCGATAAAAACCGAAGAAATGGAAGCGTGCGATGGCGCGGGAGTGCGCTATATCGAACTTCCCGTTGCCTTTGACGCGCTAACCGTAGTCGTGAATAAAAACAATGATTGGGTCGAAAATCTGACCGTTGAAGAGTTGAAAAAGATTTGGGAACCGACAGCACAAGGACAAATTCTGCGCTGGAATCAAATTCGCCCCGACTTTCCCGATCGCCCCATTAATCTTTTCGGTCCAGGAGATGATTCGGGAACCTTTGACTATTTTACCGAAGCAATTGTCGGCGAAAGCGGTAGCAGTCGCGCCGATTATGTCAAGAGCGAAGATGATGATATTCTAGTGCAAGGAGTCAGTCAAGACCCCAATGCTTTAGGGTATTTCGGTTTAGCTTACTACGAAGAACGCGAAGGCGAAATGGAGGCGATCGCGATCGACAGTGGCGAAGGAGCAATTATACCGGAACGCGAAACAGTTGAAAGCGGCAAGTATCAGCCCCTCGCGCGTCCTCTGTTTATTTACGTCAACCTCGAAAAAGCCCAAAGTAATCCAGCTTTGCGCGATTTTGTCGCCTTTTACCTAGAAAATGCCCCCCAATTAGTCGAAAAAATTGGTTATATTCCTCTCCCCGAAGAGGCTTACAATATCAACCAAGTTAAATTTAATAAAGGCGAAGTGGGAACGGTGTTTGAAGGAAAATCGCAGTTCGATTTGACGATTCCGGAGTTGCTGCGCAAGCAAGAAGAGTTTTAATCGATGCCGAGTTAGGGGCGGGGTAACCCCGCCCGTACTGTATTGTGTTGAGGAGAAAGTGATTGGCGATCGCAAAAAGCCTAAGAAAATCTATTTCCGATTGCGGACGAGAGGCAGTTACCGAAGGCATTAGCACCTTTATTTTAGTCTTTGCCGGTACGGGTGCGGTGATGGTTAATCAAATAACCGACGGTGCAATTACTCACTTGGGTGTAAGTTTTGTTTTTGGGGCAGTGGTGGCAGCGTTAATCTATGCCACCGGACATATCAGCGATGCTCATATTAACCCAGCCGTTACCCTCGCATTTTGGGCGACGGGATTTTTCCCCAGACAAAAAGTATTGCCTTATATTATCGCTCAATGCCTCGGCGCGATCGCGGCATCCTCCCTTCTGCGACTCACTTTTGGTTTAGTTGCCAACTTAGGTGCAACGCTTCCCCTCAACGACAATGGATTTCAATCTTTTATCCTGGAAATTATTCTCACGTTTATCCTCATGTTCGTCATTTTAGGATCGGGACTCGATCGTCGCGCGCCTATTGGGTTTGCGGGAATTGCGATCGGCTTAACCGTCGGAGTTGAAGCCGCATTTTTAGGGCCCATTACCGGGGCGAGTATGAACCCCGCGCGATCGCTCGGGCCTGCTGTCGTTGCGGGACTTTGGCAGCATCACTGGGTCTATTGGGTGGCCCCCATTCTCGGCGCGCAACTGGCTGTCATCGTCTATCGCTACCTTTCGCGCGGTTTCCGAGATATTAAAAGGCCGCGATCGATGGATTAAATTGTCCTCAACCCATCCAACAATTGTAAATCTATGACAAACTTCGACCATCCCCCCAAAATCTTATTTTTATATGGTTCTTTAAGAGAACGTTCCTACAGCCGCTTGCTAGCCGAAGAAGCAGCACGAATCATCGAACAAATGGGGGCAGAAGTCAAGTTTTTTCATCCCCAAGAACTTCCCCTACGCGGACAGGTTGAAGAATCTCATCCCAAAGTCCAGGAGTTGCGCGCCTTAAGTCAGTGGTCCGAAGGACAAGTTTGGTCGTCGCCAGAAATGCACGGCAACGTTACCGGCATCCTTAAAAATCAAATTGACTGGATTCCTTTGAAGATTGGTTCAGTACGACCGACTCAGGGAAAAACTCTAGCTGTGATGCAGGTGAGTGGCGGTTCCCAGTCGTTTAATGCGGTCAATACCCTGCGGATTTTGGGACGATGGATGCGGATGTTTACCATTCCCAACCAATCTTCCGTTGCTAAAGCTTATCAGGAGTTTCATGAAGATGGGAGGATGAAAGATTCTGCCTACCGCGATCGCGTGGTCGATGTTATGGAGGAGTTGTACAAATTCACGCTGCTGTTGCGCGATAAAGTCGATTATCTGACTGACCGTTATAGCGAACGAAAAGACAAAGAACCCTTGTAGTAATCGAGCCTTGGCAGTCCTAAAACTCTTATTTTACGACTGTCAAGGCTTAGTCCTTTCATCGCGTCAAGTGCAAAGCTCTCGTTGTCAAAGTTAGTTATAAAATCGGAGAAAAACCCATGAAAAAAGTAATGTTTGTCTGTAAGAAAAACTCCGCCCGTTCCCAAATGGCAGAAGGCTTTGCTAAAACCCTGGGAGCTGGTAAAATTGAAGTTGTCAGTTCGGGTTTGGAGGCCAGCCAAGTAAACCCCCACGCGATTAAAGCCATGTCGGACATTGGCATCGATATTAGCGACCAAACTTCCAATGCTTTAAGCGAGTTTAATCCCGAAAACTTCGATGCCGTTATTTCGTTGTGCGGTTGCGGTGTCAACTTGCCCGAAGCGTGGGTGTTGCGAGAAGTCTTTGAAGACTGGCAACTGGAAGATCCCGCCGAAAAACCGGAAATCTTCCAAGAAGTGCGCGATGACATTAAAGGGCGAGTGGAGAAGCTGATTGAGAAGTTGATAGCAGATTGACATGAAGCTGCACAGAATAAAGTAGGGTGTGTTAGCGGAGCGTAACGCACCATTATACTCATCGCGAATTTAGGGGAAGACAATCTATGCAACGTCATATTAAATTGGTTGAGTTAGTTCGCAAGTGAAGCAATTTTGAAGGTTTTAGGGGTTGGGTGTAAGCTGCCCTTGCATCTATATAGCGTTTTCGCTCTGAAACGTAAACAATAAATAGCCCAGAATTCAAATTCACCGCGAGTAGGGACGTTCAATTGAACGTCCCTAGGTTGAAACGGTTTACATCCCGTTCAGAAATGCTATATAACGCATTTCTCACTGCCTTTTAGCAAATTTCAGTCCGTCAGTTAGATGCGTCTCAGTTTAACACCCGCTCTAAACTCCTTAACCCTTTTCCAAAGATTGCTCCTTCAGGTAACATTCCAGTGCATCCGTCACCAACTTATTAAGATTAACCCCCTTTTCTCGGGCAAACAACGCCGCATTACGATGAAGTTTGCTGCCTACACGCACGTTAAAACTTCCCTTAAACGGTTTCTCTGGTTCAATCCCTTTTTCCTCACAGAGCGCTAAATAATCATCAATAGCCTCCTCGAAGCTAGCTCTAAAACTAGCTACATCTTTTCCCTCAAAACTGATTAAACTGCGGATATACTCTACCTTTCCGTAGAAAATTTTATCCTCAAGCCGATTTCAAATTCCCAACTCCTCGAAAATCTGCGCGCGCGATCGCCACTACCCCCTCCACCATCCCTCGATTTTAGCCTTCGCCCAACGCCGGACTCAAAAATATGCTTAAATAAACTCTTTCCCGTCGCGAGAGGGCGTATCCTGAGAGCCGGAGCCAACATTGAACCAATCTAACTTAAGGGAAATGCTAGAGAAAACAGAAGCTCTCATCGAAGCGATCGCCGCCCGAGAAATCCTCGACTCGCGCGGACGGCCCACCGTCGAAGCCGAAGTCCGTCTCGAAAGCGGCGCGATCGGCATCGCCCAAGTCCCCAGCGGCGCATCCACCGGCACCTTCGAGGCCCACGAACTTCGCGATGACGACAAACACCGCTACGGTGGAAAAGGCGTGTCGAAGGCCGTACGCAATATCAAAGAAAAACTTACCCCCGAACTTCTCGATCTCGATGCCTTCGATCAAGTCGCCATCGATCGCGCCATGATCGAACGAGATGGTTCCCAAAATAAATCCGAACTCGGGGCCAATGCCATTCTCGCCGTTTCCTTAGCCACCGCCAAGGCTGCCGCCGACGAACTGCAAATGCCCCTCTATCGGTACTTGGGCGGCCCTTTAGCTAATGTTCTCCCCGTTCCCTTGATGAATGTCATCAACGGCGGAGCCCACGCGGCTAACAACGTAGACTTCCAAGAGTTTATGATCGTCCCCGTAGGCGCGCCAACCTTCGCCGAAGCCTTGCGGTGGGGTGCAGAAGTATTTGCTACCCTCAGCAAAGTCCTGGATGCCGACGGACTGTTGGGCGGCGTGGGCGACGAGGGGGGATACGCACCCAACCTCAAATCCAACGAGGAGGCCCTAGAAATCCTGATGACAACCATTGAAAAGGCGGGTTACAAGCCCGGAGAACAAGTTGCTTTGGCAATGGATGTTGCGGCGAGCGAGTTTTATAAAGACGGACAATATGTCTACGATGGCAGTCCCCACAGTCCCGCCGAATTTGTCGATTATTTGGTGCAGCTAACGGAGAAATACCCCATTGTTTCTATTGAAGATGGGTTGCACGAGGAAGACTGGGAAAATTGGACGTTGCTCAATGAAAAGTTGGGGAGTAAGATTCAGCTTGTTGGGGACGATCTATTTGTGACTAATCCCGAGCGCTTGCAACGGGGAATTAAAGAAAAGGCGGGAAATGCCATTTTGATTAAACTCAATCAAATTGGGACGCTGACAGAAACGCTCGAAACCATCGATCTCGCAACGCGCAATCAATTCCGCAGCGTCATTTCCCATCGTTCGGGAGAGACGGAAGATACAACCATTGCCGATCTTGCCGTTGCCACTCGCGCCGGACAGATTAAGACCGGTTCCTTGTGTCGCAGCGAACGGGTGGCGAAGTACAACCGCTTGTTACGCATTGAGGATGAATTAGGCGATCGCGCTGTTTACGCTGGAACTATTGGCATGGGTCCAGGAGTATAAGGGTTTTGGGGGCGAGTATTTGTACGCCCCCTTCCTACAACCGTTGGCAGTCTTTTACAAATCAGTTTATATTGGCTTTAGACAGTTCACTTAAAGCTAAGCATGGCTAATACTCTCGACAATCTTAGAAGACTCAAGCGAGACCTTATTTACACAATTGATGATTTTACAAGAATCTTATCTGATAACTTTTCTGCTCAATCCCCGATTGTCAACAAAAAAGAAATTAGAGTTGTAGGATTGAAAAGAAGTGGAAATCATGCAATCATCAACTGGATGCTTCAGCAAGAAAAAGGAAATGTTAAACATTTAAATAATATTTTTCCAGGCAAAAATCCCTATCGTTTTTTAGCAGAGCATTATTCCGATCCTCAGTTGCACCAAGACGCTCGGGGCAAGTTTAGTCCAAAAGATTGTTTAATTTATAGCTATGAAAATTGCAGACTGTCTAAAGCGATCGATCCAGAAATCGAACAAAAACACGATATTTATTTAGGGAAAAGTGCTGAGAGATATGATGTTGTGATTTTAAGAGATCCATTTAATATGCTGGCAAGTATGGTAAAACGCCATTCTCAACAGCTTAAGAAAAAAAATAAAATCAAGCGTAACTATTTTAAAATAAAAGGCGAAAAGGGAGCAATAGATATATCTATTGTCGATCTTTGGATTTCCTACGCCAAAGAATACTTAGGAGAAACTCAATTTCTCAGTCAAACGAAGGTTCCCATCAATTATAATTCGTGGTTCCTTAGCGTTGACTATCGGAAAGAAATTGCCGAACAGCTTAAGCTCGAATTTTCCGATCGCGGCTTTGATACAGTGAGGAAAAATGGAACGGGGAGTTCTTTCGATGGACTTAATTTTGACGGTCAAGCAGCTAAGATGGACGTTCTCAACCGATGGAAAACGGTAGCTGACGATATCAATTATCGGGCATTATTCAACAACCCAGAAATATTTGAATATTCAGAGCGTATATTCGGTCATATCCCCGGAACAGAGGCGTTGCGAAGCGAATAAAGCAGTTGCTCGTCAAGTTTTATCGAAACCCCAAACGCTCAACTAAACCTGATTGCGGCGGACAAATTCAACGACGGCTGTTAATCCTTCCTGGGTTTTTAAATTTGTAAAGACAAACGGTTTTTCGCCGCGCATCTTTTTTGCATCGCGTTCCATCACGCCTAAATCTGCGCCGACGTGGGGTGCTAGATCTATTTTATTAATAACCAGAAGGTCGGATTTCGTAATTCCCGGACCGCCTTTACGCGGAATTTTATCGCCCGCCGCAACATCGATGACATAAATGGTTAAATCGACAAGTTCGGGACTGAACGTTGCTGCGAGATTATCCCCGCCGCTTTCAAGAAAAATAAAGTCCAGAGTTTTAAATTGACTTTCCAAATCCTCAATTGCGTTGAGATTCATCGACGCATCTTCGCGGATTGCCGTGTGGGGACAACCTCCCGTTTCCACACCTAAAATGCGATCGCGCTCCAAGGCTTGCGATCGCGCGAGAAATTGGGCATCCTCTTGGGTATAAATATCATTGGTGACGACAGCAATTTCGTACTTCTGTCGTAGCGCCTTACACAACGCATCCACCAAAGCTGTTTTGCCCGAACCCACCGGTCCGGCTACGCCAACGCGAAAAGCAGTCATTTCAGTAATCAGTTACCAGTAATCAGTTACCAGTAAACAGTAATAGCGAGCCTATTTGAGTCGCGAAACTCTGGCATCGGGAAGAATAGAAGAATTACTCGCGAGTAGTTATATTAGCATCATCGCTGTCAATGTCAAATAAATGAGCCAAAATCCACCTCAGCCCGAAATCAAAACCCAACTCCCTAACTTTTCGGAAATTCAGTGGTTTCGCCGTCAGTTGTCCGCTTGGGGACGCGAGAATTTGCGGGATTTTCCCTGGCGCAACACCCGGGATCCCTACGCTATTTTCGTCGCCGAATGCTTGCTGCAAAAGACCGATGCGGCAACCGTCCTTCACCTTTACATCGCCTTTCTCGCCCAGTATCCCACCTGGGACGCGCTGGCAGGCGCTTCGGTGGAGGAAGTGGGGCAATTATTGCAGCCGTTGGGGTTATTTTTTCGTGCCGAACGCCTCTGTCAGTCGGCAAAAACGATTCGCGATCGCTACAGCGGGAAAACCCCTCAAACGGAGGTAGAATTGCTGAAACTGCCGGGAGTGGGGAAATACACCGCGCGATCGCTTTTGGCCCATGCTTTTGGGAAACCAGCGGCGATCCTCGATACCAACGTCGCGCGCATTTGGGAGCGTTTTTTCGGGGTAAAAGGCGATCGCGTTAAGTCTCGCTGTCGGCTACTCTGGGGTCTGGCCGATCGCATCGTTCCTGCGCGCAATGCCAGTCGGTGGAACTTGACATTGCTCGACTTTGGTGCTAGCGTTTGCACTGCCAAAAATCCTGGGTGTTTTGATTGTCCGCTGCGATCGCGCTGTTGCGATCGCGCGAAATTTACCTCGACTCGGTAAGAAGGATTGAAGTTTAACGTCGTCCCATCCACAGATAAGTACCCGTTCACAATTAATTCATCTCGATATGCTCAAAGCCCTGATATACCGTGTTTACGAAAGCAATAGGCGTGTAAAAGATTTTGTTGAGGTGCTTATACAACTTTGAAGCAAAGAGATTATTTATTTGGGTTCATCAAGAACTTCAAAATCCTCTAAATTGAAACCATTACCATTTTTTAGTTGATTGGCTTGTACATCGCCTATAACTACAGCTCGAACTGCAGACCAAATATATTCGTAATTATAGGCATCTGGTTCACGCTTTGCTCCACCAAAGTTTTTCATGAAACCGTCTCCATAATAAATTGTGTTCGTAACACATTCATTATGGTTGGCGATTAAATTTTTGTCTTTATTAGATTGAGCAAAATAAATATTTTTCTCTTTTGAGGCAATGGAAAAAAATGCCCCTTTTTCTTGGGATCGAGAACCTTTTATCCATTCACTAGGTTTCACCAGTTTATCGTCGTTTCCGTGCAAAATACCTGTTGGGACTTTGAGATCGCATCCTGTCTTTTTAATTTTCAGGGGTCGTGTTACAGAAGGAAATTGAAAAATCCATAAAATTACAGTTGCGATTTTAGGAATACCCATAATGCTATTAGGAGCTGGATCTGCAGTAATTATTTGTTTGGGATGAAATTTATCTAGCTTTTCATCTTGCTGTTGCTTTAAATAATAAGGCCAGCTAAGAGCTAAAAGACCACCTAAAGAATGACCGAATACATAAAAATCTATCTCTTGTTTAGACAAGTCTAAATTTTCAAATGCTTTACTTGCTTTATTGTGTTCGCATAGCTTTTCCCATCCCCGTACTGTAGAATCAACAGCAAAACCAAGCCATTCTATTGGGGCTTTAAGCAAACTGTATATAACAGTAGTAATCATGCTAGCCAAGTTCTGACCATATTGACGGTTAAACAAAGATATGATATTCGCTACAATAATAAGTAATGATGTACTTAAAGTCAATCTCAATCCCATCCATGTACCCTTTTTTGCTAATTTTTTTAGTTCTAGTCTATTCACCTTACGTCGTAAAATTAATTTCATCAGCAATACTCCACTTTTAAGTAACCAATTTTTTAAACTGGAGCGAGATGCTTGGGCTGTTTCTAATGTTTCGTTTTCCTTAGTAAAATTTGGATAATTACTCTTTTGATAATCAGGAAAAAATACATAAAATCCTTCTTTTGCTAATGCTTCCAAATGTTCTTCATAAAATTGTGGCAAACAGAGGGAAAAACCATGCAAATATGTAATAACTTTAAGTTTACCATTTTCTTTATATGGTTCTTGAGGAGCATAAATTCTTACAAAGTCACCTTTTTGATGACTGCCTACTTGATAAATTGTGTAAACTATCTGCTCTTCATTTCTCACCTCTTTCCAGAAAACTTGATAACCAGAATATTCTGCCTGTTCCCATCCTTCAGGAGCATGAGGAACAAAGGTTGATTTATCTATGTCGTCTTCAAAATGATACTGCGTTAATAATAAACTTAATGCCAAAATATATTCAGAAAAATCGCTAGGAAGAGTTCCTACTTGCGCCGAAGGAAAAGCATTCCCTAAGAAACTAACTAGAGATCCAATGAATAACCAGCGCCAATTTTTAGTTCTTACCCAAATCCCTATGCCAATTAATAAAACAAAAGCATTAATTATTATGGTTATGATTGGCATTTTTATGTCTACTGTGACATAGCGCAAAACACCAGCAAAAATTTCTGGTTTCAACTCTAGTCCGATAAAATTTTTGATCGCATCATATGCTGCCAGCCCAAAAGCTAGTAGCCAAGATGAAACTCTGACAAATTGATTAGCCCATTTAGCACCAGAGCAATAAGCTAACTCAATGGCAACAACAATGAACAAAGGGAGGATTAGATAATGAAGTAAATACCGTGTTTGAGAAAGCTTCTCTAATAGTTCTCCTTGACCGATAAACTTCCCACTAAAAAGAATTAGATTGCTGTAAATCGAGCTAACTAATATAATGGGTAAGGCAATCATTGCCCAATTACTTGATAAACGAAAGAAAGGATAAGCAAAAACTACGAGAATTAATTCGACTATCGCTATAACCAAATGTCCTATAGGATAAACTATTTCTAGAAAATGGTTCATTGTGTACCTTATTTACTACGATGTTTTTGACAACAAAAAAGCTGGAAAGCGAGAAGTTATACTTTTGATTCAGATAATTTAGTTTCATTACTTGGCATTTTTCGAGTTTTAAGGATTCCTTTTTCATAAACTAGCCAAGTAAAAATAGCAACTCCAGCTTGCGTACCTCCCAAATCGTGGAGAATATGAAATAAAGCATTATAAGCAATTTGAGGTTGATAAGGATTGCCTCCATATTTATCTAAAAGAAAAACAAACGAGAGATTAACTCCTACAGAAAATATAGGAAATAAAATGATTTTCCAATCTCTAATAATTTTATGTCCTCGATAAGTAAGTACGATAAAAACTAAAGTCAAAGCAATGTAAATTGGTACTTTCAAATCAGGATTCTGAGTTCTGTAACCTATGGGGTATAAAACTGAAACTGCTAATAAGCACAGAGCAAAGAAAATGTTAACTATCTTGTTTAAAATATTATCCTCTTTACTAAAACCATCTGCCCATAAAGCGAATCCGGAAATCAAGAAAAAGTAAAACATAAAATTGAGCATGGTAAAATCATTTTGATAATACCAGCATTGAGTCACGTGCCAACCAATCTCCGAGGCAATAGATACCATAATAAGAGCCAGCCCTAGTTGGGAAGCAAAAATTGTTTTTAGGGGTAACTTTAAATTATTTAATGCCTGGTAAAAAATTCTCATTGCAAAAGGAACGAGTACGAAAGTCAAAACATGAGTTAAAATTAAGCCATATCTCCACCCTCCTTGAATACAAGTTCCTTTTTGATACATTTCTATTTGTTCTGGTGTAATTTCTGGTAGCCTTGCTAAAACGTAACCGAAACCCATAAATGCGATCGCAAAATAAATAGCTATAACAATTAAGTTACCACTAAAAATCTTCTCGTTATTTGTAGTTGAACTGGACATATTCTATTGGTTCCTAGTTCGATCCAGATTTTTCAGAGGGGGAAGACATGAGCCTTCCCCAGATTCAGATAGAGAGTTTTATTCAAAGGGCAAAGCTAAAATAAGGCTTTGATGCAAATGAGAACACTCTAAAGTTATTTGTTGTTTTGGCTTACGAACTCGTCACAGAGATTGATAAGAAAATTACCAAAAGTATCTTGAGGTTCAAAGTAACTTCCTTTAGCTTGGTATGTTGTTGTTCCAGCTTTCAATACTGCAGGACCGCCACAAGCTGGTATTAAATTAGTACCATTTTTTACCTTGATATTAGAACAACCGAATTCTCTGTTTCCATCTGGTCCGGTAATTATAATCTCATCTATTGTTCCAGTCTCGCCTTCAGGTAAAGAAACGATAGCAGAGCGAACTGTAAAATCGTGATTAATATTACCAGTGTTACTATAATCGAAAGAGGCATTCTGAACATGAATTGGTCCTTTTGGTGGCCGACAGTGTTCCTGAGCAGCTATTGCAGGTGATGTAAAAAAGCATAGCAATAAGGAAAAAGTAACAGCCAAAATCTTGAACGAGTTTAATACTTTGTTAAGTGAATTCATCATTAACTTCCGCGTATATTTCAGAGTTTGTGTTTTTCTAGTTTTAAGACGTTTTTTCTGCCTTATTGCTGAATTTTTTCTTTTTTACTGCCCAAACTTCCTTAGTAAGTAATTTAGGGAGAGAAGATAGTTAGTGCGATCGCACTGAAGACTATAATGTCGTTTCTCCCAAAGTTAGAGGATTGGCTAGCGATGTTACACCCAAAGTCGCCTACAGAAAACAGGTAGGCAAGGGGAAAGGGAAGTACTTGATGAATCTATTAAGTAGGCGGGCGCAATTATTCGCAAAATAGCGACCGAATCCAAAATCATGAAACCCTCTTTGTAGCTGGCTTTCAGCTTCAGTTTCGGATTCTGGGTTGTAATGTTTATTTATGCCCACCTACTTAGTAAAGTTTCCCCTTGCTTAGTCATGAGATTTGTGTAGGCAAAGTCCAGCGTAAGTATCGCACTCCATTACGATTTTCTTTGCACAGAAGTTTCTCATATTTCCTGGCTATTTAGCAGCATGGCAACAGCATTAATTTTTGCTGGCTGGAAGTGCCGCAAAAGCAACTATTGGTAGTGCGTTAACACGGTGTAACGCACCTAATATCTCTGTGACCTAGATGTGTAGAAATGATTCTGTGCAACACTTTGGGCTTGTATGAGTGTCATTCATCTCTAAAAGACTACTAGATATCCCTGAGAATTGACTCTGACTCTTTGCGAATTTTATTCCACTCATCCTTGTTACTTTGACGAGGAACAGTTGACACAAATCGACTTAGCAACTTTCTGAAAAGCGGTTGCTTTTCTGTTGTTTCCCAATCGTGCAGAATGTCTTCGCATGTGCTTCGTATGGCAGACCACTCTTCCTTATTATCACGTTCTGGCTTTATTTGAGTTAATGTTTGAACGAAACGTTGGAAAGCTTCTACATCAGGCTTATCCTCGTACTTAATGATGTCCTCTTTGATTTTTTTCCATTCCTCTATATTGTCTATTTTGGGACGGGTTACAAGAAAGACTTGAATGATTTCGCGATAGCCTTTGATGTGAACATTGATGTCTTGTGCCATCTCTAATTTCCTCTCTCAGTAGATTTTGTTGAATCGTGTCTCTACATATAAGACGTTTCTCGGGAGCAATTTCTGAATTTTTTGAGCTGATGCGTAGTGCTATAATTCTCCCCTTTCATTTCCATCCGATCGCGGCCCAGTTGCGACATTAGCGATGCGGTATTTACGGCTTTCCAGAGTCATGGTCGTCTTACTCGGTTTATTTCTCTACATCTTTAAGACGATTCCAGTCGCCAGTTTCTGAACCGAACACTAGAATTAACCGCCTTCGCCCCCAAACCAAGGGAACTTCTGCTAAATTCTTGAGTAGCGCTCCAGTTGTTGGACACCTTCAATCGGCTCGCTTTTACGAGGCAAGGCAACGCAGTTAGCTCTCGGTGCAGCTACCCGGGAGCCGATCGCGAAATGTTTCATTAGCGCTTTGTCTATCCAATAGAAATGGCTGCGCCCTGCCTACTTAGGACTTACGCAAAGCTTCTATCTGTAGGGTGTGTTAGTGCAGCGTAACGCACCTTTGTTGCTATAGCAGTCCTACATCAATTGTGGGGCGGCGAAAGACCGAATCCCCTGTAGGATAAGACTTCTGGCAGCGAGAAATCCAGAAATCATAGGTGCCATCAGCTCACTCGCACGCTCCAATTAAACAAACAGAAAGATTGTACCCAGCACGGGCGACTTCAAAAAATGGTTAGAAGTCGCTTTCATCCTGGTTTTCGCAAATTATCATCGGGGAAAGTTCCGCTACATTGAAGATTGCTGAAGCGCCATTTTAAGCTCGACGACTGTACTAATAAAAGCAGAATGAACGAAAGTTTGAGGAAAATTTCCCAACATTTGACCCGTATTGGGCTCGGCTTCCTCAGCAAACAAACCCAAGTCATTGGCGTACTCAAAAGCCGCTTCTAAAATCTTCTCCACCCGTTGAAAATCTCGACGCATTACCCAATACTGAGCGACCCAAAACGTTCCTGCCAAAAACGCTCCTTCTCGTTGCGAGTCGAACTGTTCTAAGTGCCGACGATATAAATGACCCGTTGCCAAATCCCGTTCCAAAGCCTTCATCGTAGCAACCATTTCCGGCGCATCGGGAGCCGTATACCCCCATATCGGGAAAAGCGCCGCCGAAACATCCACCGCTTCGCTTCCCGCAATAACGGCATAGGCTCCTTCGGAAGTCAAACAGCGATCGGCGATGAAATGCCGAATTTCCTCCACTGTCTTTCGCCAGCGTCGGGCTTGTTCTTCCTCCCCAAAGCGAGCAACCTGCTCCAAACCGCAGGCAACAAGTGCTTTACTTGCAGTATACTGATACTGTTCGCGTTCTTCCCAAAAACTGTTGTCGCGATCGCGCCAATGTTCGGTTAAATAGTCGGCAATACGTTCGATCGTTGACCAGTGTTCTCGGGTTTCAAAGCGGTTATAAATCAGTTGAGCGGCTAAAAGGACATTGCCGTAAGCATCAAGCTGTAACTGTTGTCGAGCGCCATTGCCAATGCGAACGGGACTGCTGCTTCGGTAGCCAACAAAGTCGAGAATTTCTTCGTCGCAAACAGCATCCCCGTCTAAGGTTGAAAAGGGTTCTAAGGGCAGTTTCTTACCCGAATGGCAGCCAAAGCCGCAGAGATAGTTAAGGAACTGTCGTTCTTCGGTACCGTCGCTACCCGCCCGGGTTAGCGCCCGGACAATCATCCCTGCATCGCGCAACCAGACGTAGCGATAGTCGTAGTTTCGCTTTCCCCCAACGACTTCAGGAAGGGAAGTGGTTGCTGCGGCAATAATTCCCCCATTTTCTTCAAAGGTTAGCAGCCGCAGGACGCGAATTGAATCGGCGACTTGGCCTTCGTAGGGTCCGGTGTAGGTCGCGCGGGCTGCCACTTTTCGCCAGTTTTCGAGGGTGGTCTCCAGCCAAGCCTTCATCTGGGCTTCTCCGGGCTGGGAGAGGGTTTCGTTAACCAGCATCGCCCACCCCGATTCGCCTGGGGGAATGGTGAAGGAAACCGCTTCTCCGTCGATGATGAGGGGATGGGAGGCGTAGAGAAAATCGCGATCGCCAACTCGAACCGCATCCCCCTCTTTGCGTAGGTTCGGCGCGCGTCGGGCATAGTTTGGGGCGGCGCGAAGTGTTAATGTTACCTCGTTGGGTACGGCAGAAGTCCAGCGGCACAATCCGCGCGGCAAGTTTTCGTCGTAGGGCATCCAGTCGGTGAGGTGCCACTCGCTTCCCGCGCCTGCGAAGGTGGTTTCTAGGACTCCGCTGTCTTCTCGGTAGCGACGGCGGGCAAATTTGAGGTTGGGCGATTGCACCGTCCAAACTCCGCCTTTTTCGGGATCGAGTAAGGACGCGAGTAAAGAAGGAGAGTCGAAACGCTCCGGACAGTACCAGACGATCTCGCCTTGGGTGGTGACGATCGCAGCCGTGTGGCGATCGCCGATAATGGCTAAATCGCGAATGTTGGGAAATTTATGCTCTGCCATCTCTCGGTCTTCTAAGTTGTATAGCATTTTCGCTCCGGAACGCAAATAATAGACGAAGAGCATCTACTTTTAACAATCCCTTAAAGCCTCTTACATCCTTCTATTCTGACTTCTTCCCGTCTGGGTTCGCTACCCAGTGCGTAAAAGCCAACGCGGGGTCAGCAGCACTTGGTGAATTCTTCTATTCTTCCATTCTCCCATTCTTCCATTCTGAATTCCTAATTAATAGGTTCAGTTGAACTGTCTTTTGGTCGGTCATTTTCAGACTCCAAAACTTCTTCATCTAACGCTTTTCGAGCCACTTTTGTCACGTAAAGCGTAACGGCGACGGTGGCGATAAACCCGATAATCCGAATCGTCCATTGTAGGGTAGGATTGTCGGGTTGAGCGTCGGTTCCTACGGTGGCGAGACTCCCGGCTAGGGAACCGATATAAACGTACATCACCGTTCCGGGAATCATGCCAACCGAACCGATAATGTAATCTTTGAGGGAAACGCCGGTGATGCCATAGGCGTAGTTTAATAAGTTGAAGGGGAAGATGGGAGAAAGTCGAGTTAGAAGAACGATTTTGAGTCCTTCTCTACCGACAGCTTCGTCAATGGCTCGAAATTTTTTGTTGCCTTCAATTTTTTTTGCCACCCAACCCCGCGCTAAATATCGCCCGACGAGGAATGCAGCAGTTGCCCCTAATGTTGCGCCGAGAAAGACGTAGAGAGAGCCTAAAAAGATGTTAAAAACAACGCCTGCACCGAGGGTAAGGATGGAACCGGGTAAGAAGGCGACGGTGGCGACAATGTAGAGTAAAATAAACGCGATCGCGCCTGCTGCACCTAAGCTGTCGATCCACTGTAAGGCGTTGCGCAGCCATTGTTGGGGATTAAACCCTCCCCCCCCGACAGCGTCTTGGGCAAAGGCGGGTTCGACGGCAAAGGCAAGGGCAAAACCCACAGCTAGCAGCAAAATGAATGCCGATGGAAATCCTTTTTTCGAGAGTTGGGTACGGATGGCGGACGAATTAGCGATTTCGGGCTCGAGCATGGGAGATTCTTTCGGTGATAGGGCTTCGATTTAAGGCTTTTTTGGCAAGGTGCGAGGCATAAAGGGTTACGGCAATGGTAGCGATTAACCCAATTCCCTGAATTCCCCATTGTGCGATTTGAGTTTCTGGCGTGGCGGGCGGATTGGATACATCGATCGCAGCCAAGTCTCTTGCGAGAGAACCCATATAAACATACATTACAGTGGCGGGAATCATTCCTAGAGAACCGATGATATAATCTTTGAGAGAAACGGAGGTGACACCCAGGGCGTAGTTGAGCAGGTTGAAGGGGAAGAGGGGAGAAAGGCGAGTGAGGAAGACGATTTTGAGTCCTTCTTTTTTCACTGCTTCGTCGATTGCTTTAAATTTAGGGTTGCGTTCCATTTTCTGGCAAACCCAATCCCGCGAGAGATAGCGTCCGATGAAAAAGGCTCCGATGGCTCCCAATAAGGCGGCAATTGAGACGTAAATCGAACCCCAAAGCAAACCGAACAAACATCCTCCTTTGAGCGTTAGGAGGGAACCGGGTACGAGCAGGAGGGTTGCTAAGTTATAGATAATGATAAAGGCGACGGGCGCTAAAATACCGAGATTTTCTACCCAAAGAAATACGCCTTGCAAAAGGTTTTGAAGGTTGAAGAATTGAGATAAAACTGTCAGTAGGACGACAGAACCGCCGAGGAGGAGGAGTTTTAGCTTGGGATTGGAGCGGGAGTTGTTCGGACAAGACATCGAACGTTCCTTATTTTTGTCGCTGCGATCGCGAAGGTGCGAGTTGGGCGCTCTTTCACCGAGCGTAATCAATTTTGTCCTCTATTTTATTAATCTTTAATTAGAAGTTTTTTAGTGCTTTCTCAGGAACGGCACTAAAGTGCCTACTACGAACGGGGGATGGCACTAAAGTGCCTACTACGAACAGAACGAATGGGAAAGGTAGGAAAAAAAGTTGGATTCTTCGGATCGGGAAAAGGGCAGACGATACAATTGAGGTATCTCAACGCTTTTTTATCGGTACGGGAAACTATCAATGCTGAAGGATTGCCCAAAGTCTGCGATCGCGTCCCTCCTCTTTTCCCTCCTCAGCGTTTCGACTGTCTCCGCTCAACTCCTACCCGACGGCACCCTCGATCCAGAATCTTCCCTTATTGTTCCCCAAGGCAGTCGAGATTTAATCGAAGGGGGGGCAATTCGCGATCGCGCTCTTTTCCACAGCTTCCTTGAATTTAATGTTGGCAACGCACAACAGGTGTATTTTGTCAATCCAGCAAATATTGAAAATATCTTTACCCGCGTCACCGGCAACAACCCCTCAAACATCCTGGGAACCTTGGGCGTTTTAGGCAATGCCAACCTCTTTTTACTCAATCCTAACGGTATCTTATTCGGTCAAAATGCGCGATTGGATATTCCCGGTTCCTTCGTTGCGACGACTGCCGATAGCATCCAGTTGGACGGCTATGAATTCAGCGCCATTAACCCCGATGCACCGCCCCTACTTTCCCTCAATATTGTACCCGGCCTTCAATACGGGAGCAACCAGAGCGATCGCACCATTGGCAACGAGGGGAACTTGAGCGTGGGTGTGGGTCAAACCTTGGCGTTATACGGCGGCACCGTCAACAATAGTGGGAATTTGAGCGCGCCAGGGGGAACCATTGAAATTTTAGGCGATCGCGTGGAATTATTCGGCACGGCAACCCTTGATGTTTCTGGCGTTGCAGGCGGCGGGACGATTTTAATGGGGAATTGGGAATTGGGAATGGGGAGTGGGGAATTGGGAATTGGGGAATGGGGAATTGGGGAAGTTAGGATTGGTTCGGATGTAACGCTTAGTGCCGATGCAATTTCTACCCCCCTCAGTCCTCTACTCCCCACAGTCTTCTACCCCCCTGGCCCCCCTTATCAAGGGGGGAACCATAGAGGTGGCGGGACGGTTATTATAAAATCGGGAACGACGCACTTCGACGGACATATTAATGCTCGAGGAGCCAATTCGAGCAATCCATCCAACGGCGGCTTTGTGGAAGTGTCGGGGGGAAATCTGCACTTCAACGGAACTGTCGATACCAGCGCGATAAATGGTGCAACGGGAACCCTGCTCCTCGATCCTAAAAATATCCTCGTTGAATCGGGGGGAACCGTGAGTGGGTTTAGTCTTGGCTTTGCCTTGTTTAGTAACAATGTGACGCTTCAAGCCAATAACGATATTACCATTAACGATAATATTTTCGGCATTGGCAGCAACAGTTTAACCCTATTGGCGGGGCGATCGCTAACCTTCGCCGACAATCGCAATATTCTGCTCGCCGGAGGAGATTTTATCGCCAAAATCAATGACGAAAACGCCTTTGCCCTCGAACGAGACCCCGGAATTGCTCAATTTACCATGAATCCCGGTTCGCGAATCGTTACCAATGGCGGCGATATTCTCGTGACTTCGGGAACCTTTGAACCCATCAGTCAAATCGATACAACCAACGGGGTTCTCCTGAGTTCCAACCCCATCGGCGACAGCGGCAACATTACCCTCCTCGCTCGAGGCGATATTACCACCGGACTGCTAACCAGCGGCAGCCTCATTGGGCGAGGCGGCGATATCGAAGTCGAAAGTACCAACGGCGCGATCGCAACTACTCGCAGTTTTGTCGCCGACTCCCCCTTCAATGCTGGAAATATCTCCCTTTCTGCCCCGGGCAATATCGAGGTGAATGAAAATCTTACGGCAAGGGCGCTTCTCGGTGCGGGAGGAAATATCTCTCTCACCGCAGGAGGAGACCTAAGTTTAACAGCCAGTAACTTCGACCCCATTTTAGGAAACGTCGTCTCTGCGGGCGCGCCGGGGGGAAAACTCACCCTCACCAGCGGCGGAACCCTCTCTGCGCGCAATCTTACCGTTTATACGGCTACCTTCGGTTCCGACTCGGGCAGCGGTGTCGTTGTTAACGCGCGATCGCTACAACTGGAAAACGCATCCATAGGAGCCCAGACCCGAGGCAGCGGTCGCAGCGGCAATACTATCGTCAATGCAACCGACGAAGTTATCGTGCGCAACGGCTCCATTAGTACGGACTCGGAAAATGGAAGCGGCGATGCAGGAGATTTAACCCTTAATACTCGCCGTTTGCGCATTATAAAAGAAATTGGGACAACTTATCCCTTTGATATCGGCATCGGCACAGATGCGGATAATTCTAGTACGGGCAACGGCGGCAATGTGACGATTAATGCTTCGGAATCCATCGAAATTATTGGCGACAGACCCGGCCCTATTATCCTCACTCTCAGGAGCTTTATTGAAAACTTACTCGAAGTGTCGCGCACCAAAGGGATTACCGGTAGTACCACTGTTGCGGGCATTTCCACCGCCGCCTTGGGAGGGGGCAATTCGGGCAGCGCAACCATTAATACCGGACGCTTACTCCTGCGCGATGGAGCAGCTATTGTCACTCTTCCCGATAATCCCAATGGGGATGCGGGTTTTGGAGGAGATTTGACGGTGAATGCAACGGAAATTTTGGCCCGAGGTCAGGCGGGTTTTGGGACGGGAACTTTTGGGCAAAAGGCAGGCGATATCTTTGTTTCCGCCGATCGCATGACCCTCACTGATGGCGCGGGAGTGGGAACGGCGACGAATTCGGAGGTGGGGGATGCGGGCAATCTTTTCATTTCCGTGAGGGATTTGCGCGTTCTCAATGGTTCTGCGATCGCAACGACGACCAATAGCGGGGGAAATGGGGGAAATGCGACTATTGTGGGGGCAGAACGGGTTGAGGTGGCTGGAACTTCTATTGATGGGAGTTTTGCCAGCGCCATTCGCAGCGATTCTTTGGGGACGGGAGATGCCGGCGCGATCGCCATCGCCTCCCAAAACCTCTTCGTGGGCAACGGTGGCGAAATTGCGAGCAATACGGTTAATGAGGGAGCGGGGGGCGATATTCGTCTGGAAACCCGCATCTTACAAGGGGATAACGGCAGCATTAATGCGTCTACGGCGACAGCACAACGCGGGGGCGATATTCGCATCCATGCAATGGATGTAGAAATTAAAGGGGGGTCCAGCACGATTCCGCGAGGCATTTTGACCAACGCCCTCTCCACAGGCGATGCGGGTTTTGTGGAAATTGTAACGGGACGGTTGTCCCTTTCCCAGGGGGGAGAAATTTCGACGGCGACTCTCGGTTCGGGACGGGGAGGACCTATCAACCTCGATACGCGATCGCTTCAACTCGATAGTCGCATTAACGCCTCAACTGCCGGTTCGGGTGCGGGAGGGGCGATTCAAATCCGCGCGACAGAATCGGTGGAGGTCAGCGGGACGGGATTTGAGACCCTGGAACAACAATTTATTAATCCTGCTTTTGCCAGAACCCTCTCCCTCGACAATTTTGAGCAGGGAATTGTCACGGTTTCGGCGGGGGAAGGAACGGCGGGAACGGTATCCATTGATACAGCGAATTTTACGGCGCGCAATGGGGGATCCATCGCGACGACAGCCTTGGCAGGAGGGAGAGGAGGAGATATTGCAATTCGGGCGACGGAGGCGATCGCCTTGGATGGCGCGCTCTTGGGGACGGGAACGTTCCAAAGTGCCGATTCGGGGAATATTGCGCTAACGGCGCGCAATCTTAGGGCAACGGGGGGCGCGCAGGCGTTTACGACGACCTTTGGTTCGGGGCGCGCCGGGGATTTAACGGCGAATATTTCCGAGTCGGTAGAGTTAGTCGGTCCGGTTGAGAATGGGTTTGCGTCGGGTTTATTTGCCTCTTCAGCCCAAACCGCTTCGGGCGAAGGGGGAAATATTGCGATCGCGACGGGGCAGTTGGGTTTGAGGGAAGGGGCGGCGATTTCGGTGAGTGCGGAAGGAACGGGCAATGCGGGGGATATTGGGGCGGAAGGGCGTTCCTTGGTGTTGGAAAATAGCGCGATCGCGGCCACGAGTAATGGGACGGCGGGGGGAAATATTAATTTAAGTTTCTCAGATTCAGTGCAATTGCGCGATCGCTCTCGCCTTTCGACGGCGACGCGAGATGGGGTGGCGGGACGGTTGAGGTTGCGCGCGGGCAATGGGGTGGTGGTTGAGGAGAGCGAAATTGCGTCTTCGGCAACGGGAAACGGGACGGCGGGAAGCGTTGAGTTGGAGGCGGGACAGTTGACGTTACGGTCTAACTCGATGTTGGCTGTGAGTAGTGCGGGACGGGGCGATGGGGGAAATCTTCGACTGCGCGCGGGTCAAATTGCCCTCAAAGGGAGTAGTATTAGCGCCGAAACCAATGCTGGGGGCAATGGGAATATTGCGATCGCGGCCGACAATTCTCTCACTCTCGTTGAGGGTTCTCGCATCTCTGCGGCGACGGTTGAGGGGAGGGGGGGAACGGTGGAACTTCAGGTGGGGGGACCCTTGCCCTAGTGGGGGAGAGTCAAG
>JAXHVQ010000091.1:0-24108 GCA_034189065.1 Cyanobacteriota bacterium
GTGCAAGGGGTTTTGACTCATTTTAACGATAATTCGTCCTTTCCCATCAATTTTTTCGGGACTCTCTTGTGGTTAGTTTCCCCTTGCTGTCTGGCTTTAGGCTTTTTTCAGCAAGCCCTATTTAGAAGAACTTAACATCCCCTACGAATTTGTTTGGCTCGACCTTCAAAGCGGACAACATCGAGAACTCGACTACCTTAATATTAATCCGATGGGGAAAGTTCCGGCGATTGTTGAGGGAGATTTAAAGCTTTGGGAGTCGGGCGCAATCCTACTGTATCTTGCCGAAAAACACGACAAAATGCCCGATTCTTTAGAGAAGCGGGGAGAAATTACGCAGTGGGTATTTTTTGCCAATTCAACCCTAGCAACGGGCTTATTTATTGAAGCGAATCGCGAGCGGGAAATGCCAAAATTGTTACCTCCCCTCGAGCAAATCTTCGAGGGTCAGCCTTTTTTAATGGGAGAAGAATTTTCGGTAGCAGATGTGGCAGTGGGTTCGCTGTTGGGATTTGCCGCGATGATGTTAAATCTCGATTTAAGCGCGTATCCGGCGGTGATGAGTTACAGCAAACGTCTGTCGAAACGTCCGGCATTTGTTAAGTCAATGTCGGGGCGGTAAACAGCAAACAGTTACCAGTATCCTAGCCGGTGGGTTACGGCGCGGATAAAAAGTTATCGGTTTTTCCTCAAAATCATCCCTACGCCTAACCCACCCTACGAATCGGACTCCTTCTATTGTAAAACCGCTAGCTCTGATTCACATAATAATCTCGCGTTCCTTTGGCATCCAATGCTTCGCCAAGGCGATTGAGGGCATGAATATAGGCAGCCGTTCGCATAGAAACGCCGAGTTCTTGGCTAATTTGCCAGCAACTTTCTGTTTCTTGTACCATCCGTTCTTGGAGGCGTTGGTTAACTTCGGTCAGGTTCCAATAGAGACCGCTGCGGTTTTGAACCCATTCAAAGTAACTGACGGATACGCCTCCTGCATTGATTAAGATATCGGGAAAAACGTAAATTCCCTTTTCTTCTAAAATACGATCGCCTGCTGAATTAATCGGACCGTTGGCGACTTCAAAGATGTATTTTGCCTTGACATCGCCAGCATTGGCTTCGGTAATTTGGTTTTCGAGGGCTGCGGGGATTAAAATATCGACATCTAGGGCGAGGAGTTCGGCGTTGGTAATGGTTTGATGTTCGATAATATCGCAAACAGTGTCGTGGCAATACACCGCTTTCATCATTTGGCGATCGCTTTTATACTGGCGAATACTGGGAATATCTAGCCCCCGTTGGGCGTACAATCCCCCTTGGGAGTCGCTAACCGCTACGATTTTGTATCCCGCATCAGCCAGGGTATGGGCGAGAATTGCGCCGACATTGCCAAATCCTTGGATAGCAACGGTAGTTTGTTCGGGAATTTGCTCGAATTTGGGCAAAATGGTGTTGATGGCGTAAAATGCACCCATTGCTGTTGCCCCGTCGCGTCCTTGGGAACCGCCAATTGTGACGGGTTTGCCGGTGACAACAGCGGGACTGACTTTCCGTTTGATGATGCTGTATTGATCCATCATCCAACCCATAATGGTGGCGTTGGTGTAGACATCGGGGGCGAGAATATCGATGTCCGGGCCGATGAAATCCGCGATCGCATCGATGTATCCTCGACTCAGACGTTCTAATTCTGGGCGCGACAATTCCTTGGGATTGAGCGTAATTCCCCCTTTCGCACCGCCGAAGGGAAGATTGAGAAGGGCGCATTTAAAGGTCATCCAAAAGGCGAGAGATTGCACTTCATCCATTGAAACGTTGGGATGGTAGCGAACGCCGCCTTTCCCCGGCCCGCGCGTGTCGTCGTAGCGCACGCGGTAGCCTTGAAATACTCTCAGGGAACCGTTATCCATGCGCACGGGGATAGAAACGCTTAAACTCGCCTTGGGATATTTGAGACGGCTGAGAGCATCGTCGGACATGGAAACGTGCTTGAGGGCAAGTTCTAAGCGCTTTCTCGCATCGGCAAAGAGGGAGGCTTCGTCTGGGGTTGGGGGTTTCATTGGAATTGCCTTTGGGCTTTTTCCAATATTGTAGCCTTGGTAAAACCGTATAATCGAATACAATACAACAATTATTTACAATTCGCTGTTCGGGATCGGGAATTGTAGTAGAGGGGGAGCGATATTGAAGAGGAGGAATAAAGAAATTGCCAAAGACAACGGGCGAATTTCGGTAATTTCTCGATGCTATCGCCTAAAACTGAGTCAGAATTTTTATAATAAGTAGGTGGGCGTAATTAAAAGAACAATATCTCCAGCTAAAACCCTTACCTGGCAAGGAATACGGTTTTCGAGGTTATGCGTTTATTTTTGCCCACCTACTTACTAGATATTAGAAGCCGCCGCGATCGCGTTTTTTCCCGATCGCGGCGGTTGCGGGTCGCTATCTCTAGGGAAAAAAATTGCTCTGCCATGTATTAAAACAAAAACTCCTTCTTACCCAAACGCAAGCCTTATGTTTGTTGGACTGTTAGCTGCCCTTTCCGCCTCCGCCGCCGCCGGAATGAGAATTGCCCTACCTTTGCTCGCCATTGGTTTGCTACAAAGCGATATGCTTTGGACTAACGTTCCCCTCCTTTCTCGCATTCATCCCCAAGTGTTAGTCGCCATTTTAACCAGTTGGTCGCTCTTTGAACTATTCGGTTCAAAAAAACTTCTAAGTTCGCGCGCGCTTCAACTTGTCGAACTCAGTTTTAGTCCAATTGTAGGAGCTTTACTCGCCGTAACAGCCGTCCGAATCGCACAAAGACAACTGGAACTGGAAATCGAACCATTGTGGTTAATTGGAACGGTTGGGGGATTGCTGGCGTTTGTGTTAAAACTGGTCGAAGTGGGTTGGTTTTTTCGCTTACAACGTCTGCCGCTTTGGGCTATTTTTGCTGAAGATATTTTGTGTATGTTTTTGGTGATTTTTGCATTCAGAGCGCCCCAACAAGGTGGATTAATCGCCATGTTTCTGTTATGGTTTGCCGTGCGCAGCTCTCAAGAATGGTATCGGTGGTATCATCAATCAGCGAACAGTAATCAGTAATCAGTAATCAGTAATCAGTAATCAGTAATCAGTAATCAGTAATCAGTAATCAGTAATCAGTAATCAGTAATCAGTAATCAGTAATCAGTAATCAGTAATCAGTAATGTAGGGTGGGCATTGTTAGTTCGTAAATCACCTTGAAGAAACTAAAATTTCGCTGCAATGCCCACCACTTCTTCCTTTACGAAGAGGTCTTAGACCCAATTCATCAATTATTAATTATTAAGCACTTACACAAAATAGATTACTCCTGACACCCGCCCAGAACTCCTACTGTGCCTCAGTCCTCAAGAGTCGCTATGTGTAATTAATTTTGGCAAGGTACTTAATTATTAATTGCTAAAACGTCCCTATATTCCCCAAGGCAACACTGCTATACTGAGCCAGTTGAGTTTATCTTCCCCTAAACGTACAGCCGTGTTTAGCCTAGCAAGCACCTCCGATTCCCAAACCGACCCAAAAAGCCCGAGTTTAGTCGAAATTGAAACCCTCGACCGGCACTTGCAACAACATTTCCAAGCTCAAATTACCGTTCAACCCTCGCTGACCCGCTCTTTAGTCAGTTTTCAAGCCAACAAAACCCGACCCGTTTATCGATGGTACAAATACAAAGAAGCCTTCTCCGCCTCCCTAGTCGAATACTTGCTCTCGACCTACTCCATCGCTCGCGGTAAGCTCCTCGACCCCTTTGCTGGCAGCGGAACGGCGTTGTTTGCTGCAAGTAGCGCTGGACTAGATGCCGATGGCATTGAATTATTGCCGATCGCGCAACAGATCGTCAATACTAAAAAATTGCTGGACGCTGAATTTACAACCTGCGATGTGGAGCGCCTCAAAGTCTGGTTGCAGCAACACCCTTGGCAGCATTTTGAGGAGCGTCAAGCTTTACTCGAATTAAAAATTACCCAAGGCGCTTATCCAGACGCGACAAAAGTGGCTATCGAACGCTATTTAGCCGCCTGCGAACAGGAAGCTCCGCGAGTTCGCGCCGTCTTACGCTTTGCTCTACTTTGTATCTTAGAATCCATTAGTTATACGCGCAAAGACGGTCAATATTTGCGGTGGGATTATCGTTCTGGACGCGGACAAGGGAAAAAATCTTTTAATAAAGGCGAAATTCTCGATTTCCAGCGGGCTATTTGCGACAAAATCAACGAAATTCTTGAGGATTTAGCACTCATCACCCAACAGATGGAGCCTTGTCACTCCCCCACTCAGCACACCCCCTTGGGGGTTCTTTATCCAGGTTCGTGTCTTGAAGTGATGCCAAACTTGAGCGAAGCGGGGTACGATGCCATCATCACGTCTCCCCCCTACTGCAACCGCTACGATTACACTCGCACCTACGCCCTTGAATTAGCCCTTTTGGGAGTTGATACAGAGGCACTTCGCCAACTTCGTCAAACAATGCTCAGTTGCACTGTAGAAAACCGACCTAAAGCGCTCCTTACCCTTAATCCAAACTGGCAAGCAGCCGTTAATGCGGCTGACGAGCAACCTTTGTTACAGGCAATCTTAAACTACCTCGACGACCAAAAGGCTAAAAAGCAATTGAATAATACCGGTATCCCCAGAATGGTGAGAGGATATTTCTATGAGATGGCTTGCGTCATTCAAGAATGTTTTCGCCTTCTCAAACCCGGAGCCTTTTTATTCATGGTCAACGACAACGTTCGCTATGCTGGCGCGAGCATTTCTGTCGATTTAATTCTCTCGAATTTAGCCGAAAAACTAGGTTTCGAGGTGGAACAACTGTTGGTTTTGCCCAGCCACAAAGGGAACAGCAGTCAGCAAATGCGAGATCGGGGACGTTCGCCTTTACGCAAATGCGTTTACGTTTGGAAAAAGCCTTCACTTGAGGAAGAATGGAAGAATTCAGAATGGAAGAATTTAGAATAGAAGAATAGAAAAATTCACTCCTGCGCTCCCGATCCCGCGCCGGTGCTTTTACGCACCGATTAGCGAACCCAGACAGGAAGAATTCACTCCTTTGAGGGATAAGGGAGGAATGACTCAAAGTTAGTGGTATCCGATCGCCCATTACCTTTGGGATAATTTAAGTTCCATGCTCTAAATACACCCAACAGCCTAATATCACAACAATCCCACAAAATGAAGGGGACCATGACCGCTCACTAACTCCAACATTAATGCCAGAAATCCAAGCATTGCTAAACGACCGTTCCACACTTCGGCAGTTGAAGTTAAACCCCATTCCCACCGTTCTTGGGGATACATTTTCATTTTTTTCTTCTTGGGACGGGCAACTTCGGCAAAGGTTCGAGGAGGACTATTAATAGCCTCAATAGTTAAGTCGGCTAAGGCATTGATAAATTCGGGATGGGTATTAAGAGCGGGAACGCGATCGAATGTTTCAATACCGGCTTCTTCGGCAATTTCTCGATATTCGATGTCAATTTCTTGCAGGGTTTCGATATGTTCGGAGACAAAGCTAATGGGAACTACAAGCAGTGCTTCCACCCCTTTTTCGCCCAATTCTTTAAGGGCATCTTCGGTATAAGGTCTCAGCCATTCTACCGGACCGACTCGACTTTGATAGGCTAACGTCCAGTCGTTAGGACGGTTGAGGGTTTGCATAATGAGTTGGGTACAATCCTCGATTTCCTTTTGATAGGGATCGCCGCCTTCGGTGACGTAGCTGAGGGGTACGCCGTGGGCGCTAAAAAAGATGTGAACGTGGGAAGCGCGATCGCCAAACTCGTCCAACTTTTGACCGATGAGTTCCGCCATCGCCCTTAAATAACCCGGATGATTGTACCACGAGGGAATCGTTGTATAATTCAACCGACCGAGCGCCGGGTCTTCTTGCCACATTTTCTCGAGAATTCGGAAAGAAGAGCCGCTGGTACTGATGGAAAATTGGGGGTAAAGGGGGAGAATCGCCAGTTTTTCGATGCGATCGCGTTCGATAGAGGCGATCGCTTCCTCGGTGAATGGGTGCCAATACCGCATTCCTACGTAAACTTGTGCGTCATATCCTTCACTCTTTAGCTTTTCCTCCAGCGCCTCCCCTTGAGCCTCAGTAATTCTTCTGAGAGGAGAGCCGCCGCCAATTTGCTTATAATTTTCCTGAGAAGTACGAGCGCGTCGAGACGAAATCAGCCACGCTAGGGGTTTTTGCAAACCGGGAAAGGGCAAGCGAATAATTTCTGGGTCTGAAAATAAGTTGTATAAAAATTGACGAACATCCTTCAATTCGTCGGGTCCGCCCAGATTAAGTAATAATACTCCGATGCGCGTCATATCAAATTCTAATTTCTAAAATTTACTAATTGTTTACTAAGTTTAACAATATATGCCTTGGGGAGTTACAGTTGGCGATCGCGGATACAGAATTTAACCTTGCGGTTCACAGTTAGCAATAATTCTAAAGACGAGGGCTATATCTCGGTTCAACGAAATCGCCAGCATCCACATTGACTAGAGAAGCTAAACTGAGAAATCAAGGGTTCTTCTAGGCAGCGTCGAAGATAGCACCCGAAGCGATCGCCCTAGAACAACCGCCCTCTCAGCCGAATCGATTCCGAACATCAGCAATTGCGCTCCATTCAATGGCCAGACCGCCCAACTCACCGCTTGCGCGCCCCTTGCCTCGCATGACCCTGCGCGGAATCTTAGTCTTGCCCTGGATTATCCAAATTGGTATCCTTGGCGCTCTAGCTAGCTATCTCTACTTTTGGACGGGGCAACAAGTGGTTCAAAGCCACGCCGCGCGCGAGCAACAGCAAATTGCTTTCGAGATCGAGCAAAAAATTAGCCAGTCCCTTTCAAAAGCGCGGTTGCTTAACGAGCTTAATGCCAGCAACTTGCAACAAAACCGCCTCGACCGACAACAACTGCGATCGCAAGGACAATCGCTTTTAACCCCTCAAAGCGTATCTGCCGTTTACTACGCCACAGCAAAGGGAACATTTGCCTATTGGAGCGCGGGAGAGGGAGAACCCCCTGGCGGCAACCCCAAACTCCAACGATGGTACAAACAAGCGGTTAGCGCCGGAAAACCGGTTTGGAGCAATCCCCATCTCAACGGGGAAGGGCAACAGCCGAAAGTCACCCTTTCGCAACCCGTCTACAATCCCGCCGGACAGCTCGTAGGAGTCGTAGGAGCCGATGTATCGCTACGGGGACTTGACGAGGTTCTCAAACAACAAACCCGAGCCAAAAAAGGAGAGATCGTAATTCTCGATCGCGCTCTCAACCTTATCGCCACTTCCGCCGATCGCAAAGATGCCCTAATTGTCAGTACAATGGGCAAGCTCGAACAACAATCAGACGATTTTAGCTCCCGTCGAGACTTCCAACAGCAAAAAATTCGACTCAACGGACAGCCGCAACTTGTCGGCATTCATCCCTTTTCAACGGACGAGGGACAACCCAACTGGTCAAGCGTTGTTCTCGTACCGGAGTCCGCGATCGCGCCCCCCGCTTTAACCCATCTTAACCCTGCGATTTCCCTGTCTCTGTTAACTTTAGGAATCGCCAGTGCCATCGCCCTTTGGAACGCCCATCGCATCGCTCAACCCCTCCTCCGCCTCCAAGAAGCCGCTACTCAAATCGCCCGAGGCAACTGGCAGCCAGATCTCAAAATCGACCGCAACGACGAACTCGGCGACTTGGCTGTTGCCTTTAACGCAATGGCACAACAACTCCAAACCTCCTTCGCCCAACTCGAAGACCTCAACCAAGCCATCCTCGAAAACGAAAGCCGCCTGCTGCAATTTTTAGAGGTTTTACCCGTGGGCGTATCCATCCACGACACCACAGGCAAACCCATTTATCTCAACCGCATTGCCCAAGACCTATTGGGGAAAAATAGCTTGTCGGCTGCAACACTAGAAGAGTGGGTCGAAGCCGGTCAAATTTATTTAGCATCAACCCAGCAATTGTATCCCATCGAAACCTTCCCCGTCGCGCGATCGCTCGCTGGAGAAAAAGTCCATACCCAAGACCTCCACCTCCGAAAGCGCGATCGCACGATCTCCTTGGAAATGTGGTCTACGCCCATTGTCGCCGAAACAGGAGTTGTTGCCTACGCCATCGCCGCCTTCCTCGACATTAGCCAACGCAAACAAGCCGAGCAACTCCTCTCCAACTATAACCGCCAGCTCGAAGAGCAAGTGGCAGAGCGGACCGCCGCCCTCGCCCGAACCGAAGCCGAACTCAAAGGATTATTCGCCGCCATGAGCGAACGGGTTTTCGTTCTCGATTGTCAAGGGCGTTACCGAACAATTATCTCAAAAAACGCCAAACAGCTCGAGGAAACAAGGGAAATTCCCCCAGAGCAAACCCTTCACCAGTTATTTGTCCCAGAACAGGTCGAAACCTTTCTTAGTTACATCCAGCGCGTCATTAAAACGCAACAAACTTTGTATTTAGATTACAGCGTCGAAGTGGGACAACAGACAGTCTGGTTTGAAGCAAGTCTTTCCCCCCTTTCAGACGAAACCATCATATGGGTGGCTCGGGATATTAGCGATCGCCAAGCCCTCGAAACTCAACTGCGCACCTCCGAAGCCAAATTGCGCGCAGTCTTTGAAACCTTGCCCGATCTCGTCCTCATCTTCGACAAGGACAATAATATTGAAGCCCCTCCCGCTTCTCCCAGTTTCAATTGGCTCAACCCTACCGTCGAAGAATTTTGGAGTGAAGGAAACGGTTCTTCGTGGTTGTCCCTCATCGAGCAAGTTCGAGACAGCCAGCAGAGTCAGACCTTAGATTATAGCCTGTTACTCGAAGGCGAACGGGCAGCCGGAAATCCTTCTCTGGTGTGGTTTTCCGCTCAAATCGCGCCTCTACCCGATCGCGCCGTCATTTGGGTTGCCCGCAACATCAGCGATCGCAAAGCCGCCGAAATCGCCCTCCAAGAAGCCAAGGAAGTCGCCGAAACCGCCAACCGCGCCAAAAGTGCCTTCCTCGCCAACATGAGCCACGAATTGCGATCGCCTCTCAACGCCGTCCTGGGTTTCGCTCAACTGCTCGGGCGCAGTTCCACCTTAACCCCCGACCAACGAGAAAATGTCAGTACCATCCTTCGTAGCGGCGAACATCTCCTGGGTTTAATTAATCAAGTCCTCGATCTTTCCAAAATTGAAGCCGAACGCGCCACGCTCAACGAGAGCAACTTCGATCTCTATCAACTTTTCGACGACATCGAGGATTTGTACGCGCTCAAAGCCGAAGAGAAGGGGTTACAGCTTACATTTGAGTATACCCCAGACGTTCCCCGTTACATCCAAAGCGATCGCGTCAAACTGCGTCAAATTCTCGTCAATCTTCTCAGTAATGCTCTAAAATTTACTCCCTACGGCGGTCGCATCGCCCTATGGGTGAAAGGAGAGGAGTTGCGCGCCTCCAACCCCGCAGAATCACCACTCGCAAAAGGGAAAAGATGGATTGCGATCGCGATCGAAGATACCGGTTCCGGCATTGCCCCCGAAGAACTCAAGCAACTCTTTGAAGCCTTCCAACAAACCCAAACTGGGAAAAATATCCAAGAGGGAACCGGTTTAGGCTTAGCCATCGTCCACAAATTCGTACAACTGATGCAAGGAACCCTCACCGTCACCAGCAACGGTTACACCTATTCTCCCACCTCCCCATCGCCCCCTCTCCCCATCACTCCCTCTCCCCATCACCCCCTCTCCCCGTCCCCCACTCACTCCATCCCCCCCTCTCCCCATCCCCCCATCACCCCCTCTCCCACTCAATTTTCCATCCACCTACCCGTCCAACCCATCGAAGCAACCGCCCTCGAAGAACGCCCTCTCACACAGCGGCGCGTCATCTCCCTCGCCCCCAACCAACCCCAGTATCGCATTCTCGCCGTTGACGACAAAGACTACAATCGCCAACTCCTGTTTAAACTGCTAACCCCCCTTGGTTTTGAAGTGCAACAAGCCAGTAACGGACAAGAAGCGATCGCGCTTTGGGAAGCCTGGAATCCCCATCTCATCTGGATGGATATGCGAATGCCCATATTAGATGGCTATGAAGCCTCTCGATTCATCAAAACCCAGCTTAAAGGTCAAGCAACCGTTATTATCGCCCTTACTGCTAGTATTCTCGAAGAAGAACGAGCCATTACTCTCTCTGCCGGATGCGACGACTACGTGCGCAAGCCTTTTCAAGCACAAGTCATCTTTGAGAAAATGTCCCGCTACTTAGGAGTAAACTATATTTATGAAAACCTCAAAGTCACTCCGGCTCGAGAAGACCAAAATGATTCATCTTTGCTCGCCTCCCTCAAAGCTATGCCCTCACAATGGGTTCAACAACTTTACCAAGCTGCTGATTTAATTGATAACGAACAGATTTTTGGCTTACTTGAGGAAATTCCACCCCAACATTCCCAACTCGTTCAAAGTCTCAAGGATTGGGTTAATAGCTTTCGGTGCGATAAGATTATCGATCTGATCGAAAACTGTAAAATGGACGATAGGGGCAATTAAACCAATTTTATTTTTCTAAATATGCTTTTATCGACTAATAGCAAAGAAATAGATAAAAACGACTAAAAATGAAACCTAGCAAGGGAAATATTTTAATTGTAGATGATATTTTAGAGAGCCTAAAACTCCTATTTGATGCTTTATCCGAACAGGGATATAAAGTTCGCGGTTCGACCAAAGGGACAATGGCACTTCGCACAGCCAAGGTTTCACCGCCCGATCTAATTTTACTCGACGTTAAAATGCCTCAAATAGACGGTTATACAGTTTGCGAGCATTTGAAAGAAGATGAGCAAACCCGCAATATTCCTGTTATTTTTATTAGTGCTTTAGACGAAAGTATTGATAAAGTAAGAGCTTTTGAAGTGGGCGGAGTGGATTATATAACAAAACCCTTTTATATTGAAGAAGCGATCGCTCGGATTGAAAATCAATTGACCATTCAGCGATTGCAAAAACAACTGCTTCAGCAAAATAATAAACTCGAACAAGAGATTCAAGAGCGCAGAAAAGCAGAAGAAGAAGCCGAAGCTGCTTCGCGAGCAAAAAGCCAGTTCTTGGCAAATATGAGTCACGAACTGCGCACGCCCCTTAATGCAATCCTCGGATTTGTTCAAGTGCTCAATCGCGAACCCGACCTCAGTTTCGACCAACAAGAGTATCTCAGAATTATTCAACGAAGCGGCGAACACTTGTTGGAACTGATTAACGATATTTTAGATTTGTCTAAAATAGAAGCCGGACTCATTGTTTTAAATGAGAAAAACTTCGACCTCTATCGGCTTTTGGACGGGATTGAAGAAATATTAGAAATCAAAGCCGCCTCAAGAAATGTTAACTTAGTTTTTTTTATCGATACCGATGTACCCCAATATGTAAGAACCGACGAACAAAAACTACGAGGATGCCTCATTAATCTCCTGAGTAATGCCATTAAATTTACCCCCGTCGGTCAGGTCGAACTCATCGTCGAGAAAATTCCAAGGTTAGATGATTATGTAGAAACCCATTTATCCTTTTCGATTAGAGACACTGGCGTGGGAATTCCTCCCGAAGAAATTGACACCTTATTCGATGCCTTCGTTCAAACTTCATCAGGGAGAGCAACTGCCGAAGGAACGGGATTGGGCTTAGCAATTACCAAAAAATTCGTCGAACTGATGGGAGGAACAATCTCCGTCGAAAGCTATCCGGGGGAAGGAACAACATTTGACTTTCAGATCGAGATTGGTCGAGTCGATAAAGTAGAAGCCGTCGCCCAAACCCCTCCGCGAGTCATCGGGTTAGAATCCCAACAAAAGACATATCGAATTTTGGTAGTTGACGATACAGAAGAAAATCGAATTTTGCTCGTAAAATTACTCGAACCCATTGGATTTGAAGTACAAGAAGCCGCAAACGGGTTAGAAGGACTGCGGATTTGGGAAAGCTGGCAGCCGGATTTAATTTGGATGGATACGCGAATGCCAGTTTTAGGGGGACTAGAGGCGACTCGACAAATCCGAAAAATTGAAGAAGAAAGCGGCTCGAGGGTCATTCCCACCATTATTATTGCCTTAACCGCAAGTGCGTTTGAAGACCGGCGCAGCGAAATTATATTAGCCGGTTCCGACGATTTCGTCCGCAAACCCTTTACCGAAGAAATTATATTCGGCAAAATCTCCCAGTATTTAGGCGTGCGTTATATCTACGAAGACTCGCCTCAAATCTTACCCGACAGCGGTCTGAGGCGACAAGCGATCGCGCAACGTCCCAACTCCTTTTGGCAAGAACAATTCGCCGATATCCCCGACGAGTGGATCGAGGGTCTTTCTGCAGCGGCAAATCGCGTTGACGAGAAGCGCGTCTTAGAATTAGTAGAAGAACTTCCTCGAGAAAAAGCGACCTTAGCCACAGCATTACGAGATTTAGTCCGCGATTTTCGCCTAGATACGATTCTCCGGATAACAGAATCGCGTTGATGGAGGAATTCTAACTCGTAGAGGAATCCCTAACCCCGTGACTCGCGATAATCCTATGACTGAGAACCACGACCTCAAAATTTTATTAGTTGACGACCGTCCCGACAACTTACGCTTTTTGTCAAAAGTGTTGAGCGATCGCGGATATCAGGTGCAACGCGCAATTTCGGGAAAAATCGCCCTCAAAGCCGTGAGCGCTTCGCCCCCCGATTTAATTCTCCTCGATATTCTCATGCCAGAAATGAGCGGGTTTGAAACGTGCAGGCGGCTTAAAGCCCAACCAGAAACCCGCGCAATTCCCGTCCTTTTCCTCAGCGCCGTTCGCGATACCACAGAAAAAGTAAAAGCGTTTGAACTAGGCGGCGCGGACTATATTACTAAACCCTTTAAGGTTGAAGAAGTTTTAGCCAGAATTGACAATCAACTCGCCATCGAACGCCTGCAAAAACAGCTTCGCCAACAAAACGAGGAATTACAACAATCTCAAGCCTTCCTCGCTAGCATTTTGCAGACCTCTCTCGATGGAGTCGTCGTCTTGAAAGCATTGCGCAGCGAGAACGCGCAAACGATTCAAGACTTCGAGGTCGTTCTCCTCAACCCCAAAGCAGCCGAAATTGCGGGAACAACGGTTGAGAAACTTCAGGGTTTGCGCTTGCAAGCGAGCGAGATCGAACCTCTCGAACTGGGACTTTTTAAGCAGTATGTAGCAGCGGTTGAAACCGGAAACCCCCTCGAAATCGAAGTTTGCAACAACATCGAGGAACTCAACACTTGGCTGCACCTCTCGGCGGTGAAAGTGGGAGATGGCTTAGCCATTACCTATCGCGATATCACCGCGCGCAAACAAACCGAAGAGCGCCTGACGCTGTTAGAACGGGCCATCGAAGCCTCTAACAACGGGATTGTCATTGCCGACGCGCGCAGCACCGATCGCCCCCTCATCTATGCAAACGCCGGATTCGAGAAGATTACCGGTTACTCGCGCGGCGAAGTTTTTGGGAAAAACTGCCGCTTTTTGCAGGGAGAAGACAGCGACTCCACCGAAGAACGCCAAAAATTACGAGAGGCGATCGCGGCGAGACAAAATTGTCAAGTGGTTTTGCAAAATTACCGTAAAGATGGCAGTCCATTCTGGAACGAACTCAGCATTTCCCCCGTAACCAACCGCTTGGGCTGCATCACCCACTTCATTGGCGTACAAGTCGATGCCAGCGATCGCATCGCCGCCAAAATCGCTCTGAAAAAGCGAGAACACTTCCTCAGCACCTTAGTCGAAATTCAGCACCAGCTCCTCCTCACTCAAGACTTAGACACCTGCTACATCCAAACCTTAGAACAGCTCGGCCCAATATGCCAAGGCGATCGCGCCTACATTTTCAGCAACCACCGCGACGAGGACGGGAATTTACTGATGAGTCAACGAGCAGAGTGGTGTCAAGTCGGAGTTTCCCCCGAACTCAGCAATCCGCTCCTCCAAAACCTTCCCTACAGCGAATTTGTCCCGCGTTGGGCCGAAATTCTAGAACGAGGAGAGATTGTGTCGGGGATCGTCGCCGAATTTCCCGCCGAAGAACAAGCCCTCCTCCAACCCCAAGGCATCCTCTCAATCCTCGTTTTTCCCTTAACAGTCAACGGTGAGTTTGCCGGCTTTATGGGTTTCGACAACTGTACAGAAGCGAGAGTCTGGAACGCATCCGAAATTGCCATGTTACAATCGGCGGCTTCTGCCCTAGCCCTCAAACAAGAACAACTCCAAAATGCAGCAGCCTTGCAGGAGAGCGAAGAACGCTATCGTCGCATCGTCGAAACTTCCAACGAAGGCATTTGGCTCGTGGACGACCAACATCAAACAACTTTTGTCAACCCCAAAATGGCACAAATGTTGGAGTATCGCCCCGAAGATTTAAGAGATGTGCCAACGAGTGCCTTCTTAGATGGCGAATGGGAAGCCGTCGTCCACAGCTATTTAGAGCAATGCACTGCAACGAGCGAGCGACAATACGATTGTAAATTCCGCACGCGCGAAGGCGGCGAACTGTGGGCGATTCTCTCGGCTTCCCCCGTACGAGACGAAATGGGACAATTCGCAGGCGCTTTAGCCATGCTGACCGATATCACCCAGCGCAAACAAGCCGAATTGAACCTCCAAGACACGACTTCTCGCCTCAGCGCATTGATCCAAAATATCCAAATGGGCGTTCTTGTCGTCGATGAAGACCGGCGAATTGTGCTCGCGAATGGGGAATTGTGTCGGATGTTCGGACTCGACATTGCCCCAGAATCCTTAATTGGAAGGAATAGCGCGCAATCCCTCTTTCGTCAAGCTCAACAGGCGCAGCAGCCCCAGCAATTTATTGACCGCATTGCCCAACTCACCGCTCGACGAACCATTGCCACCAATGAGGAACTTGCCTTAGCCGACGGGCGCATCCTCGAACGAGACTATATTCCGATTTTTGCGTCGAAGAGCGTCCGAGGAGAAAAGACCGGAGAATACGCAGGTCAGTTGTGGTTGTATCGAGATATTAGCGATCGCAAAAAAGCCCAAATTGCCTTAGAAAGACAGTTTCGACAAATTCTACTGACCGAACAAATCGCTCGGGGGATTCGCTCGAGCTTGAACGTCGAACACATCTTCCAAACCGCCGTCGAGCAAGTCGGGCGCGCTCTGAAGGCAGATCGGTGCGTCATTCATACCTTCGAGCGCGAGCCCATTCCCCACATTCCCCTCGTGGCCGAGTATAAGAAACCGGACTTTGCTTCATTGATGGGAATGGAAATTCCTATAGCAGGCAATCCCCATGCGATCGCGATTCTCGCTCGGGATGGAGCGCTCGCCTCCGACGATATCGAAACCGAACCTCTCCTCGCGCACCACCTCCCCCTCGCGCGCCAACTCGGAATTCGTTCGATGCTTGTGGCGCGAACCTCCTACCACGGAGAACCCAATGGTATGCTTGCCGTCCATCAATGCGATCGCGTCCGCCATTGGAAGGAAGAAGAGATCAAAATGCTCGAAGCCATTGCCAACCAACTCGGCATCGCCATCGCCCAAATCCGACTGCTCGAGGGAGAAAAAGAACGCCGCCAAGAACTCGATGCCCAAAACCGCCAACTGCAACAAGAAGTCCGCGATCGCCTCGCCTCGCAACAAGCATTGCAAGAAAGCGAAACGCGCTATCGGGAATTGGTTGAATCCCAAGAT
The DNA here is from genome assembly GCA_034189065.1 of Cyanobacteriota bacterium. Taxonomy (GTDB): domain Bacteria; phylum Cyanobacteriota; class Cyanobacteriia; order Cyanobacteriales; family Spirulinaceae; genus FACHB-1406. Next base: position 15,724 of record JAXHVQ010000091.1, read on the forward strand.
TTCGCCTTGGTCTGTCGCTGGAACTCCGAACTGCAACTCACCTTTGTCAATCAACCATTTTGTCGCTTTTTTGAAAAATCGGCTTCGCAATTGCGCTCGAGTTCGCTTTTGGAACTGTTAGGCAATCACCAGGGACGAGATGAATTTGGGCTTTACGTACAAACTCTGCTATCAGAACCTCAACCCATTACCTACGAATGTCAAATGGTTTCGGGAGATGAGAGCGTGCGCTGGTTGAGTTGGACCGACCAACCCATTCTCGACAGCGACGGTCGAGTTGTCGAAATTCAGTCTTTTGGCATCGATATCACCGACCAAAAGCGACGCGAAGAAGCATTGCGCTCCATCGCTCGAGGCACGGCAGGAGCCATTGGCGGGGACTTCTGGGGCGCTTGCGTTCGCTATCTCGCCCGCGTGCTCCAAGTTCGCTATGCCTTCGTTGTTGAAGCCGTCTCCGCAACACCGGGAATGGATGGGGAGACTTCAGTCAATATACTGTCATTTTGGACGGGCGGGGAATTAATTGAAAGTCCAAGCTACGATTTCTCCCAAGGACCGTGGGAACGACTTTTAGCCGGAAAAACTTACTATTGCTCGGAAAAATTACAGGAAGAATTCCCGGAAAATACGGACTTAGCGGAGCTAGCAGTGGAGAGTTTTTGGGGCGTGCCGTTGCGCGATCGCGCCGGACGGGTCATTGGCGGTTTGGGCGTGATGGATACCTCCGGGTTCTATCTGACACCGGATCGAGAAACGGTCTTGCAAATTTTCACAGCGCGCTCCTGTGCGGAGTTGGAGCGTTCCTTGACTGAAAAAGCCTTGCAGCGTCGAGCCAAGCGCGATCGCCTCCTGGGTCGCATTGCGCGCGCCCTCCTCGACGAAGATTTCGATCGCGCGGTTGATTTTGCCCTGAAGACTGTGGGAGAGGAAGTGGGATGCGAGCAAAGTTATCTGTGTCAATATCAAGACAACAAAACCTTTTTCAGTATGACCCATGAGTGGTGCGCTCCAGGAGTTACGAAACTCGCCCCCTCTTTTCAGAATCTACCCGTGCGAACCTTACCCTATCTCGACGACAAGCTCATTGAGGAAAGATTGTTGGTCGTTTCCCACCTCGACGAACTGCCCTCGCCCGAGGCTGATTTTGACAGAGCTGCCTTAGAGGAGATGGGGATAAAAGCGTTTTTGCGGGTTCCGACTCAACGGGGCGGGGCGATTACCGGCTGTATCGGTTTCCATATGATGCGCCGATCGAAGCGCTGGCAGGATGAAGATATTAGTTTGCTGCGATTTGTCGGCGAATTGGTGGCCATTGCACTGCGTCGCCGCGCCGCAGAAGCGCAATTGCGTTCGTCTAACCAACGACTGGCCTTCTTCTTCGAGCAAACCCCCCTCGCGGCGGTGGAATGGAATACCGACGGCATAATTACGGCTTGGAATACAGCCGCCGAACAGATTTTTGGCTACTCGGCAGCGGAGATGGTGGGCGAGGAAGCGATCGCCATTGTCCCGGAACACGAAAGATCGCAATTTGGCGAGATCGTTGGGAAATTGCTAAGCCAAAAGGGAGGAATCCACAACATTAACGAAAATGTTACAAAAGTGGGGAAAATAATTACCTGCGAATGGTATAATACCCCGTTGGTTGATGAAAGCGGAACCGCCATCGGTTTGGCTTCTTTAGCAATGGATATCACCGAACGCAAAGAGCGGGAACTCCTGGATCGCGCCCAAAATACCGTTCTGACTCAGATTGCACGGGGCGAATGTCTCGACGAGGTTTTATTAGAATTGACCCGACAAACCGATGCCATCTCGCCGATGCTGAGGTCTTCGGTGATGTTGGTATCGGAAGATGGAACGCTACTCGACCGCTGCATTTCCTATCGCCTGCCCGAGTCCTACGGGGAAGCTGTAACGCCCGTTCCCGTTGGAGAGGGGGCGGGTTCCTGCGGGACAGCAGCTTTTAGGGGAGAGCGTGCCATTGTCGAAGATATCGCCACGCACCCGTGGTGGGCTGAGTTTAAAGACTTGGCTCTCTCCTATGGATTAAAATCCTGTTGGTCGGAGCCGATTTTATCAGAGACGGGTCGCGTTTTGGGAACCTTTGCTCTGTATTATACCGAGCCGCGATCGCCGGATCCCGTGGAACTGAAAACGGCTCATGTATTGGCGCAAATTGCCTCCCTCGCGATCGCGCGCAAACAGTCGGAAGAGGCGCTCAAACAAGCCAAGGAAGCCGCAGAAGCCGCGAACCGAGCCAAAAGCAATTTTTTAGCCTCCATGAGTCACGAGTTGCGCACTCCCCTCAATGCCATTCTCGGCTTCAGCCAACTCCTCGCCGCCGACGAGTCGCTACACGAACAACATCGAGAGCATATCGGTATCATTAACCGCAGCGGCGAACATCTCTTGACGTTGATTAATGACATTCTTTCCATGTCGAAAATTGAAGCCGGACGTATCGCCTTAAACGAAACGCGCTTCGATCTCCAGCGCTTGCTCGCCTCCATTGAAGAAATGTTGCGACTGAAAGCTCAGTCCAAAGGCTTGCAACTCCTGAGCGAAATTGACCCCAATCTTCCCCGCTACGCCACGACTGACGAAAGTAAGCTGCGCCAGGTTCTCATTAATTTGTTGGGCAATGCCATTAAATTTACTCAAGTTGGAACGGTAACGTTGCGCGTTTTCGTGGAAAATCCAGAGTCCGCAGATTCTCAAGAGAGAGAAAAAACTGCCCGCGACCCAGAACAAACAACCGATACCAAAAAACGAATCTATTTCGAGATTGAAGATACGGGTTCGGGAATTGCACCGGCGGAAATCGAGCATCTCTTTGAGCCTTTTGTACAAACCGCAACGGGACGTAAATCGACCGAAGGAACGGGGTTAGGCTTGTCCATTAGCCGTCAATTTGTCCGCTTGATGGGGGGCGAAATTACAGTTCGTTCTACGGTAGGCGCGGGATCGATTTTTAGTTTTGGGATTGCGGTTGAGATGATGCCTCTAACGGGATTGTCGGCAAGTGCGTCCAAGTCGATTCAACGCGCGATCGCGCGCCAAGATGACCGCGCGCCTTATCGCATTTTAGTGGTTGAGGACGTGACTGAAAACCGAGAACTCCTCGTCCAACTTCTCGAACCCCTTAACTTTGAGGTGAAAGAAGCGCTTAACGGGGTTGAAGCTGTGGCACTGTGGCAAAGTTGGCAGCCTCACCTCATTTTTATGGATATTCTGATGCCGGAGATGAACGGGATGGAAGCGACTCGCCAAATTCGCGCGCTGGAAACCGAACAGCTAGCGGCTAATTCTACGACGGATTCTAACCTCTCGATTCTCCCTTCTTCTGTTCCCAACTCCCCGACTGTTCCCCCTCCTTCTCCTCCTATTCCGATTATTGCGCTCACCGCAAGTGCTTTTGAGGAGGAACGACGTTCGATTATTGAGGCGGGATGCGACGAGCTCGTGTGCAAGCCTTTTCCTCAAGAACTTTTGTGGGAGAAATTGGAAATTTATCTGGGTTTGAGTTTTGTCTACCAAGACAAGTTGTCTTCAGAGTCGGTGCCGAGTCAGCCTTTGATGTTGCGATCGCAAGATTTACAGGTCATGCCCCAGCAGTGGATCGAACGCTTGTATTTCGCGGCTTTGGAAATTAACTACAATAAGATTTCCGAACTACTTGCGCAAATTCCTGCAGAAAATGCTTCTTTAACAAGGGCATTGAAAGAGTTGGTCGATGATTACCGTTTGGATACCATTGTCGAATTAGCTCAATTATTAGTTGACTAATATATAGTTAGTAATGAATAATGAATAATGAATAATGAATAATGAATAATGAATAATGAATAGAGGTAATTATTCATTGCGAACGGTCGATTGAAGTGCGAGCTTGAGAATAGCTCGGGCGGCGCGATCGCTGACTCCAATTTCTCCTAGTTTGAGGCGCATTCGTTGATAATCTTGCTGCATTTGCTCGCGCCGTTCTGAATTGAGCAACAAATCTAATCCTTGTTGGGCAATATTTTCCGGCGTTGCTTCTTGTTGAAAGAGTTCGGGGACAATAGATTCGCCCAAGACTAAATTGGGCGGTGAAAGGAAGGGAGTTGAATAGTTAAATAAGGTTTTTGCTAGCCATAGGGTGACGGGACTGAGGCGATAAATGACGACTTGAGGAACGTTCATTAAGGCCAGTTCTAAGTTTACTGTTCCTGACTTTCCTATTGCTAAATCGACTGCTGCCATCAGTTGCAAGCTTTGTCCGTCTAGGACGGTTGCTGATAAGTTTAAGTCTTGAATTTGGGTTTCTACTAAAGAACGATAGTCAGGTAGAGAAATGGGAATCCAAAAGTGGGCGTGGGGGAGTTTATCTTGGATTTTTCGCGCTGCGGCGAGTAAGACGGGGAGGAGATATTTGACTTCTTGATGGCGGGAGAAGGGGAATAGGGCGATCGCGAGTTGATTTTGGGGTATGCTTAAGCGATCGCGCGCTTCTTCCCGCGTTGGCGCGTTTTGCATTCGATCGAGTAAGGGATGACCTACCCACTCCACAGTTCCACCCTGTTTTTCAAAAAAACGCGCTTCTCCGGGGAAAATTGCCAGAAATAAGTCTGTATTTTTAACGAGACGTTCGATGTCTTTTTTCAGGGGCCACCACACCCAATATTGGGGGGCGATGTAGTACGCGACGGGAATGTGGGGCAAGTTTCGGCGCGCAAATGTCGAGATCGCAGTGTTGGGTCCGGCATAGTCGATGGCCGCGATCGCGTCGGGGGGATTATCCTTAAGGTAGCGTTTGGCGCGATTTTGCACTCGCAGCGTTGGGAAAATGAACGGGAGCGCTTCGAGCAAGCCCACAGAGCCAATTCCTGTGGTATGACCCAACAGTTTGGCTCCCGCCTCTGCCATGCGATCGCCGCCCAATGCTACAATTTCTAAGTCAACTTCCATTGCTGAGGCTTGGCGATACAGCGCTTCTACTAATAATCCGCCTTGTAAGTCGCCAGAAACTTCGCCTGTACTGATAAAAATACGCATTTAAGTAAAATTAAACTAATTTTCTCTAGAAGTCTTAAATAAGCGATTGAACTTTGGCAAAAAGGGTTCCGGGATACCCTTTTCGTCAAGTTTCCTCCCCTTGTCCCAACTCTTGTAAGAACTCCTTCGAGCTAAACCATTCCACCGCATCTTTCAAAGCCAAATCGATGTCCGACTGAGGCAAACCCAATTCTCGCACTGCCTTAGAAGCATCATAATACATCAATTGGGCTGCCATGCGCGCGCCGTCGAGAGGAACTGAGGGAGATTTACCGAAATGAGTCAGGATATATTCGTCAATCCAAGCAATAATTGCGGGCAACCATGCAGGAACCTGGGTTGTTGGTGCGGGTAAACCCGTAATTCGTGCGAGGCGATGGAGGAGAGATTTTAGGGAAAGATTCTGATGTCCCAGAATATAGCGATCGCCGGTTTTCCCCTTTTCCAACGCCAGAATATGCCCTCGGGCGACATCGCGCACGTCGATTAAATTTAATCCCGTGTTCACATAAGCTGGCATTTTACGCCCTAAGAAACGTACAAAAATATCCCCTGTTGGCGTAGGCTTGATGTCCCGATAACCGATGGGCGTGCTAGGATTGACAATAACAATATCCTGCCCCATTTGAATTGCTTTGCGAGCCTCTTGTTCGGCGTAATACTTCGATTTTTTATAATCGCCAATTAGCTTTTCCGGCGGACTTTGATAAGTTTCGTCCACAACTAGACCCTTTTTTCCAACTCCAATGGCAGCAACCGAACTGGTATAAACCGCGCGATCGATTCCTGCTTTTCTCGCTGCTGCCAAAACATTGCGCGTTCCCAATACATTGCAGCGGTACAAACTTTCTCTGTCCGCTTGCCATAGGGAATAGTGGGCGGCGACGTGAAAGAGAACGTGACAGTTTTGCATCGAGCAATGGAGTTGGGGATCGTTAATATCGCCTTTGACGATTTCGATTGCCAAACCTTGTAAATTGTCCAAGCGACTATGGGGACGGATCAGTGCAGTGACATCGTATCCCGAATCGAGAAGCGATCGCACAACGTTTGCCCCGACAAATCCCGTTCCCCCTGTTACAAATGCGCGCATTTTTGTCATTGGTCATTGGTCATTGGTCATTGGTCATTGGTCATTAGTCGTTAGTCATTGGTCATTAGTCATTAGTCATTAGTCGTTAGATGTAACTGATTACTGGTAACTGATTACTGATTGCTGATTGCTGATTGCTGATTGCTTCCCTCTGATTACTGTTTACTGTATCTTGCTACGCCATCTTCGCGCGCGGCTTTTTGAACGGCAGTAGAAACAGTTGGAGCAACGCGAGGATCGAAAACAGAGGGTATAATATTTTCAGGGTCTAGATGAGCCGAATCGACTAACGATGCGATCGCATTCGCCGCTTCCAAACACATTTTTGTCGTAATAGTCGAAGCGCGACAATCTAGCGCCCCCCGAAATACTCCCGGAAACGCAAGAACGTTATTAATTTGATTGGCATAGTCGCTGCGTCCGGTGGCAATGACGGCAACATCATTTTGGACGAGTTCGGGTTGAATTTCGGGAACCGGGTTAGACATTGCCATAACAATGGGATTTTTTGCCATTGATTTCACCATCTCGCGAGTGAGAACGCCGGGGGCGCTAACGCCAATGAAAACATCAGCATCCTTAACGGCATCGGCTAAGGTACCGCTAGTTTCGATGGCAAATTCCTGCTTTTGAGGATTTAAATCGCGGCGCTGGGTTGATAAAATGCCTTTGCGATCGCACAACCGAATCGTCTTTGCCCCTGCATAGCGTAATAGGCGCGCGATCGCGATTCCCGCCGCCCCCGACCCATTAATAACAATTCGCACCTCTTCCAGGGTCTTCTCCACCAGAATCAGCGCATTGTAGAGGGCGGCTAAAGTCACAATTGCCGTCCCATTTTGGTCGTCGTGGAAGACAGGAATATCAATTTCCTCGCGCAGTCGCTGTTCGATTTCAAAACAACGGGGGGCGCTAATATCTTCGAGATTAACGCCGCCAAAGACTGGGGCAATATTTTTGACGGTTCGGATAATCTCCTCGGTGTCTTGGGTATCGGTGCAAATGGGGAAAGCATCGACTCCCGCGAACTCCTTAAATAGCATTGCTTTCCCTTCCATCACCGGGAGGGCGGCTTCTGGACCTAAATTGCCCAAACCCAGAATAGCACTCCCATCGGTGACAATGGCGACAGTATTGCTTTTGATGGTGAGGGAAAATACTCTTTCGGGATCTTGCGCGATCGCCTGACAAATTCGTCCTACTCCTGGCGTGTAGGCCATTGCCAAATCGGCAGGTTTTGTCAGTCCGAGGCGACTGGTAATGCGAATTTTGCCCCCTTGGTGCAGTGCGAAAGTGCGATCGCGCATTTCAATCACTTTAACATCGGGAAGCGCCTGAATCGCCGCCTTAATTTCGGAAGCATGATCCTGACTCGAAGCATCCACTGTGATTTCGCGCAGGGAAATTTTGCGCGTTTGTTCGAGAAGTTGAATTTCGCCAAGATTGCCGCCGCAATTGGCAATAGCCTGGGTGACGCGGGCTAACATACCTGCCTGATTGGGAACTTCGAGACGCAGACTGAGGCTAAAGCTGGGGTTTGGTGTGAGGTTGACCATATTGGAAGGTTTTAGGTTTTAGGTTTTAGCTCTTTCGGCGAGAAGCCCCGCTCTAATTTCTAATTGGGAGACGGGATGAATCGCCGTTAATCTGATAGAATTTTCAACGTAGGTATAACCAATCCAAGAGCTAACAGCCGCCTACAAATTGTACCTAGACAACTGAAAGTATGGGGTTTTACAGGGAATTGTGCATATGCAGCATAGCCTCTTGTATGTAAAACTTTCAAGGAACGTAGGAAAATGCGAGAAATTTCTCTACGCCTTCTGCGGTGGGGCAGCACGCGGAAGTAAAACTAAAGCTCGTGAAATGTCCGACGGGGTACCGGGAGTCAACGAGAAGCCCTCGCTATAATCTCGCTCTGCAACGCGACGGGAGCTGTCACGTCTTAGGAGATAAATTGTATCTGCCTACCGCCCCATTGGAATGTCGTCGTTGGTCATTCGTCCTTCGTCATTGGTCATTAGTCATTGGTCATTTTTAAACGGATTTTAGGTCGTGTGCCGCAAACGGATAGGGGGCGGCACGGTCTATTTATTGGTCATTGGTCATTGGCCGTTTGGATTGTCCAATGTAAGGGGACACGGCGCTTTGTTGGGTTATTCTTTTGAACTTTAATCTGCCTAATGCCGTGTCCCTACTTTAATTTCACGGTTTCCCGCTCACCCCGTCGCCTATAACTGGTGAACTCTGAACTC
>JAXHVQ010000092.1:0-24094 GCA_034189065.1 Cyanobacteriota bacterium
TCTCCCCCAACCCCACTCTTAGCCGCCCGCCATCTCCCCCCTTAGACAAGGGGGGCCGGGGGGGTTGATATTCTCAACTACGCACCGAGAGACCTAACCTCTCAACTCCCGAATCTTCCCAACAATTACCTCCAAAACCCCATCCAAATTGTTATAAACCTCAGCATTCGTAAACCGCAAAAATCGAATTCCCGTCGATTCAATAAAAGCCTGTCTCGCCGCATCATACTCTCTTGCCCCTTCTCTAAAATGGCTCGGACCATCAACTTCAATGGCGAGTCTAATTTCAGCCGAGTAAAAGTCCAAAACAAAGCGATCGACACTATATTGGCTGCGAAACTTGCAATTTTCTAGTTGTTTGCACCGAATTTTCTGCCACAAAATACACTCTGCATTTGGCTTATTTCTGCGGAGTCTTTGGCGTTTCCGTTTTTCAGATGTCCGGTTATAGAAAACAGTCATTAACCTCGCCCTCCTGCTCTCTCATATACTTTAAAGGATTCCATATTAACCCCCTGTCTCCTTACATCAGAGTGTAATTCAGTACAATTTGACTAATTTAACACCCCGCATTAAAGTTGAGACACCTCGCGTTTGTGACAAACTAGAAATAGGCAAATTTTAACCGATCGCTGAGGTTCCAACACTAGAAAAATAAGGCATGGAATCAAACTTTTTAACCGCAGTCTTCCTCCCCCTCGCCCTATTTATCATTATGCTGGGCATGGGCCTGGGTTTGACAATCAATGATTTTAAGCGTATCTGGATTGAACCCAAAGCCGTCATTATCGGGTTAATTGCTCAAACAATTGGATTGCCAACAATCGGCTTTTTGCTCGCCAATCTTTTTCCCCTCTCCCCAGAACTAGCCGTTGGCACAATAATTTTAGCAGCGTGTCCGGGCGGTCCAACTTCTAACTTAGTAACCTATTTAGTGCAAGGAAACGTTGCTTTATCCATTACTCTCACCGCCATTAGCAGCTTAATTACAATATTGACGATTCCTCTAGTCGTTAACCTAGCTATGCAAAACTTTATGGGGGAAACTGTTGCTCTACAACTTCCGTTTTTAAACACAGTTATTCAAATTGCTATTATTACTCTCATTCCAGTAATATCGGGCATGGCACTGCGACGCTACGCCCCTCGTTTCGCGGATCGAGTCGAACAAGGGGTTAAGTGGCTATCTCTGTTTTTCTTGACCTTAATTATTGTCGGATTGCTCGCCAAAGAACGAGCCAACTTAGCAAGCTTTTTTCTACAAGTCGGTTGGGTTGCCCTTGCTTTAAATGCGATCGCGATGGCTTTGGGATTTGCGATCGCAACCCTGGCTAAACTCGATCTTCCCAGCGCCAAAGCGATTACAGTGGAAGTTGGCATTCAAAATGGAACTTTAGCGATCGCCATTGCCAGCGCGCCGACATTCTTAAATACACCCACTATGGCAATCCCAGCAGCGATCTACAGCCTCATTATGTTTGCAACCAGTGGTATTTTTGCCGGGTGGATACAATATCAAAAAGCAACCCTTGAAAGATGACTGAGTTATCTTGCGATCGCCGAGGGTACCTATTCGCCTTTTCTCCAGTTTTGCAACCTTCCTCCTCAATCCTCATCCAAACGGTCTCGCAACCGGCTACTCTAGAAGAAAGCTTAAATTTACGCATCGCCAATCACATGGCAATCTCTATTGCTTGCTTGGGGCCGCCGGGAACCAACGCAGAAGCCGCTGCATTAGCCTATTCGCACTTCCTCAAGAACAGTACGGGGGAAGAAGCACTGTTGTGTCCCTACTCCAATATTGCCCAAACCCTGCGCTGCGTCGCGCAACGGGAAGCCGACTTAGCCGTCGTTCCGGTCGAAAATTCCATCGGGGGAAGCGTTGCAGTCGCACTCGATACCCTTTGGCAACTGGAAGGATTGCAAATTCAGCAAGCCTTAGTCCTTCCCATCGCCCACGTTTTAGTCTCGCGCGCGCCTTCCCTTGCAAAAATCCAAACCGTCTATTCCCATCCCCAAGCGCTAGCGCAGTGTCAGCAATGGTTAGAACAATTTTTGCCCGTCGCCCAATTGCTAGCCGCTAATTCAACCACGGAGGCCTTAGAACGCCTCGATCGCGACTTAACTTCCGGCGCGATCGCCTCCCCCCGGGCAGCGCAACTCTACAAGCTTCCCATCCTCGCCTCGGAAATTGGCGACCATCCCGACAATTGTACTCGCTTTTGGGTCGTTGGCTTGCAACCGGCTACCGGCGGCACTTCTCTTTCCCTTGCCTTTAGCGTTGCCAAGAACGTTCCGGGGACGTTGGTTAAACCCCTACAGGTATTCGCCCAGCGAGGAATTAACATGAGTCGTATCGAGTCGCGTCCGACAAAACGTCTGTTGGGGGAGTACATTTTCTTTATCGATCTCGAAGCCGATACCCGACAACCCCAGGTTCAAGCTGCACTGGCAGAATTAGCCGAATACGCGGCAGTTTTGAAAATTTTGGGCAACTACAACGTTTTATCCATTGGCGATCGCGATCGTTGAATTTTATCCCTTTAAATAAATTAACGAGGACAGTTGTAGCTCGGACGAGCGATGCACCTGGATTGTGAAAAATTATTCACTCAGAGTAATATTCAAGATTTTTAACAAAACATTTTCGTTACCCTATGGTACAGTTAAAAGCACTTAGGAAGAATTAGCTTTTACTTCCAAGTTTGTTGAATTCATTTACGTATAAGCAACATGAAGCGTTTTATCAAAACATCTGCCATCTTTTTGATTGCAGCAGTAGCATCTCTCAGCCTATTTGCAAGCAATGCTTGGGCCCTCGGCAACTTTAGCCAAAGCTGCTCCAATTCAAGCATTCAAGGCTCCACTTTGTCCTCGACTTGCCGAACAATGAATGGTTCATATAAGGACACTTCTATCAACCTGAATTCGTCGATTGAAAATGTTGACGGTTCGCTTGTTTGGCAGCCAGATAACTTCATTGAAACTTGCAGAAACACAACTCTAGCTTCTTCGAGTGTGATGACAGCCGAGTGCAAAACGCGCGATCAACGATTTGTTTCCACTGCCATCAACCTCGACGAACATATAGCTAACATCGACGGCACTCTAAAATACGAGTAAGATCGCAACCTTTAGCTTCAAAAAATAGCTATCCCTATAGCCTCTAGCTTTCTCAAAAGCAAGAAAGAAAAGATTTAATCTCTTCCTAAAAGAAGGGATTAAATCGCGGAATGTATCTGTTGCGACCTATTTAGAATTGCTAGATATTGCCAACGCATCAATGGGAGAACGCGGATAGGGTTTAAGCATTTCTTCTGCCTTGTAAACGTGCCAAACTTCGGTGACTGCGCCGCCGCGACGCTGAGAAATAGTCCCAATTTCTTCAAAACGGCGAAAATAACTGCTAAATTCTCGATTCAACTTCGACATTTGATGGAAGCGTTCTAGGGTAATATATAACCCATCCTCGCCAACAAACTCTTCCGGCTGCGTCCACGACGCAAATCCTCGCATATCATCGCTGAAACAGACAATGGGAATGGATTTTATCGGAATCAGCGCCATGCCAATTAAACCGCCTAAATAGTAAGCGTTGGTTGCGACAAAACTGGACTCAGCTAATGCTCGATCTAGCTCCGGCGATTGGATAAATCCGCGTCGTAACTGTTCGGTGTCGAGTAACTCGGTTGAAGGATCGCTTTTGGGTGCAACTAAACCGCCAAATAGAGCATATTGACTGTTTATTTGCAAGGTTCCTAAATTCAAATGTAACAGTGCGAATAAAAGGAGAGAAAGTAGGAATAATACCGATCCCCATAACCATCGTCGCGTCCAACGTCGAGCGCGTTTTTCCCAAACCACTGCACGTTCGCCTAATATTAGGGTTAGTCCCCAACATCCCGGCATGGGCCAAGCGGCTAGAATTTGCTCCTTTCCTCCTAAAAGAATGAAACCGATCGCGACGGGTAGGGAAACGCATAAAATGAACCAATATTTCTCAGTATTCTGCGATTTTGTCGGTTCCCAACGGGAGAAATTTTCTCGAAACGTTGCTCCAATAGCTTGAATTGTAGCGCGTCCGCTCGTCCACCAAAGGGGAAATCCGATCGCGGGAAACAAATAAGCGATGGTACTCAAAAATACCACAAAAGCATTGAGGGGATTGTATGCGGGTTTGGGAGTGGCGAGATCGGGTTCAAAACGGGAAGAAAGTTGGAAGCGAAAGGAAACCCAGTTATGCTGCCAATTCCAGTACCACAATGGGAAGAGGGTAACAATAAATAGTAAGACTCCTAACAGCGTCCAAGGGGAAAAAAGGGCGCGACGATGGCGGCGGCTTGTTACTACAAAAGCCAAAAGTCCTACGCCTAAAATAAAGCCGTGATATTTCCCTAAAATAGAGAGTCCGATGAGAATTCCAAGGAGGGAGAGACGATAGCTGGGTTCATAGGGTTGGAATTGGAGATCGCCTTTGGGAAAAAATTCCCAGGTGGCGCAGTATAAACTCGCTGTCCAAAAGAAGATGAGAGGATTATCGGGGAGGGTGAGAACGCCGAATGCCAAGGTAAAAATAGGGGCAACAGATGCGATCGCGATCGCCCATTGTGCTGCTTTTTTGCCAAAGAGTCGCGCGCCGGTAAGATACAACAAAAACAAACTTCCCGTGTAGAGAACCAGCGTCCCCAAACGCAAGGTAAACTGAGAAACAACCCCCGTTAGCCAAACGCCGATTCCCGTTGTCAGCGCCACAAGAACGGGATGATCGAAATAACTCCAATCTAAGTGAAGGCTGTAGAGGTAATAGTAAGCTTCGTCAAAACCAGGATATAGCCAGTAGGCGACGATGGCGCGGACGAAGAGTCCTCCAATTAACCAACGCAGGAGGATTTGAGTATCGCGCTGGGCAAAGGGTTTGAGAATGGGAGATAAAATAGAGCGATCGCGCATTCAATTTCAGTGACCAGTAAACAGTGACCAGTAAACAGTAAACAGTAAACAGTGACCAGTAAACAGCGATCGGGAAAAACACTTCACCCCATCACCCCATCACCCCATCACCCCATCACCCCGTCACCCCGTCGCTTATAACTCTGAACTCTGAACTCTGAACTCTGAACCCATCTCCCCTCATCTCCCAATCTCTGACTCTTGTATCCTGTTATTGTTCGCGATCGCCTCGCCTAATAACAAACCTAACACCCCAAATCCAATGCCCATCGCCAAAATGACTAATTCGGGGCTGCCCCAAGCAACTCGATCGTCCAATAGCGTTAAAATTAACATCGAAGTGGCTGAAAGTCCGCCCATCCCTAACGACAATCGCACGCTAAACTCAGAAAAAGTATAGCGTTGTTTGCGCGCGAGGAGGTAAGCACCAAAGGGAATGAGAACTGTTGCGACGTAAACGGCATAAAACTCGACAATTAAGCTGATAATCGAACCGCCTTTGAGGGCAACGGCTAGTCCCAACGCTGCGTTAATACTAGCAATGGCGAGGCGATTGAGGGAAGAGGGAGGAATTAAGCCAAAATCAACAATTGTTTTCGTCTGCATTCGCAAAATACTGCTGCCTATGCCAAGGGCGGGAACGAGTAATGATATAATTAACCCTTGACCGAGAAGCGTTTGAGTTCCGCCTCCCAACCAAACGAGAATGTAAGGAATAGCTTCTTTTCCATCGATTCCCGGCGGCAAAATTCCCGATCGCTGGGCGACAATGACGACGGCAGATGGCAATAAGGCGAGGGCAAAAAGCATAAAAGCGGCTAAAATGCAACCCCAATAAAGATGGCGCAGATTTTTGGCGCGAACGATGTATTGTTGGTATTTCATATCGATGAGAACCAACAGGACGGTACACAGAGAAATGCCGATGGCGCTGGGAGGATCGAGTTGTTGGAGGGAGGGGATGAAATCGAGAGGCGATCGCGCGTAAGTCGCAAATCCGTGCAATTTTCCCAGTCCGAACAGCAAAGCGAAGAGATTTACGCCTAAGAGAATTTGAAAGAGGCGACTGGCTTTTTCGATTGGGACGAGGGAAATGAGTAAAAAGAGTAGGGTTAGGGCGATGGTACAAGGTAAAGCAGGCAAACCCAATACTTTGAGAATAGAAACTCCGGCAATGGTCTGAACCGCTTCAATGCCAATGAGAGACAGCCAAGACATCGCGCCCACAAGAATTTGGACTCCCTTACCATAGCGCCGTCCCAACAGCGTCCAAATTTGCTCGACCTCCTCCCAGTAGAATTGGGCTAAGGCGAGAAGTGCGACAGTTCCGACGGCGATCGCGATCGCATACAAACTTCCCGCCGTCCCCCAAGAAAGCGCCTTTTCGCCCGTCCCCAACAAAAAGCCCAAACCGTAATGGGCGCAAACCAATAATGCCGCCAGCGAGAAGGCGTTGAGTTGGCGATGTTCCCTCGAAGTAACCATTCAAATTGATGTAAAAACGTGAAGTGGAGCCGAAGCATCATACCAACTCGCGCGATCGACAGTCGGTTAGACGCTATACTCCTGGGTTCTCTATCAGGAGGAAGCGCAGTTTTCAAAACCCACTTCAAGTTTAAGCGAGCCGTCTAACTTCTTCTACCGGCAAACTCAGCGCCCGGGCAACTTGCTCTATAGTCAAACCCATTGCCAATAGTTGGGGAATTGCTTGTTGCTGAGCTTGTTCGGCACTTTCGGCGCGTTGGCGCTCGGTTTCGGCGCGTTAGCGTTCGGTTTCAGCGCGTTGGCGTTCGGCTTCTGCCCGTTCGCTCCCAGTTAACAAAAGATTGCCTTCTTCATCCCACCAACGCAACCACTGCTGCGTTTGGTTTTGATAACTCCCGTACCACAAACCTAACTCCACGCCCATCGATTCGATGAAATAGCGTCCCTGGGCGTTGGCTGTCTGTTTTGTATAAACCCCGTTAACGAGGCGATACACTTCTAGTTGTTCGCTCTGGATTTCATAGATGCCATAGTAGGGAATACCCATAACTTGCTCGTATACCCAAAATTTTCCCGCCTTCGAGCGCTCTGTGCCTTCTGATGTTAGGGGGGTTCGGTCTCGTTCGGGAGAACCATCGCCCGAAGCAAATTCTAGAGCAATGGTTGGGACGACCGGCTCCTTCCAAAGGACGTAGGAACGGCGACCCCCCTTACCTCCCCCCTAGTCTTAGGGGGGAATGAGGGGGGTCGCGAGACTCCAGCAACGTAGAACCAGTCGGGCGCTTCGGCACCGCGCTCGGGAGGGTCGGTTTGTCGCCAGTAAATGCCGCAGTCTTGCCCAATGGCGTACTGTCCGTCGGGGTGCAGGCGTTTTAAAGTGGGGGTGAGGGAGTCGGTTAGTACGATGCTTTGAGGATGTTCTTGAAAGTTTTTCACAAATTCGCCGTTTTCGTCGGGGAGTTGCGTGTGGTCGGGAAGAGGTTCGTAGGGAATTGTCTCGATTGGGCTGATAGTCATGGGCTTGAGGATGGGGAAACAATTGATTATTTGGGATTTTTGAGAAAAACTAACAAAATATTTATTTTGCCCCGGGTGCTTAATTAAGAATTGACTTAGAACCGATCGCCTTTCGGAGAATTGGGAATTTCGCGATCGCGATCGCCGCTTCCCATTCTCCCCCTTAATTCAAAAACTTCTCCACGCAGCGCACAAACATTTCTACGCCAATTCCCAACGCGGTTTCGTCAAAATCGAAGCGGGGATGGTGATGGGGATAGGCTAAGTTTTTCGCGGGGTTTGCCGAACCGACAAAGAAGTAACATCCCGGAACTTCTTGGAGGAAAAAGGACATATCTTCGCCGCCCATTGTCTGACATTCTGGCACGACTCCCAAGGGCGTTTCGACTACCTCCGAGGCAACCGATCGCACGAATTCTGCCATTTGAGGGTCGTTAACGGTGGGGGGATACAGTTGCCAATATTCCAGTTCGTAGGTTGCGCCGTGGCTGTCGCAAATTCCCGCGATGGTTTGTTCGACCCGCTGGCCGATTAAGTCTTCGAGTTCGGGACTAAAATAACGCACTGTTCCGCCCATTCTCGCCGTGTCTGCAATGACGTTAAGCGCCGTTCCTCCATGAAGTTCGCCTACGGTGACAACTGCCGATTCAATGGGGTTCACGTTGCGGGCGACAATGGCTTGTAGGGCGCTGACAATTTGGGCGCTGACGAGGATAGAATCGATAGTTTGGTGGGGCATTGCGCCGTGTCCGCCCCGTCCCAGGATCGTGCAGCGAAAGAGTTCGACGGCTGCCATTAACGGGCCGCTACGCGCGCCAATTTGACCCAAGGACAAGTTATTCCAAAGGTGCAGTCCGATAATAGCATCGACATCGGGATTTTTAAGCACTCCGGCTTCTATCATTGGTTTTGCACCCCCCGGTCCTTCTTCTGCGGGTTGGAAGATGAATTTGACGGTTCCTTGGAAGTCTTGACGGTGTTGGGAAAGATAGTATGCGGTTCCGAGGGCGATGGCGGTGTGTCCGTCGTGTCCGCAGGCGTGCATGATCCCGTCGTGTTGGGAGCGATAGGGAACGTCGTTGGCTTCGAGTATGGGAAGCGCGTCGATGTCGGCGCGAATGGCTAGCACTTTACCGGGTTGCCGTCCTTCGACGGTGGCAACGATGCCGGTTTTGGCGATTCCGGTTTGATGGTCGATGCCCCATTGGGTTAGTTTTTGGGCAATAAATTCGGCGGTAATGTGTTCTTTAAATCCGAGTTCGGGACGTTGGTGTAGTTGTCTGCGCCACTGGACGAGTTGGGATTGCAGGGTACGGATTTCGAGGCGGATTTGGGCTAAATCGAGGGAGTTGGGTACAGGAAATGTTGAAACCATTGGGCGATGATAGGCGATTGACAAATAATTGCTCTATCTTTTAGTGTGCGCTCGATCTTGACAAATGTGCAACTTTGTTGAATTAAGAATTAAGAATCGTCGTGGCACCATAGCAGGCGTAGGGCTAGGGTTGCAAATCCGATCGCGGCAATGGCTTTGACGATGCGCGTGGGGAGGAGAAGGGCGAGTCCGTCCCCCAGAAGTACGCCGATTAAAGAAGTGAGGAGGAGGGCGCTAACGCTTCCTAAAAAGACGGCGCGGGGGGAACGAGAACTTCCACTGAGCGCGATCGCGGCGAATTGACTTTTATCGCCAATTTCGGCTAAAAAAACGGTGATGAAGCTTAATCCTAGAAGTTGCCAATCCATTTATATTAGTCCTTTGTCTTTCGTCCTTTGTTCTTTGTCCTTCGTCCTTTGTCCTTTGTCCTTTGTCTTTGAACGCAGTACAGTTAGCAACTAATAACCAATGACCAATGACCAATGACCAATGACTTAACCCTGGACAACATCCCAGAGCAATAGCACTGAAACAATCAATAAAATCGCTCCGGCAAATAAGTCCATCGTCTCGCCCGAAACCCGTTTTGATAGCCAATAGCCCAAAAGCACGCCGATTAAACTCGTGCCAATTAACGCAATGGCTGCACCTGCAAATACCACCCAAGGCGCATCGGCTTGAGCGCTCATTAAAAGAGTCGCCAACTGGGTTTTATCGCCCATTTCTGCGAGAAAAATAGCGAGAAAGGTCGATGTGAAAACCGTTCCAAATTTCTTGGAATTCCCCTTGCTCTTGGGAGATTTTTGAGAGTTCTTCTCATCGCGGACAATGGGAGAAGAACTCTCAATATCGTTGGCGCGATCGCGAGAATCAATTGAATTCATTGGCTTGATTTGACGATAAAATAAGGCACTGCGATCAACGATTTAAACCAATGTTTTTGCTCGAATTTGAGCGACGAAGTTGGCGAGCATTTGCAGTCCGGCGGTGGAGGATTTCTCGGGGTGAAACTGGACGGCGCTGAGGTTGTCGCGCGCGATCGCGGCCGTGACTTCCTGGGTTCCGTGGGTCGCTGTTGCCGCACGCACTCCTACATCAACGGGATCTACGTAGTAGGAATGAACAAAATAAACGTAGGGATGTTCGCCGACTTGTTGCCACAGCGGGTGTTCGGGCTGACTCAACTGCAGTTGATTCCATCCCATATGGGGAATGGTCAGTCCGGGTTCGGAACGAAAGCGGCGCACGACTCCAGGGATAATACCGAGTCCCGGTTCGCGACCTTCCTCGGAACGGTCGAACAGAATTTGTAAACCCAGGCAAATTCCGAGAAAAGGCTTACCCGAATCGATCGCCGCTTTAATGGGAGCGACGAGATCGCGCGATCGCAAGTGCTGGACTGCTGGGTCGAAGGAACCTACACCCGGTAAAACTACGGCATCCGCCCGCTCTATTTCCCGTGCAGAATCCGTAATTATCGGCGTTGCGCCCGCTTTTTCCAACCCCTTACAGGCAGAGTGCAGGTTTCCCATATCGTAATCAATGACGGCAATGACGGCCATAAATCTACTCCTTCGCGATCGGCGTTGGTAACGGCGGTGCAACTGTTACTTAACTTATTTTGACACACTCTTCGGTCGTCTCAACGCGGGGATTATCTTCGTTCGTCGAGGCGATCGCAGGTTCGATCCCCACTCCCCAAACTTGAGCGACAGCATCGATCTTCCCCTGCACCCCCGCTCCCTATCCACAATTGTCTCGTTTTGTGACAAAATTTTAATAAAATTAGAAAAAGCCAGTCTTTTAAAAATCATCACAAGGACAAAAAACTTATGACACCATCACTCGCCAACTTTTTCTGGAGCCTACTGTGGGGAACCGTAATTGTCGTGGTCCCAGTCATCGTCGGTCTTGTCTTTATCAGCCAGAAAGATAAAATCCAGCGCGGTTAATCCACAGAAAACGGCTGAAAACCTCGTTTTTGGGGCATAACGAAGTCCCAACGACAGTCTTCGACCCAGAAACCGGGGTTTTTGCCGTAATGCTTCTTGGGGTTGGAGGTTCCGAACTTGACTTTAAGGAAACCCCTCAAGACGCAACAGTATTTCGCGCGCCGCCGGGGTAGAAAAATGTCGCGATAAATCGCTACGATAGGACTGACTTAGGAGGATCTCTATGGTAAATTTTGGAGTCGGCCCAGCCTTTGTGCTAGGCGTTTTTCTCGCCGTGGCTGGGGCAGGATTGTACTTCCTGCGCTCGATTCGCCCGGAACTATCGAAGGATCACGATATCTTTTTTGCCGCCGTCGGTCTCGTGTGCGGCTTAATTTTAATGTTTTATGGATGGCGCTTGGAACCCGCGCTGCAATTCGGTCAGTTTCTCTTGGCCGGAACGACCATTTTCTTCGCCTACGAAGCCATTCGCCTGCGGGGGATCGCAACGGAACAAGCAAGGCGCAATACGCCCATTGTGGACGACGATCGCCCGGTGAGTAGCGTGTATCGGGATGCAGAACTCGACGACCTGGACTCGGGCTATCCCCGTCTGAGAGGGACCGACGAACCACGATCGCGCCGTCCGCCCAAAACTCGCAGTCGCAGCGATCGCTACGGTTCTGAAGAAAGTCCGCGATCGCGTCGTCCTCGTACTCCTCCCCCACCCGATCCTCGCTACGGCGAACCCTATGGCGATCCCTATATAGGGGAAACTCCCCCCACTGCAGGCTACGACGATTATCCCCCCAGTCGGTCGCGCCGTCCGCGTCCGACTCCCAAAGACGAACCCCCTTTAGGACGCAGACCTCGCCGATCTCGCCCTTCAGAACGGTCGGATTTTGGGACAGATGTGGAGGCGACTCCGGTGGACTATCAACCCCTTGAAGGCGAGGACGATGCCGATAACGGTTACGGCGATCGCTATGAGGAGGGCAACCCACGGGGTCGAGATAAATATAGCAACAGTCGCTACGATGAAAGCAACGAACGGAGTCGGGACCAATATAGCAACAGTCGCTACGCCGAAGGGAACGAAAGCACTCGCGACAGATATGGCGATCGCGACAGCTACGACCCGATGAGTTACGGTCAACCTTACGACGATGGCGATACAGGCGAACAGGAAGATGAGAGCGATCGCTACGACCGCGAGGAGCGCGGACCGTCCGAACCGTTTGATTATTAAGGTCTTGGGATTGGCTGTTGCGGGGCTAATGGCGGCTTGTAACGCTCGGGAGATGCCCCTTCCCTCAGCGACGCTCAACAGCCGCTACAACGACGAACAACCCGCTCTCAGCGGCAATGGACGTTGGTTGGCTTTTGTTTCTAACCGCAACGGCCGCAGTCAAATTTTAGTCTACGATCTCAGAGAAAAACGGTTTGTCGAACTTGGGGGTTTGCTCTCTGGCGACGCGATCGCCACTAATCCAAGTTTAAGTCTGACGGGTCGCTACATGACCTATATTACCAACAATCAAGGACGCGCGGATATCGCCCTTTACGACCGCGCTATCGGGCGATCGGAAATCCTCAGCCGCAACTACCGCAGTTGGATCGCCAATGCGAAAATTAGCCCCGACGGACGCTATATTGTCTTTGAGTCTGCTCGTCGCGGTCAATGGGATGTAGAAGTTCTCGATCGCGGTCCGGATGTTGAGTTAGACCTCCCTGAAGGCAGTCCGGTTACACCGTAACGGGTGCAGCTATTTTTTCCTCAAAGTTATTAGAAAAGTCATCAGCTCGGTCAAATTAACGTAAAAATATTAACGACAATGAAACTATTAAAAAAAGCCTTAACCGGTCTCTTTTTAACACTAGGTTCGTTGATTTTAGTTCTGGGTATTATAGATATAACCGATTCAACTCTCTCAAATGAAGAAAAACAAGAAGTATTAGCTGCAATTATTATACTGGGTTTACCCTCAATGGGAATGGGGACGTATTTGCTTTGGAATTTGAACCAGGAAAATCAACGAAACATCAAGCAATTAGATTTAGAAAGAGAACAACTTTTCCTCCAATTGCTACAACAACAAGGAGGAAAAATCACAGTGACACAATTCGCCTTAGCCGTAAAAGTTTCTATCAAAGACGCTCAACAATATTTGGATCGAAAGGCCCATCAAATGGGTGCCAGCTTTGAGACAACTGACGAAGGAGGAATTATTTATAAATTTCCCCTTTAAACGCAAAAAACAGCGAGGAAGAATCAAAGCTTCGACCTCAGCCCAACAGCGAATAATGACAAACGATCCGTTAAATGTTTTTAAAAGTATAGTCTGTATCTTAGCCCTGTCCCTCAGTGGATGCGGTGGATATCCGCGCTTGTTGAATTTTCCCTTTGGTGCGGGGGGACGCGGTTTAAATAGTCCTGCTTCGGAATTAATGCCTCAAGTTGCATCGCGCTACATTGTTTATGTTTCCGATCGCAACGGCTCTCAAGATATCTACCTTTACGATGCACAAAACCGTCAACCCATCGATTTACCGGGATTGAATAGCTTAGACGCGATCGCCACAAATCCTTCAATTTCCCAAGGCGGTCGCTACATCGTCTATTCTAGCAGTCGTCGAGGCACTTCCGACATTTATCTCTATAACCGAGAAACCGAAATGAATCGCAATCTGACGGCGACGCTGCAAGCTGAAGTTCGCCGTCCGATAATCAGTGCCGATGGGTCTACAATTGCCTTTGAAGTGGCGATTAACGGACAATGGGATATTCGGATTGTGAACCGCGCCGGAAAGTTTTTAGCGGGAGGTTAAACTGTTTTCGCGCTGATTGGTTGCACTTCGGAGACGGGGAGACGGGTGGATGGGGAGATGGGGAGAAATATTTGTAGCATTTTTTGAGGGATTTCATATAATCAATTAATAATTATTAATTATTAATTATTAATTATTCCCAACAGCTTAATCACATCCCCATCGTCTCGTATCCCGCATCGACATACAAGACTTGACCCGTAATCCCGCTGGCTAAATCGCTACAGAGAAACGCCGCCGCATTCCCCACCTCAGTTTGCGTCACCGTGCGTCGTAGGGGGGCCATTTCTTCGACATGATGAATCATATCCAAAATCCCGCCCACGGCTGAAGAAGCGAGAGTCCGAATGGGACCTGCTGAAATAGCATTCACGCGGATATTCTGCTGCCCCATTTCCGAGGCCAAATAGCGAACGCTCATTTCCAAACCCGCCTTCGCCACTCCCATCAAATTGTAATTGGGAATCACCCGCGCTCCGCCCAAATACGTAAGCGTCACCAGACTTCCCCCCTCCTTCATCAAAGGTTTAGCGTTTCGGGCAAGGCGAGTCAAAGAATAGGTACTAATTTCGAGGGCCTTCGTAAAAGCCTCCCGCGAGATTGCGCTAAAATCGCCAGAAAGACCCTCCTTGTCAGCAAAAGCCAAACAGTGAATCAAAATATCGAGTTGGCCCCACTTCTCGGCAACGGTTTGAAACGCTGCATCGATTTGCTCGTCATTTTGGACATCGCAGGGGACAAAAACGCTTGGGGCGAGGGGTTCGACCAATTCGCGCACCTTCTTCTCAAATCGTCCCTTTTCGTCGGGAAGGAAAGTGACTCCCAACTCCGCACCCGCCGCGTGAAGTTGTTGAGCGATGCCCCAAGCAATGGAGCGATTATTGGCAATGCCAGTGACGAGGGCTTTTTTTCCAGTCAAATTCAGCATAGTGTCGTTGGCAGAATTTTTCGTCAAAATGAGATCGCGCTAACCCAATAAGCCGACCTTAATAGCTAACTTTCGAGTTATTGCATTAGCGATCGCGATAGTTGGCATCGTATCATAGACTCAAGTCCCCCTAAAAAAAAGGGGAAGGTTTCAGACCCAATTTTCCGATGATTGGGGCCTTTGCCTTTTGGCAGTTGGTTCGGCGGCGAGCGCTGGGGGAAGCCATCGAAAGCGAGCAAGCACTCTCGTGCTAGACTTAGGAAATTTATTACGATCGCGCGCGAGTTTCGAGTTCTAAACCTTAACGAGCGATTGGCGCGCGTTCCCAGCCTCGCGGCTTGCCCGCCCTCAAAAAACACAGTTGTCTTTTAAGCGTGTAATGGAGCTTTCGGTATCCCAAGACCAACCTTTAGCAGCCGTATTCCGTCAAATTGGCGGCGGTTCTTTTCCCCCTGTCGTCGAAGTTTGCGATCGCGGGAAGACGATTTTTTTCCCTGGAGATCCCGCAGAACG
Source organism: Cyanobacteriota bacterium (assembly GCA_034189065.1). Taxonomy (GTDB): domain Bacteria; phylum Cyanobacteriota; class Cyanobacteriia; order Cyanobacteriales; family Spirulinaceae; genus FACHB-1406. Next base: position 15,029 of record JAXHVQ010000092.1, read on the forward strand.
AGTCTATTTCTTGCTCAAGGGCGCTGTGAAACTCTCGCGCGTGTACGAGGCGGGAGAGGAAATTACGGTGGCTCTCTTGCGCGAAAATAGCGTGTTCGGAGTTCTTTCGCTGATTGTCGGCCAACATTCCGATCGCTTTTATCATGCAGTGGCTTTCACGCCAGTGGAATTACTGTCTGCGCCCATCGACCAAGTTGAAAAAGCACTTAAGGAGAATCCCGATTTAGCAATGGTGATGCTGCAAGGACTCTCCTCGCGCATTTTACAAACGGAAATGATGATCGAAACCCTTGCCCACCGCGATATGGGCTCGCGCTTGGTCAGTTTCTTATTGATTTTATGTCGCGATTTTGGCATCCCCGTATCCGATGGCATTCGTATCGACTTGAAACTGTCTCACCAAGCCATTGCCGAAGCCATTGGTTCGACTCGCGTGACGGTGACGCGCTTATTGGGGGATTTGCGCCAGGAAAATATGATCTCGATTCACAAAAAGAAAATTACGGTTCACAATCCCGTTGCCCTCAGCCAGCAGTTTACCTAGTCTAAGTTCTCCCTCGCGGTGACTATTGAGGAAAACCCCACTCTCTGGCACGATAAACGCGGAAACGATAAGCTAACAAGAAGCACAATCGTTATGGGAGGCACTGGGGAGACAATGAGATCTACGCTCGACGATAGCATTGGCACTCAGCCCGAAATGCGCCTTTTGCGTCGGGTGCAACCTTGCCCATTTAGAAGTGGGGTTTTCAAAGAGCGATGGGCATAAGCATTTACCGGGCAACGGACAAAAGAGGTAGATGAGATGAGCAATTTTGCCTCCGATGTCTCCTACCCAATCTCTCGCGTCCGATGCCCTAGAGGTAGAGTAGAACCCCTATTGAGCTTTATCGCCCTATGATGACTAGCGCTGCTGTCTTGCTGGCGGCAGTTTTATTGTTAGGAGGATTGCTTGCCGTTTTAGGCGATCGCCTTGGCACCAAAGTGGGCAAAGCGCGGTTAAGATTGTTTGGCCTTCGCCCTCGTCAAACTGCGACGGTGGTTACGGTACTGACGGGATTTTTAATTGCTGCTTCGACGTTGAGCATTCTGTTTGCGTTGAGTAAGTCTCTGCGTCAGGGCGTTTTTCAGTTAGACGAAATCCTCGCCCAAAAGCGCATTGCCGAAGGGGAACTCGAAAGCGCGCGATCGCAAAAAGATCGAGTTGAAGAAGAATTGGGCAAGGTGAGAGAAGATAAAACCCAAGTGGAACAGGGACTGATTGAAATTCAAAAATCCTTTAACGAGATTAATAAGCAGGTGGGAACCCTGCGCGCCGAAATTCGGACCCTACGCAGCGAACGCCAGCAAATTTTGCGGGAAAAGGAGTCCCTCGCCCGACAGCGCGACGTACTGCTAGAACGCTTGCCCGAACTGCAAGCGCTGGTTCGCAATCAAGAACAAGAGTTAACTCAATTGCAATCGCGCATTCGCACTCAGGAAGAAGAGTTAGAGGCGTTGATTGGGCGTATTCGCACTCAGGAGGAAGAATTGGCGGGACGCGATCGCACCATTGAGGAACGGGAACGGCAAATTATAGCCCAAGACCGAATTTTACGCGATCGCGAACAGAGTTTGCGGCAGTTGCAGGGGCAACAACAAGTTTTGCAAGCTGAACTAAATAACAGAGATAGCGCTATTGCCGAGAGAGACGAGGCAATCTCGCAACTCGATGAAGCGATTTCCCAACTTGACGAAGCGATTTCCCAACGCGATCTTACCTTGCGCGGACGGGAAACTCAGTTAGCCGAACAACAGACTCAGTTGGCAGATCTCGCCCAACAACGCGATTTTTTAGAGAAACAGATTAAAGTTCTCGCTCAAGATTATCAAGGATTGCGTCAAGGCAATTTAGCGATCGCGCGCGGTCAAGTTCTCGGCTTTGGAGTCGTGCGCATTGTCGAACCTGCCGCCGCACGCGGTGCCATCGAACAGATTTTACGAGAAGCGAACCGCACTGCCATTATTGCCACTCATTCTAATAGTGGCGAAATGAACGAACGAGTGGTTCAAATTACTCAATCTCAAGTAGAAGATTTAATCGACCGCATTGACGACGGTCAAGATTATGTGGTACGCATTCTTTCAGCGGGGAACTATGTCGAACAGGAAAAAAATGTCCTTGTCGTTGCCGATGTCGCTCTCAATCGAGAAATTTTTCAATCCGAAGAAACGGTGGCGATGGTTTCCCTAGAAGAGAGAGAACCAACTCCATTGCAAATCGAGGATCGCTTAGATTTACTATTAGCAGCATCTCAGTTTAGAGCCCGCCGTGCCGGACTTTTGGGCGATTTACAAGTGGGCGAAGGGCAAATTACAACCTTGGGTCAAATTGCCACGCTGACACAATTTATCGAGCAAGTTATTCAAACAGAACAACCCATCGATCGTTTGGAAGCAATTGCGGCAGAAACCACTTATGCAGCCGGACCACTTAAGCTGAAGTTAGTGGCGATGCAAGAGGGAGAGGTTGTGTTTAGTACGCAATCTTTGTGATTTTTAATTGGGCAGTGGGCAGTGGGAATTAGGCAGTGGGCAGTGGGAATTAGGCAGTGGGCAGTGGGAATTAGGCAGTGGGCAGTGGGCAGTGGGGATGGGTTATTTGCCTTTAGACATAATGCGTGAATTAATATGACACTCTTACTTGGATTCGATCCCGGACGGGATAAATGCGGAATTGCAGTAAAAGGAAAGAATGGACTATTATATTATCATCAAGTTATCGCTTCTGGGGAGGCGATCGCAACCTGTCAATCGCTCTTGCAACAGTTTCCCATCGAATTGGCGGTAATGGGCGATGGCACTACAGCAAAACAGTGGAAAAGTCAACTTGAAACGCAATTAGACATTCCCCTCGTTTTGGTGGACGAACATAATAGTACATTAGAGGCGCGCGATCGCTATTGGCAAATGTATCCTCCTAAAGGTTTCGCTCGTTTGATCCCCCAGGGAATGCGCCTTCCCCCGCGTCCCGTTGATGATATCGTTGCGATTTTATTGATCGAGCGCTATTTGGCTGCAAACTCGACGATCTAGCATTTCTATTTGGGTTGTAAAACTCGGTTCTTCGCAAGAATGGAAGAATGAAAGAGTTGTTGATTGCCTATTAAACCTATCTCTTCTTCCGTTGCAAGCCAGAAACCGCAGTCAAGCCTCCCAGCGCCAGGAAGCCGAGGAGTGCAGTCGGTTCGGGAGTCGTGGCGACATCAGGAGTGGAGGGGACAGGAGCGGTGGGAGCGGTGGCGGTGGCATCTAGGACGGAGCTATACTTCCACGAACCGGTACAAGCAGTGGTACAAAATTCTCCATCGCCAGTCAGAGCGTCGTTAATCATCAAAAATTCCGTCGAGGATACGTTGTTATCATACAACACGAAGATGTCGTCGTCGTTAGGGTCGTCTACGGCAAAGATAAAGGTATCTTCTCCACTCAAAAACTTCTTCAATCTGTCTCCATCATCGCTGCTGAGAGAAAAGGCATCTACATCGGAATTGCCACTCCATTCAACCATCCAACGAATCACCTCGTTCTCATCGATAAAACCATCGTCGTCGAAACTGGAGCTATCAATAAGGTACCTGCCACTCAGGGTTCCCCCAAATTCCTCTCGCTCGAAGTTGATGTAGAAGGTGCTAGCACTTGCTGATTGGGTTGCTATTCCCAATCCCATTAACGCGGCGGTGGCGGCGATCGCGAATTTTGCTCGTATCATTTGAATCTTCCTCCGGCTTTCCGTATTATCCTCATCATATAAGATTTATTTTGAGTATTTAGCGATTTCGATCGGTTGTTCTGCGTGAAGTCCCGCACCGGGGAACGGTGACGGCGAAGAGGAAGATAGGCGATCGCGATCGCGTCTCGCCGATAATGCGCGTCGCTACGGTATTCAGATGTTCTCAATACCACAATGGGCGAATGCGAAGTAAAGGTAGAGGAGAACCCAAAAACGAAAGAAGTAGCGATCGCGCGCGGAAATCGCTAAAGTAAGGACGAGTTTATTTGAATGCCCATTCTTGAGATTAGCCTTTGCCCTCGCACACCCTCCGAAGTCCTATGAAACTCACTCGTCCTCTCGTCGCCGTACTACTTGCCACCTTCAGCCTAACTCTTCCCGCGCGCGCCGAAAACCTACAACAAACCAGCCAACTGCTCTCCACCAAACAATGTCCGAGATGCGACTTACGCAGAGCGGGTTTAGTCCATACTGACTTAGCCGGTGCAGACTTACAAGGTGCCGATTTAAGTTTTGCCAATCTCAGCCGCGCCAATTTGACGGGAGCGAATTTGATGGGAGCGAATCTCAGCGGCGCTTCTCTCAACGGGGCTAATTTAAATGGTACTATTTTAATCGGAGCCAATTTGAGCGGAACCGACCTCAGAGATGCCTATCTTGTCAACGCAAATCTACTGGGAACGAGTTTGGAAAATGCTTATATCCAAGGAACCTTCGGCATTCCTAACTATGCCGGTACAGCGGAAGACTTTCATGCTTGGGGAGCAATTGAATCGCAACATGGCAATTATCGCGCGGCCCTCGACCACTATAATAAAGCCATTAGTTTGAATCCAGAATTTGCTCCAGCTTACCTCGGACGCGGACTTGCCCTATTTCGCTTAAACAATTATTCTGCTGCCGAACGGGATGCACAAGTTGCTTCGGTTCTTTTTGAACGGCAAGAGAATGCTTCTGGGATGCAAGTGGCTGAAAATTTCACGAAAGCGATCGATATTGCGCGCCAGCCGATGGGTGAAGCGAGCAACCGCGCTAATCTTGGCAATTTAGTTACGGGAATTGGTTCGATGTTGTTGCGGTTCCTTTTCTGAAGTTGAAGGAGACTTAGTGTTGAGTCTAACGCCGATCGCGATCGCAATTCAAGTGAGATGACCGTCACACCCAAAAGGCTTGTCTCGTCATCTCCCACCCTTCATCCCTCTACCATAATAAAGGTATAAGAGCTTCCATCGGAAGTTGTGAGGAGGGAAAGTTGATGTTAGAACGATTGATATTGGCTGTGGCTGTAACGCTGTCACTGTGTATTTTTTCACAAGTAGGCGATCGCCCGACTTCTTTGGCAGGCAGAGATGGCGAGTTTCGTCCCTCTTATCCCAGTTTAATCGCTAAGAGACTCATGCTGGAGAGATAACGCGATCGCGCGCTTCTCATAAAGATGGAGCCAACGCGGAGACAATTTCGGACTTCCTTAAAAACAGTCTTAAACGCCCCATACAAGCGATTCGGCGTTCAAATTATTAACTCACATTCTCCTCAAGACAACGCCGCGACAGGAAATACCCAATTTTAATATATTTTCGCTTACTCTCCCGCGTCTTGCAGAATTTGCTCGTAGAGTGGCTTAGCAACTCTGAATGAAGCATCACCGATGAGTCGATTGAGAACGGGTTTCACCGCAGGAATGAGGCCGCGACGTTTGGCAACTCGCAGAAGCCCCAAAACGCCGACAATTTTTTCGTAAACGCAGAGGTCTTAAATACAATGAATCAGTTATAGCATTTTTGAACGGAATATCGGTTTCAACGTAGGGACGTTCAATTGAACGTCCCTACAAAGCGCGGTGGATTTGAATTCTGGACTATTTATTGTTTACGTTTCGTTCAAAAACGCTATATAAACTGTTAATTATTAATTATTAATTGATAATCATAGCAAGCCTTTCAGGGTGAGGTATTCAATATCGGCTTGATAGTCTTCAAGATCGTAGTGAACGCAAATATTGCGACTGGCAAGGAGTTTTTGAAAATCTACTTTGTGCATGAGGGCGAGTTGCGCGCCTTTACCCAGGGAAATACGTTCTTGTTGAAACAGCATAACAGCGATTTCGCGCATCAGTTCGACCTCAGTCATTTGAGCAGCTTGGAGAAGTTCTTGAGGAAGAGTGATGTTCATGGCTTATGCCTGGAGTAAGGTTTTTAATGGCTACGAATTTCCGGTCTGTTAAGGTCTTCGTGCTTGTTTTTAGTATATCTTGCTACTGCCTTCAACAGCGAACAGTGACGGCATCATTGAGGTTGCAGCACATTTATTTGGAGACGTAATAATTAATTACTCCCCGCCTAACAACTTATTCGCTTCAAGGAAAAGTCGCTGAAACAAGTAAATTCCATTGCGGCGATAGGACAGTTGATACTCGGAATGTTGCAGAAAATATAGCGTTAATGCGATCGCCTCATCTCGATTATCCGGCCAAGGACGGCGCAAATCGATTAAAACTGTATCAAACTCGTCCAATTCTGCGGGCGGCATCGGGATGTTGATGAGCTGTAAAATAGGACGATGGGCGAGGTGCGGCGCGAGGGCGTTGTCGGTGAGAACGCGCGCGTCGGGTTGAATTAGCGCCATCGCTTCCCGCGTCGCCGTCCACGTATCGAGACGCATGGCGTATCGAATAAAGTAGTAGTGTTTGGCAAAGGCGAAAAAGGCGATCGCGCTCCACAATATCGCCGTCCGAGGCTGAATGCGCCACCCCCTCCCCGCCGCCAGGGTGGAAATGACGCACAGGAAGAGGAAGGGGAGAATGGGCAGGGAATATTGATAAACTAAGTCCCGTTGCAGGGGATCGTTGGCGAGAATATTTAACATGAATGCGGGGACGGCACCCATTAATGGCATGAGATGGCGCGGCGATAGTCCCCAGACAACGGGAAATATGACTAGACAAATATAGCGGAAGGTGTCGAGGGAGAAAACTTTACTTCCGACGAGTTGGGGACGAAGGAGGAAGTTGCGGAAAATTGTGGAAAAGGAGTCTCCTAAATAGGCGTAACGCCACAGGTGTCTCCCCAAACTGGCTGTTTCGCCGCCCAAGGTGGGAATGACGATTTGGGTGGCGATGAAAAACCATGCTCCCCCCGCTAGTAGGGCGATTGCGCCATACTTTCGCTGTTTTAGGTCAAAAAGCAGCCAAACCCCCATCGCCGCGACGGTGAGGGAAAAAACTGCCTTACAGCTTAATACCAGCGCGATCGCGACAACGAATCCCCCGAGGCGATCGCGTCGCGCCATCCAAACTGCCGCTAGCAGTCCTGCGGGGAGGAAGACATCGGGGTGGAAGTCGAACAGGTTGATGTTGAAAATGAGGGGATAGAGGAGGTATGCGATCGCGACTGCGAAGGCGCGGCGACGGCTTAAACCTGCTTCCACTGCCAAGCAATAGACTAATACGATCCCCAACGAAAGCGCGATCGCTTGCAAGGCAAACAACCAATGAACGGCAGGATAAATTTTGTATAAAAGGGCGAGAGGATATAAAATAAAAGCCGCGTGATCGCCTAAGATGTGGAAGCCCAGGAGAGAGGAAACTGCCGGTTCGCCGCGAGCGATTAAGTAAAGCGCTTGGTCGAAAATACCTAGATCGAAGGTGGTCGATTGAAACAGCGCGTGTTTCAAACTGCTACAGACGAACAAGAACGGAATCCAGGCTGCGATCGCATAAATTAAGAGAGATTTTCTCCACCTTTGCGGCAAAAAAAACTTGCTTTTGCGACCCAATTCCTGTAACTTCTCTAAGGCTTCGCTCATTCTTTTAGGATATTTTCAATGGCTGTCAATGGGGCAATTTCGGTTCGTCAAAAGCTTGCTCGGGTTGTAAAAAATCCGATAGGCGCAGCCGCGATCGTTGTTTTTTGTGTTTTTGTTTACCTTTATTGTTTTAAATTTAGCGGTAATATTTACGGTTTTTTTAGAATCGGCGACGTTCTCCCCTTTTCCGATCGCCTCGACCTCCAAAAAGCCTTGATTTTTCGCGGGGAATTGGGCTTTGACGGTCAACAATTTCTCAGTATTGCCTTTGACCCTTTTTTGCACGATTCCGACACCTTGTCAACCCTTGACAGCCCGAGGTTAAGATACAGAAGAATTCTTTATCCTTTGCTCGGTTATATTCTGGGATTTGGCAATCCTCAACTGATTCCCTACGCAATGGTGGGCATTAACGTTTTAGTTATTATTCTCTTAGTTGGAGTCATTTGTCAAATTCTCAAGCACTCCCATCGTTCGGCCTATCAGTCTCTTTGGGCGTTGTGTATTCCGGGCGTATGGATTGTTTTTGCACTTTCTACAGCCGATTTATTGAATAGCCTGTTAGGGTTAGTCGCAATTTTTTATTACAAAAGACAGAAGAAGTTATACGTCAGTGCCGCATTATCAGCCGCATTTTTAACAAAAGAAATTTCTGTTATGTTGGGAGTCGCTTTGATTTTAACCAGTATTCGGGAGCGCAACTGGAAACAACTTCCGTATTTAGTGGCTGCTTTTATTCCGGCGGTGTTTTGGCATATTTATGTATTGGTGAGGCTAAAATCTCAAGGCTTTTTGGGAGTAACTGAAAATTTTAGCTATCCTTTTGTCGGTATAGGTCAAAAGTTGCTCGGTTTGGCAATGGGGGAATTATCGGGCAAAACTATTTTTGAAGCATATTCTTTCTTTCTCTTACTGGGCATTTTTGCGGCGAATTTAGTCATTTCAGCGTATTTTATTAAAGGTAATCGAATTATCTTTTTCGCAACGCTGCTCTACGGCGTTTTATTTGTATCGAGTAAGATGACAATGCTCGGATACTTCTTAAATTATCCGCGCCAATATATTGATGTTTACTTTTTATTGCTCGTCGCGCTCGGCCATCGCTTTGATAGATTAAAGTGGGGATTAATGGCGGCGGGGGGTCTATCTAGCGTCGCTTTTTTACTCGCGCATACCTAGTCAAATCCTTAGCACAAATAAATTTTGCCAAGTTATTTAGGGCTTGCTGCACAAAGCGGCAAACCCGATTAATCAATGCGATCGCGGTGTATTAGGGTTGCTTAAAAATTAAAAATTAAATACAATTCCCCCCTGCTCCCTCTGCTCCCCCTGCTCCCCCTGCTCCCTCTGCTCCCCCTGCTCCCCTGCATCCCCTGCTCCCCCTGCTCATCACAACACATATTCAGCAAACCCTATTTATGTAACTGCCGTTTCACTCCCTGGAGTAAAAATGGACCTATTAATAGTAAAGCAAGGATAGATTCTCCTAA
>JAXHVQ010000093.1:0-23917 GCA_034189065.1 Cyanobacteriota bacterium
GGGGTGGAGCGGGAGCGGCGGCTTGGGGGCGTGTAGGGGCTGAAGGAGCGGGGGCTGGGGGCGCGCTGGAGCGAGTTTCAGGTTCGGGTGCGGGTGCGGGAGGTTTGGGGGGCGCGGGCTGAGACTCAGCGCGGGGGGCCGCAGGCGATGGGGCGGGAAGGAGACCGTTTGCCAGTCCGGGGGCGGGCTGATAGATATTATAAATCACTTGAGGAACCGTACCGGCGGCGGAACTCGTTCCTGGCGCGGGGGGTAAAGCAGACTGACCGGAATTGGGATTCTGCGGAGGCGAGTTGGCAACTTTGCGTTCGATGAGGTCGAGAGAGCGCGACATATAGGTCATAAACTGAGCATCTGAGGCAGATACGCTTGTCGCTTCCAAGAGAGTGACTGGCTGTCCCCTCACCTGAGTTATCAGTTGTTCCCACCATTGCTGGAGCTTCAGCTTTTCTTGGAGAGCCAGCCAAGCCAAGACTCCCAGTAAGGCCGTACCCGCAAAAGCCAAGAGTAGCTTGTCCCAGTGCAGGTTCGATTTTTGCCCCTTCGAGGGAGAGGTTTTGGACGGAGGAGACTGAGGCGCAAGGGGGGCCGCGTCCGGTTGCGTTACCGAAAGCAGCGCATCTGTTTGGGCCTCAGTTGCGATCGCCTCTTCGGTCGGTGGCGATAGGGAACCGGTCATTGAGGGTATAGTCAAAGCGGGCATGGGTGCGGGTTCGGGTCGAACGGTTTCCCCGGGCAGGGACATTTCTCCCTCCAACAGCCGTTCAAAATCGGAAAATAGGTCGTCCATCAATGCGTCGGCATCCTGTTCCACCGACCAAGGTTTAATGGGGTCAGAGTCCCCCACGAAAGCTTGCGTTCTGCGTTCTTGACTGGCAATTGATTCAGACATGGATGGTTTGCGGGTTTTCAACTGAGGGTTTGCGATCGCGCCGACCCCTCGCGCGCGCTTTTGATACAGAAGGGTTTCTCTGGCATTTTACAAGAAATGTTCCGCTTTCATCACCCAACTGCATGAAAAGTCACATCTTCCCATAGGGTTGCCTCCCAGGAGATCGTAATTAGGGTTGGCTGAATGTCGTGTTGTGATGAGCAGGGGGAGCAGGGGAAGCAGGGGGAGCAGGGAAAGCAGGGGGAGCAGAGGGAGCAGAGGGAGCAGGGGGAGCAGAGGGAGCAGGGAAAGATAGTACATTTGGGGCGATCGCGGTGCAAGAACAGAAATGAATTTTTCCCGCCGAAGAGCGAAGATTTAAGCAACCCTGATATACCGCTTCGCGCATTGATTAATAGGGTTTGCCGCTTTGTACAGCAAGCCCTAATTAATGGGATGTGGAGCGGTATACCGAGTTGGAAACGTCGCACTTCGAGGCGATCGCTTTCCCGGATTCGCGACCCAACGCTCATCCTCCCTGGGGCTCTCTCGAAAGAGGAGGAGCTTGATAGGTCACAGTTTCCACCTCTCCAGGCGCTCCCAAAGGCTTGGCTTGCTCGTTATTAAAGGCGATCGCTACGCCACCTGCATTCCCCGCCCGAATCACTAATTCTTCTCGAGCATCCCAGGTTCGCTTCTCCCCTTTTTTCAAAATCCCCTCAAACTGAGTTTTTCCGTCAGCCACAACTTGCAACCAACATTCGTCTTTGAGGGTAACATCCACCACGACGGGTTTGGCCTCTGCGCTGCGCTGCGTTGCGGAAATAGAGGCAACCGGTTGAGAGCGTTCGGGTGGAGTTGGAGTTGCCCGTTTTTCGACGCGCACAGAGTCTTCGTAGACGACGCGGTTGTCTTGGGGTTGGCGATCGCTAATTTGAGGCATTTCAGCCGTATTGCGCTGAAACCAATAGGACAACCCACTAATAGCACTTGCCAAAACAAATACGTAGCTAAAGTAAAGGGGGAGAGAGCGGGGTTTCGAGTAGGAAATCTGCTCCCAGGAGGGGGTTAATCCCTGGAGAACGTCTCCCGGGGGTAACTGTTCTGCGACCTCCGACCCGTTTAATTCCAGCGCGTCGGCATAGCGCTTGAGTAAACCCTTGAGATACACCGACTGCGGCAGAGACTCCACCTCAGCGCCCTCAATCGCCTCGAGCAGGCGCGAGGAAATACAGGTTTTCGCCGATACCCTTTCGATGGAGAGCGATCGCGCTTCCCGTTTTTGTCTGAGGTAAGAGCCTAATTGCTGAATTTTTTCCACTTGGTCGGGTCGAAAACGGGTGGGTTGTGTCATATCTAGGGGTTTCCTCGAGCGTGTGTGAGCGATTTTGGAATTTAGGTTAACGCAGCAAGTTTAAACTCGTTGATTTCACCGGGGGTTAAATGGCGAACTGCTCCTCGCGGCAACATCGGTTGGCGCGGCGGTTGGAGTTGGAGCGAACCGATGGCGCTGCGATGAAGTCGTAGAACTTCCAAGCCAAGTTCCCGGGCCACCAAGCGAATTTGGCGGTTGCGTCCTTCGCAAAGGATGACTTGGAGAAGAGCGCGATCGCGGCGCGCCGTCAAAACTTCGACTCGGGCGGGCAATGTGGGTTTGCCTAACAGGTCGATGCCTTGTCGCCAAGTTTGCAAAACCGCCTCCGAGGGCTGTCCGGCAACCCAAACCTGGTAGGTTTTGGGGAGATGCGATCGGGGGTGAGCGATCCCTTGGGTCCAAGCCCCATCGTTGGTCAACAAGAGCGCGCCGCTCGAGTCGGCATCCAAGCGTCCGACGGGGTGAATGCCATATCCAGAGCGCAGTTCCGGCGCGAGGAGGTCGATTACGGTTTTCCGCCCTTGGGGATCGCGACAGGTTGAAACCACGCCCAAGGGCTTGTGGAGCAACAAATAGACCCCCTCGGGACGATCCTTGACCCGCAGCGTTCGACCGTCTATTTCTAGGCGATCGACTTGGGGATCGGCCTTTTGTCCTAACGTCGCGAGCCGACCGTTGAGGCGAACGCGACCGGCAACGATTAATCTCTCTGCCTCTCGCCGCGAAGCAATTCCCCAGCGAGCGAGGATTTTTTGAACCCTTTCCTTCATAAATTAATCGACCCTTGAGCTAGAGGAAGCAACTGAGAAATGAGGACAAAACTGCACCCCTTCGATAAACTATGTACAAATCTTACAAGAAGACCGTTCGTCTTTGGAGTTCGTCATCCCGAACATTTCCTCCCAAAAATTATCTCCTCAAAACGTTAATGAAGAGTAAACATCCCGATAAACTGATTGGCAAAATTTTGGCTCCTGCCATCGGGTTGTGGTTGCGATCGCAACTTGATAGCGTAGAAGACCTCCACATTTCGGTTTCGGGAGGCAATCGACAAATTCTAGGAGGCTCTATTCCCCAAGTTTCTCTCGCTGCCCATCGCGCCGTCTATCGAGGATTGCACTTGTCTCAACTTCAGGTCGCCGGTCATAATATTGCTATTAACCTGCCTCAAGTTCTCAAAGGTCAACCCCTACGCTTGTTGGAAACGGTGACGGTGGTGGGAGAGGCACTCCTGAATCAAGCCGATCTCCAAGCATCCCTGAGTTCTTCTTTATTAGAAGGCGCGATCGCAGAACATCTTTTAGGCCCGATTGTAGCAGGTCAGAGCGAGACTCTACAGCCGCAAATGCTACAAAAAACACTACGAGATTGTCACATTGTTTGGCGCGAAGCCACTCTCCAACAAGGTCAAATCGCTATCGAGGGCATTGTAACAAAACTCGCCCAAACTCCCAAGCCCATTCGTTTGCAAGCTCAATTAGAACGGGTTGGTTACAATCTTCTCCGTCTGTACGAGGTTCGACTCGATGCTTCGACCATTATCCCTTCACTTTTTCTCGAGGAGTTGAAGATCGATTTGGGCTCGGATGTGGTCATAAAAGGGTTGGATATTCTTCCGGGTCAGCTTTGCGTTCGAGGAGAAATTGCGGTAATGCCGTAGCCTTTGTCAATTCAAATTTGCCCTGTTGACGCGAACTCGCGCGCCGAAACCGATTATTTTTCGTCTTCCACAAGTTCTACAAAATCTTGAGAATATTTGCTACCAATTCCGTAGTAGGATGACCTACAGAACTCTTAGCCCTCCCACGCATTCCATCCCTCTATGGAAAAGCTCATTAAAGGTCTGCGCGAATTTCAAACCAGTTACTTCAGCAGCCACCAAGACCTTTTTGGACAACTTGCCCACGGACAGAAACCGCGAGGTCTCTTCATTACCTGTTCTGACTCCCGAGTAGACCCCAACCTCATTACCAATGCCCAAGTGGGCGAACTTTTCGTCATCCGCAATGCCGGAAACATGATTCCTCCCTACGGCGCAACCAATGGCGGCGAAGGTGCAGCCCTGGAATATGCCATCCAAGCGTTGGGCATCGAACAAATCATCGTCTGCGGTCATTCTAACTGCGGTGCGATGAAAGGACTGCTTAAATTAGACGAACTCCGAGAGAAAATGCCCTTGGTATACGATTGGTTAAAGCAAGCTGAAGCCACGCGACGTTTAGTTAAAGAAAACTATTCAACAATAGAGGGGGAACAGCTTCTCGACATCACCATCGCCGAGAACGTTCTCACTCAAATTGAAAACTTGCGCACCTATCCCGTCATTCACTCCGGCATTCGTCAAGGTAAACTCTCGCTTCATGCCTGGGTTTATCATATCGATACCGGTGCAGTCTACGCCTACGACCCCGTGCGTCATGGTTACATTACCCCTTCGAGTCCCTTGCAACCGGTAGAACCCGAAGATTTGCTCCCCCCCAGTCCGGGACATCCCGCCAGTTGGTTGTCCCCCGAACAAGCCGATCGCATTTATCGGGGATCGGCGGAAGTGTAATTTGTAATTTGTAATTTGTCATTTGTTCTTTGTCCTTTGTCATTAGCAAGCATTCAGCCTCCTGCCTCCTAATTTCATGCCCCATCCAGATAAAAGTAACGTTGAACTCCATCGCGGACTGAAAGACGTATATATTGACAAAACTGATATCTCAGATTTAAGAACTGACGAATTAGGACTTCTTTATCGGGGTTATCCTATCAGTTGTGTAGCCCAAACAAGCTACGAACAAACAATCTATTTATTGCTCTACGGTCGATTTCCGACGACCGAGGAATGCGAAAAACTCAAACAACAACTGCTCGAGTATCAAGCCCTTCCTGACGAGATTATAGACCTGATCGAGCGTCTCAAAAATTCTCATCCTCTTGTGGTGCTGAGAACGGTAATGTCCGCACTTGTCGCTTATTCGCCTCAAGCCCTCAACTCGGAAGACTCCCCAGAAATTGCGATCGCGCGTTCTCTCTATGCACTTTCTGTCGCTGCTAGTACCATTACAACTCATCACGCCCTCCGCAACGGTAAAAATTCCCCTCCTCCCGATCCAACTCTACCCCATGCGGCTAATTTTTTGTACCGACTGACTGGCGTTAAACCCTCCCCCGAAGAAATTAAAATTATCGATAAAAGCTTCATTCTTTTGGCAGAACACGGTTCTAATGCCTCAACGTTTACTGCCCGCGTCACGACCAGTACGGGGGCAGACTTTTATGCTTCAATGACAGCCGCTTTAGCAAGTTTAGGCGGTTCGTTACACGGCGGGGCAATGGGAGAAGTGGTTGAAATGTTGGAAGAAATAGACTATAGTTCTGACATTTTTGCTCAGCTCAAACAGCGACGAAAGCGTGGGAAACGCATTAGTGGTTTCGGGCATCGAATTTATAAAAAAGTCGATCCTCGCGCTTCTCATCTTAAAGTCTATGCCCAGCGTTTGGCACAAATGAAAGGGAGCGATTTATTTACAAAAGCCGAAGCTGTTGAAGGAGCAATGGCTCCCTATCAAAGGCTGGGTGTCAATGTCAATGTGGATTTCTACTTAAGTATTGTCTATTTTTTATTGGAAATTCCCGCAGATACCATTACGATTACAGCAGGACTCAGCCGAATGTTGGGTTGGGCAGCCCACATCATAGAGCAAAAACAAAATAATATTTTAATTCGTCCTTCTTTGGTTTATACCGGAGAGATATTCGAGGATTGTGCCAGTACGCCATGAATGCCAAAGAGAACGAAACCGAAAACTTGCGATCGCGCTTTTCGCGGTTGGCGATTGTTAATATCCTCTCAAATTTAATGGTTCCCCTAGCGGGTTTAGTGGATACGGCATTTCTCGGGCATTTAACCGAAATTCGTCACTTAGCAGGTGTTGCTCTAGCGACAATTTTGTTTAACTATATCTACCGCCCTTTAAACTTTCTTCGCATGGGAACCACAGGGCCAACCGCTCAAGCTGAAGCGATTTCCGATAGCGATACTGTTTTTTTAATTGCGATCCGAAATGGTTTAATTGCCCTCGTGTTAGGCTCGCTTATTTTACTCTTTCAATACCCTTTACGGGAAGTTGGCTTTTCGCTTCTCAGTGCGACTCCCGAAGTCCAACTTTCCGGACGGGCTTACTATAATACCAGAATTTGGGATGCACTCCCAACCTTGCTTAATTTTGTTCTCATTGGCTGGTTTCTCGGTCGCGAACAAAGTTTTAGAGTTTTAATTCTCTCATTTATCGCCAGTGGCGCGAACGTTATTTTAGATTATTTCTTGATTGTTCGTTGGGGCTGGGATAGTGCGGGGGCGGGGATTGCGACGGCAGCGAGCCAGTACCTCAGTTTGCTAGCAGGACTCATTTTTATAGCATTCGATCTCTCTTTAAATCAATGGAGAGCCATTCGCGATCGCATCTTTGATTTAGATGCGTTTCGAGCAATATTCAAGCTCAACGGCAACCTTTGGATTCGCAGTTTAGTTTTTCTTTCTGTTTATGCCTTTTTTACTGACCTCAGCGCTTCTTTCGGAACTGTTATTCTTGCAACCAACAGCATTCTCTTACAAATTGTAATTCTCGCCGCTTATTTTATCGACGGATTAGCCTTTGCAACGGAAAGTCTAGCTGGAAGTTTCATCGGTGCCAAAATGCGCGAAAAATTAATCCCATTATTAAAACTGGCTAGCGGAATTAGCTTGGTTCTCGGACTGACTTTTGCGGTTGTATTTGTCCTATTTCCTCAAACCTTGCTAGGACTGCTAACCAACCATTTGGAAGTGGTCGAACGCGCCGTTCGATATATCATTTGGTTACTCCCCGTTCTCGGTTTTGGTTCCCTTGCGTTTATTTTGGATGGTTACTTTATCGGTTTAGCTGAAGGTTCAACGCTGCGCAATAGTATGCTAATAGCAGCCGTCGTCGGCTTTGCACCTTTAGCGATCGCAAGCTGGCAACTGGAAGAAACTCAAATTTTGTGGGCAGCCATGTCATTATTTATGGCAGCGCGAACGGTGACTTTGGCTCTACAAATTCCAGGAACTTTAGGCGAGAAAGAAGTCAAAAGTCAACAAATATAGCATTTTGATTTGGGTTGTAAGATTCTAGCTTTGGAAGAATGGGAGAATAGAAGAATACAGAATACAGAATGGAAGAATTTGAGGGGCAAGCGAGGAGTTCTTCAAAGTTGGTGGTATCCGGTCGCTGTTTGCGTTTCATTTAGAAATGCTATGTAGTGTTTCTATTTGAGTTGTAAAATTCTAGCTTTGGAAGAATGGAAGAATTCAGAATAGAAGAATAGAAGAATTCAAGAGGCTTTGAGGAGTTGCTCAAAATTCATAAGACTCTTCTACTGTTTATATTTCATTTGGAAACGCTATATAGCGAATCATATGACATAAATCAAATCGATATTTCTGTCGCAAAAAGCACAAAGAGGAAAAAACTCTTTGTGCCTGAAATTATCTCACGCTCTGGGAAAAAACCTAACCGATCGCTTGCAAAGTTAATTCTCGCTTCTTCGCCGGTACAATGGTTACGCGCCCATCGTCGTCGAGATCGACCCAAGCAGTTTCGCCGTCTTGAATCTCTCCGGCGAGAATCGCTTCGGCAAGGTTATCTTCGAGCAGTCTCATCAATGCGCGGCGTAACGGACGAGCGCCATAACTGGGATGATAGCCCACATCGACAGCGTATTCCTTGAAGCGATCGCTCGCCTCAATGTTAATGCCGCGCAGGTCGAAAAGGCGATCGCGCACCTCTTGCAGTAAAATCTCTGCAATGTCCTTGACTTCTTCTTTTTGCAACTGACGGAAGACAATAATCTCGTCGAGACGGTTGAGAAACTCCGGTCGGAAGAAGGCTTTGAGTTCGTCGGTAACGCGCGATCGCGTTTGCTCGAATTGCGCTTCTCCTAAATTATTTGCAAACTCAAATCCCAAACCGCTTCCCCCTTTCTCAATCGCCTTCGATCCCAGGTTCGAGGTCATGATAATCAAGGTATTCTTAAAGTCTACCGTGCGACCTTTGGCATCGGTCAGGCGACCGTCATCGAGCAGTTGCAACAATAAATTAAAGACATCGGGATGAGCCTTTTCGATTTCGTCAAACAGGACGACTGAATAGGGTTTGCGCCGTACTGCTTCGGTCAACTGTCCCCCTTCGTCGTGTCCCACGTATCCGGGAGGCGAACCGATGAGTTTGGAAACGGTATGCGCTTCCATCAACTCGGACATATCAAGGCGAATTATCGCGTCTTCGGAGCCGAAAATCGAGGCAGCTAAGGCTTTTGCCAATTCGGTTTTGCCCACGCCCGTCGGACCGGAGAAAATGAAACTGGCGATCGGTCGGTCGGGACTCTTCATGCCCGCGCTAGCGCGACGTAGGGCGCGCGCTGCTGCGCTGACAGCTTCGTTTTGACCGATGACGCGCTCGTGCAAATGCGCTTCAAGATGCAACAGCATTTCCGACTCAGCTTCGGTGAGTTGATTGACCGGAATTCCCGTCCAAGCGGCGACGATTTGCGCGATGTCTTCTTCATCGACGACGGGAGGGTTGATGGGGGTTAACTCTTCGGTTTCTCGCGCCATCGCTTTGCGCGCGTTGGAGTGTTGCAAATGAACGCGAGAACCGGCTTCGTCAATGAGGTCAATGGCTTTATCGGGGAGGAAGCGATCGCTGATGTAGCGATCGCTCAGCGTTGCGGCAGCTTTGAGGGCGCTATCGGTAATTTCCACCTTGTGGAATTCCCCATAGTTGGGACGCAAGCCGCGCAAAATCTCGATGGTATCCTCGACAGAAGGTTCGCCCACTGCAACTTTTTGGAAGCGACGTTCGAGGGCGGCATCTTCTTCGATATGGCGATACTCGTCGAGGGTGGTTGCGCCGACACATTGCAGTTCGCCGCGTGCGAGGGCGGGTTTGAGGAGGTTGGCGGCATCCATTGCCCCTTGCATCGCCCCCGCGCCAATGAGGGTATGGATTTCGTCGATGAAGAGGATGGTGGTGTTGGAGGTTTTGACTTCTTCGATGATGGAGGTGAGACGTTCTTCAAATTCGCCTCTAAAGCGCGTTCCCGCAATCAATGCCCCTAAGTCGAGGCTGACCACTTGTCGGTCTTTGAGAAGTTGGGGAATATCGCCATTGACGATGCGTTGGGCGATACCGGCCGCGATCGCGGTTTTGCCGACACCCGGTTCTCCGACTAAAACGGGGTTATTTTTGGTGCGGCGGCCGAGAATTTGGATAGCGCGTTCGATTTCGCGATCGCGTCCCACTACCGGATCCAGTTGACCGGCTGCGGCGAGTTGGGTAAGATTGGTGCTGAATTGTTCGAGTTGGGGCTGCGCGCTGGCGGATTCTCCAAACTGGGCCGAACCCATTTGAGGAGCATTGGCGGGAATCACAGTGGTCGTCTCTTCGATTTTACGAAGGGTTGCCCGACGCAGTTCTTCGGGATCGACTCCCAACTGTTCGAGAACTTTAATGGCGGCGGTGTCCGTTTCTTGTAAGATTGCGAGGAGAAGGTGTTCGGTGCTGATTGCGGGATTTCCCAGTTGGCGCGCAACGGCTGAGGCGTTTTCAAAGGTTGCTTTTGCCTTGGGCGTGAAGGGAAGATGGGGCGGAACGTAACCCGGTCCCCGTCCGATGAGTTCGTCAACGGCTGCGCGTGCGGTTTCGGGTGTTAGGTTTTGCTCTTTGAGAACTTGTGCGGCGATGCCAGTTCCTTCTGCAATCAACCCCAATAGTAATTGTTCGGTGCCGACCAGGTTATGGCCCGTGCGTCGGGCTTCTTCCTGAGCAATCATTACTGCTTTAATAGCAACATCTAGGAAATGTTCAAACATAGTTTAGACCAGAGAGTAGAGAGTAGGGGGATTGCGTGTTATGACACTTTTTTTACTTTCTTACTCAACTGTAATGATTCAGGATAAATTTCCGCAGTGAGGTCAGCCGTACTACTCGAGGTGGGGTTGGCGATGACAATTCACTTTATTGGCTGGTTGTCAATGGGGAATTTGGGCTTTTTTGGCGATCGCGGTACGGTGTTTTTGGGGATTTGGGCGTTTTTGGCGATCGGGGCACGGCAATTTGGGCGATTTGAGTTGTGGAGTACAATGGTCGGTAATGCCGTGCCCCTACGGTCTACCGTTCGATTCGTTTACCCGAACACGATTACAGACAACCGGGCGCTTATTTTGTGACGATTTGTACTTACGAAAGGCAGTATTGGTTGAGTAGGGTCTTAACTATTTTACCCGTTCCAATTTCCGAGGCTTCGTCCAATTGCAAAGCTGAGCGCCAAACTCGCAGGCAACTTCATCAGATTCGTAGTCAGATAGACTCATGACTACAATTTCCCCATCAATGAGTTCGATTCGATAGTCGTCCTCAAGTTGGCGCTGAACTTTCTCCAAATCTCTCGCAGTTAAAGTCATTTCTTCGCCTCCTGTGGGTACAGTTGAGCTACTTTCAAGCCGCTAATTGCGATTATCTTTCATTCTACTGCGAAGCGCCATTGTTATTAACTTACGCCTAATGTGGAATAGATACCGAAACCAAGGTTTTCCGTTAAAACCCAATCTCCTCTGCCTTCTGCCTTCTGCCTTCTGCCTTCTGCCTTAGATCGTAACGGTTCGACTTAATTCACATTTCTACGTAACTTATTAAATGGGTTTGTTTATTTCTTTCGTTTCATCCCCATAAGTACAAAACCACCCACAACGAACAATACCGAAAATGAGGGTTCGGGAATGTCAACATAAGCTGCCGCCATGCGATCGCCTGCTAAAATTAATCCTTGGGAGTTGAGATGCAGGTTATCGTTTGCTCTGGGCAAGTCTAAGGTTTCTACTGCCGTCACATTATCATGCGATCGCGCTACTTCCAATTGCGCAGAACGCACGATATCGGCGTAGGGAAAAGTCCCGCGATTGGTGAGTTGGTCGCTGGTTAAGGGAATTAGTCCTAAAATAAACGGGAGATCGTCTCGATCTAAATCCGAACGAACTCGAGCGATAAAATCTTCGAGATTGCTTTGATAACTTTGAGCCCAACTTAAATTGCGCGTATCCGACTCTCCTTGCAGCCAAAAAAAGCCGGAGACTTGTACGTCGTATCCCCGGGCGGATAAATCGGCGATCGCATTCCCGACGCGCTCGATTAAGGGTTGATAAAATAAGCCTGTCTCTTGCCAATCTTGGGTTAAATTTGCACCGTTACTGGCATATTTCACCAAGGCAACGGGTTGGTTTAACTCTTGTTGTAAGCGCTTTCCCAAGGAAATTTCCGGGCCAAATCCCAAACCGGCCGCGATCGCCGGACTGCTTGGAAATTTGGCATTACTAAAAGGTAGCGGTTCGGTCGGAGCCGATAAAGTCATCCATTCGTTGCTTTTATCGTACCATAAAACGTCTTCCTGTTCCCCTTGTAGGGCAGGAGGTAAGTCGGCTAAATTAGAGCCAAAACCTACCATATTGGATTGTCCTGCTAAGACGAATAAATCGATTTGAGGACGAGTTAGAGAAAAAGCGTGGGAGACGTTTGCTATTAAAACAACCGCTACCGACGCGATCGCGCTCGGGAGGATTTGAGTCCAATAACGGGGTTTGGTACGGGTCTGAATTGAAATTGCACTGATTTGATGACTGGGGGAATACATGGATACGATATTTTGATTGAGAACGATGACACCGCTGCCTTTACTTACTGGTTTTAACGGAGTTTCGCCGATAAAGTAAAGTGCTTTATCGAATCTTTAAAAAGAAAAGCGAATGACTTTACACGAGCTTTAATTTTGCTAACAACACGGCATTGGCGATATAGCGTTGACCAATGAAATATAAACAGTGTAAGAATATTTCCTACTTTTAGTAACTTCTCAAAGCTTCTTTAATTCTTCTATTCTTAATTCTTCCGTCAAGGTTTTACCACCCAAATCAAAACACTACATCTCAATTATTTTTGAGCAACAATCCAAGTCACAACGGGCCATTGGGGTTCGTTGAGCGTCGCTAGTTTGTGAAGCGGGTGTTGAGGACGTTCAGGAATACCTTCGTAAAGTAAACCCAACCCATCCATTAGCCAAACGTATCGATTTCCCCATCCTCCTACGTCAATAATTTTATTAAAGTTTTGGCAAAGTAACTTTAACGCATCTGGAGTGTAGCGCCAAAAATCGCCTGGGTAGCTATGAACGGGATAAATAAAACAAGTGGTGTGAACGGCGATTCCACCGGGTTTCAGGATGCGCAGTGTTTCGTCAATTGCGGCTTGGGGGTTGCCTTCAACGTGCTCTAAAACTTGATCGCTAAGGATATAATCAAACTCTCCTTCGCCAAAGGGAAGCGACAAAATATTGTAGTCGGGATAGTTTGCTTCGACGACTTCAGATTGTTTGAGGTCAAAGAATCGACATAGGCGATCGGAATGACTAATGGATAAGATTTTACCACTGCGCGTTCCCGTATTGAGAATTTCGCCTAAGCGTTTGTATAGGAAATAGCGCGTGATGTGAGGACCGCGTTTCGCGCCTTTGGCAGAAAAGTTGAGTCCTTTTTTGGCAATTTTTTGAATCAGATTTGGCATTAATAATAAAGGGGTTTAACGTTTGACTTTCGCTTTTATATAAATACGCTTGCACGAATTTTCTCCTTTGACATAAAAGAGATGCTTTTTATAGTAGCGGTAAAGGGCATTTTTGAGCTTTCCGCTGTTCAGAATGAACAGTTTATTGGTTAAAATAAGGTCGATCCCCTTTTTCCGCCAGTCTATTTTCTCGAAAGGTAGTGTTTCGACAATTTCAAAATAAGGCTCTAAACAGCGAGACAGGGTTTGAACTGAGAAATGGCGGTAATGTTTGGGTTCGGTGGGAACGTTGCTGTGAGGGACGGTTAAAATAAGAGTGCCGTTATCTTCGAGTAAATTGGCAACAGCTTGGAGAAAGCGATCGCCTAAGTCGGGCGGGATATGTTCAAAGACTTCGATTAAAAGAGCGAGATCGTAGCGTCGGTTCAGAGAATCTTCAATAATATTGAGGTTGTGATAAGTCCCTTCTTCGTCAAAGGCTCTCGCCATTTTAATACTTCTGGGCGAATAGTCAACGCCTTCGACGACTTTGTTTTTAAAGCGAGTTCTCATTTCCTTAGCGATTCTACCATCCCCACAACCCACATCAATTAGGGAGTTGAAAGTTTCTTGTTTCAAGCGATCGCCTAAAAATTCCAACGTTGCTGCATAATTAATTCCCCACGGGAAGTTGTAACATTGGGTAAATCCTTTTTTGTAATCTGGGATATGATGGTAGGGAAAACAGTATCCCGTTTCTTGAGTTTGCTGTACTTCGTCTAAAATCATAAGTCTCCTATTTTTCTATACGCTCCAGCGAGTATAACCAAATATTCCGTAAATATTTGAAAAGTTTTTATAGCGGTTTAAAAATAGTTTTGCTTGTTGGGGAGGGAGAACCAATCGCGTCCCAATCACAAATAATAAAGTGGGGAGAATGCGCGATCGCAATAAACGCGGGTCGTGTCGGATAGCGCTCCCTAAATACTGTGCTGCGAGTAAAGCGCGATCGCGGCCTTCTGCTTTTGACAGCGCATCAATAATTAGGGATTTATACCGATTGCCAATCATATCATTTTTTAACTTCTTAACCGACTCCGGCGCGTCGGCAAGCGCTTTTTCAAGAAGGCGCAAAAAACCGGCTTCTTGTCGTCTCGAATTGGCAGACCAAGAGGTGGCATACTGGCGGTATAAAATTTGGACTGAAGGAACGACAACAAAAGGATAGCGTCTCGCCAAACGCACCCACATATCTAAATCTTGACACCCTTTAATAGACGAATCAAAATCTCCAACTTCTGCAAAGGCTTGTTTGCGAATCAAAGGATTTGAGCCGCTTCCCACAAAATCTGCTAATAATAATTGCACGAATACATCGCCGGTAAAACTGTGGTGAGGACCCGATCGCAAAAATTGACCATTTTCATCAATGTAATCCGTCCAGCTATAAGCGACTGCTGCATCGGGATTTTCCTGTAAGGCTTTGAACTGTAATTCTAATTTATCGACCGTCCAAAGATCGTCCGCATCGATCAAAGAAATATATTCGCCGTTAGCGCGAGAAATTCCTCGGTTGCGACTGACATTTAACCCGGCATTAGCATAGGAAAATACCTGAATTCGAGAATCGAGTATGCTACTAATAATATCGAGTGTAGAATCGGTCGAACCATCGTTAATGATAATCAGTTCAAAATCCCGAAAAGTTTGGTTCAAAATCGATTCGATGGTTTCTCGAATCGTGTTTTCGCCGTTGTAAACTGATATAATTACTGAGATTAGGGGCATAAGCGTTTTAAGTTTTTGTCGATATGTGAGGGAAGTTAACGTTTGGTGATTTTTCTTCTCGTCACTCGGGCGGTTTCGTAGCGATGACTGCGATGGCGCGCGAAGGCTGTCAATCGACCGATCTTGACGCTTTCGCCTATTTTGCCCTTTTTTTCGCGATCGCGCAACAACGATCTTCCTATCCCCTTACACCTGCGGGATTCGCCTTCGCTGTAATGCCGTCTAACTTCCCTTGACAAATTCTCCTATTTTTGTTAATTTTCCCTGTATCCGTAAATCCTCTCCGATTGGACTTTCGTCAGCTCGCGACTATGGTAACGCTCTCGGTTGTCATTCCTATTTATAACGGAGAAAAAACCATTCAAGAAACAATAAATTCAGTTCTTCAACAAAGTTTTGAAGATTTTGAAATTATTGCAATTAACGATGGTTCCCAAGATACAACCTTAGAGATTCTCGAAAATATTAGCGACCCTCGATTGCAAGTCTTTTCTTATGCCAATGCGGGTTTAGCGGAAAGCCGAAACCGAGGAATTGCACGCGCAAAAGGAGAATTCGTCGCATTTTTAGATGCTGACGATCTCTGGACTGCCGATAAATTAGACTCTCAAATCCAAGCGCTGCAAAACGCTTCGGAAGCAGCCGTCGCCTACAGTTTTACAGATTATATTGACGAGACAGGAAAAATCGTCAAAAAAGGGAATTATAAAGCTGTTAATGGAAACGTTCTCGAAGAACTATTAGTCGATAACTTTATTGAAAGTGGCTCCAATCCTCTCATTCGCAAGCAAGCCTTAGAAAAAGTTGGCGGATTTGACTCCTCAATTAACACGGCGGCAGATTGGGATATGTGGCTGCGCTTAGCCGAACATTTTCATTTTGTAGCGATACCTGCCGTCCAAGTTTTGTATCGAATTTCCGACAATTCAATGTCTGCGAATATTCGCAATCAAGAAGTTCAATGTCGGGAAGTTATTAACCGCGTTTTTTTCCGAGTCACCCCTTCACTTCAACCTTTGAAACAAAAAAGTTTGAGCAATCTTTATCGATATTTGTCCTATAAAGCAGTGGAAGGTTCTCCGTCGCGAGCAAAAGGAATAGCTGCGGCGCGCTGTTTTGGGAATTATTTGCGCTACAATCCCGCACTGCTCGGACAGAGTAAAATGGTATTGGGAATGGTTTGGCGAATTTTCTTCATGATTCTATTACCTCCCCAGCAAGCAAAAATATTATTAGATTTAAGAAGACCTCCAATGTAGAAAAAAATCTTGATAATTTTCGCTTTATCATTTACATTGAACTCAACTTAGTCATATGCCTAGCTGGTATAAACAAACTAGATTTTGTTGAGTAGGTTTCAGTCCTAAATTATTTAAAATAAAGTCTGCATATTCAGTAGGGAAATGGTTCCACGACAATTCGATATTGCTATCGTACAATTTTACAAAATGCGACCAACCATAAAGAGCAACGGCTTCTTTAGCCAGCGCATTCAGGTCGATAATAATAGAAGTGAGAAGTTTTATTTCAGTTTCACAGCAACCCTCTTGTAAATAGCGAATTAAAGGAGCTGCCTGGGAAGGAAGATAAGAATGCTTTAAAAGTAACTCAGTTTCAATTGAGTCAAGACATTCTTTGGCAAGTTGCAAGGCTGCAAGTTCTGCTTGTTCGACTGTGAAGGCAATGTATTCTCGATCGTCAATCTCAAAAATATCTAAGCCGTAGAAGTCGTGGCGAGCTTTTTGAACTGTTCGAGATTCTCTATTAACCCGACTTTTGTCATGTTCGGAGTTTTGAAGAGAAGTGGAAATAGCAGGAAACTTTTGAAGTTCGGGCTTTTGCGGCATAATAGTAAGATGTCCTTAACACCGGTTTTGGGCTAGAGAGGCAGTTTCTGCTTTGGTTGGTGGAACTGCTTTCTCTATGCTGTTATTATATAACGAGCGTTTTATATTTAGTCAACATAAATTATATAATTTATGTTTGTGGAGAGAGAATGAGTTCGGAGTACGGCGAAGCGATCGCGCGGCTGAGGCACAGAGCAGGCTTAACTCAACGGCAAGTGGCAGAGTCACTAGGGATAACGGTGCAAACCGTCAGCAATTGGGAAAATGGGTTTAGAAACCCCAAATTAACCCCGAAAGAAGCTTTATCCTTGTGCAAAATCCTGCAATGCTCTCTAGAAGAATTGGCAAATGAATTGCCCGAAAAGTAAGCTTGCCTCAACCCCACCCCGCCAAAGCGCGCACCCGTTCCAACTGCTCTTCGGCGGGAGTGATGGGCAAACCCAACGCCCGCTTGAGATACGCCGTCAGCAACCCCTCGCTAGCTTGACTTTTCGTAATGCGCCCGTTGAAAATAACGCGCCCTTCCCAGTCGGGATGCGATCGCGCCCAATTCACCCCTTGCAACCCTCCTAACCGCTTCGTCCACTCTTTGGGGTAAATCGACAAAAGAACCGAACCCACTCGTCCCAACCCCACCAGCGCGATCGCGTGGCTGTGCAAATAGTCCTTGCGCATCTCTGCCGCTTCTACCTCTCCCTGCAAAACCCGCTTCCAGTCGGGAATTTGCAGACTCACCGCCTCCCAATACTTGACAGCTAACTCAATTTGTGCATTCAAATCCTCCTCGCCATCGCCCAACAACGCCTTAGTCCCGTTATAAATCCCACTGAGGGCGAATAAATTGCGCGATCGCTTGGGACAAGTGGCGCGTTCCAACTCCGTCAACCCCCGAAACACCGTCACCCGCTCGACGAGGACGCGGGCAATTTCAGCCTTCTCATCGCGCAAATCGTAGAGAATATTCAGCGACTTGGGGGGATGAACGCTATAGCGATTGAGATCGGTAAACATTTGCTGCGATCGCGCCAAACCGATATCCACAAACAACACCACTGCCACACTTTCATACCCCAACTCCGGCTTTTCTTGCAACGCCAACTCGATCGCCGCGCGCCGATGCTGTCCGTCGGCGATGGTAAAGCGCGCCTCCATTGGCACGTGCAAGCGCCCGATGGCGCGCTCTTCCGACTCAGTTCCCAACGCCTCAAAGGAGACATCCGCATCCACCGTCGCCGCGATCGCGCTTAAGGTATAATTTCCCGGATTTTCCAACAAATAGCGCGCCAACTGGGGAATTCGCGACTTATTCAGCAAGCGTTGCGCCCTCAACTGCGGCGGCAAAACCTCCTCATCTGCGGGAAAGAGTTTGGGAATTAATCGCAGAGGACACATCAGCACGTAATATTCTCGATCCGCTTGAATGCCTCGGATTGCGGGCAAGACGTATTCAAAAGCGCTCATGATCTCAATTAAAAATTAAAAATTAAAAATTACATCGAAGGGACAAATGACAAATGACAAATGACCAATGACTAAATCATTTTTTCCAAAGCTTCTTGTAACTCCCGAGTCAAGTCCGCGATCGCGCCTTTGGCAGCCCGACGACCTTTTTGATATTGGGGCCAGCGATCGGATACGCAAATCGGTTGTCCCACCGTTACTTTAGACGATCGCCACCCCAAACGGGGACGACGGGGAGGAGTTTTTCCTTTCAGGCGCGCGATCGCATCGAATAAAATTAAAGCAATTTCTGAAAGCGACTCAAACCCAATCTTTTCTCCCTCGCAACTGCCACTGACGGCAACAAACCCTTCAACCAAACGCATATGGGCGACGCGCAATTCCGTTTCCCGAGCCACCCAATCGGCTAAACCGCGCTCGAGGGGCGAAATTGTCGATAAATCTTTCAATTCCTCCCGATAGGTCCAATTCCATCCTGCATTTTCAATCCAACGACAGCGTTCGACAACGGTTCCTTTCCCCGACAAACCCAAATATTCCTCAGACACTTGTAATGACGCATCGAGTAAGGCTTTGAGGCGTTCGGATAGGGAAGAGTCGGGGGAGGAGGCAAGCGATCGCCGATAAAAGCGCGTGTAAAATTGTTCCATTTGCGTTGCAAACTGTTCGCCCAAACGCAAGAGGCGATGTGCAAACCCCTTTTCGCCATCGCCTCCCGACGCGATCGCCTCCACGGGCAATCCCACATCTTTTTCCAACTGACTCAAAAGCTTGTCCAACCGATGCCAGGGCGGATTTCGGTAGCGATATTCGAGGGCAATGGGTACTAAAACAACCGTTTCGTTGCGGTTCGCCTCGAACAAATCCTCAACGCACCAAAACGCCAATTGTGCAACCCCCGGTTCCAAGGGACTGACAAAGGCATTGCGTCCGTTTGTTGCCCCTTCAGGAGCCACAGACAGGGGAAACCTGCCGTTGAGCAATAAATCTCGCGCCGCCCGCATTCCGCTCCAGTCCAGCTTTTTCCCCCGATGAATGGGACTCCCGCCCAAACCCGAAAAGTACCATCCCAACCAATCTCCCGCCCAAATCGTCATTCCGCGATCGTAGATGAAGTGGCTGTGAGCTAGATTTTGCAGCGGTTTACCCTGTTGGCGCGCAATTTGGGGAACCGCCCGCGTTACCAGGTGGAACATGGAGAAGGGATCGTCTACTTGGGGGTGACGAAACGCAATGAGGAGGCGGATTTTGCTTCCTTGGAATTGGCGGTAAAGATCGACTAAGGTTTCGACATTGGCTGTTTCGACGCGATCGATCCCCACCGGCAGCCACGGCCGAAGGCGAACGCGCAACAACAAAGGCAATAAAGCTCTGGTTGCATAGAACACCAGGGGATTAAAGTTTGAGGGAATGAATTGGAGAGGCGGACGAACGTGGGACATTCAGAAATCAGCTTTACAGTAATCAGTAACCAGCGACCAGTAACCCGTTTTCGGCACCAGAGCTAATCTTACACTTAATCGGTCTCTTAATTTTTAATTTTTCTGTTCGTTAATTATCAGCGATCGGCTTTCAGTGATGAGTTTTTAGGTTTTACGCCCTTGGCACTCCGAGGTTTCCTATCGGACGGCATATCGGAAAAAGTTCCACTCGTCGCGTCCGACCAATTGTGCAATCGACCTATTAGGTTTGAGGAGCGAGAACTTGTACGGGCGGGGTAACCCCGCCCCTACCAATAACTAATTTTTACGCCAATTTTTAATGTCCCACGTATTAGCATCCCAAGGGGTCAGCTCGACTCCTTCTAAGGTCGCGCTTGTGCCGTGGACGTTGGCTCGATTGACGATGGGAATTAAAGCTGCGTCTTCGTATAAAAATCGATCCATTTGTTTGAAGATTTCAGCGCGCTTAGATGAGTCTAGTTCGGTGGTGGATTGTTGCCACAGTTCGTCGTATTCGGGGTTACAATAACGTGCATAGTTGGGCTTTTGCCAGCTATTTTCTTCTTGTGCGGCTTCGTCGCACGTCCACCATTTCATGTAGGCACCAGGATCGGGGCTATCGTTGCCGGTGCTGAACATTTGGAGGTCGGCGTAGAAGCTATTGACGGTTTCTGTTGTCGCCGGGTCGCCGGAAAAGAAGATGCTGGGATCGATGGTTTTCAGTTCGACTCCTACGCCAATTTGTTCGAGAGATTGTTTGATAACTTCTTGGGTTTTTTGACGCACGGAATTAACAGAGGTTTGAAATAAAACTTTCATTTCAACGCCGTTTTTATCCCGCGTTCCATCATTGTTACTGTCTTGCCAACCGGCATCGTCTAAAAGTTTATTGGCTTCTTCTATGCTATATTCGTAGGAGAGTTGCTCGGATTTTACGCCGATGGGAGCGACTAAAAGTTGGGCGGTGGGACGACCGGTGGAACCGTAGAGTTGTTCGGTAATAGTTTGGCGATCGATCGCGAGATTAAAGGCATTGCGAACGGCGCGATCGCTGAAAAAGGGATGGGGAAATTTAATACTCGACCGTTCGCCGGAATCGGTGCCTCGATTGGGATCGGTAAAGTTAAATAAAATTCGCTCGACATTGGAGCCAAAATTTGTTAATAATTTCCCTTTTCCTGCTGCTTCTAATTCTTTCAAAATGGGCGCTTCGACTTGAAGATTGTAGGCAAAGTCTGCATCTCCTGTTTGGAGGACGGCGCGGGCGGCAGAGGTGGCATCTCCACCGCCTTTTACCTCCACGCGATCGAATAATTGTTCGGTTCCTTCGCGAAAAAATTCATTGGTTTGGAGAACGATTAAATCTCCTGGTTTAAATTCTACAACTTTATAGGGTCCGGTTCCCACAGAGCTTAAATTTTCTGGCGCTTCTCTCGCATTTTTACCGTTATATTCTTCAAAAATATGCTTGGGGATAATTAAACCGCTTTGTCCGGTGAAAGGAACCGACCAACCGGGCGTAATTTCCTTAAAGTTGACTTTAACGGCTAATTCATCCAAAACTTCTACTGAGTCAACGGCGGTATAGTTTTCTAAGGTCGAAGCGGCAACTTCCGGGTTCGATAAATATTGATAGGTAAAGGCAACATCTTCTGCCGTGAAGGGCTTGCCATCGGACCATTCAATTCCCGATTTCAGTTGCCAAATCACCCATTTTCCTTGGGGATCGAGTCCGCCGTTGTCAACTGTCGGCACGGTTTGTGCTAAAAATAAAATTAACTTTCCTTCGTTATCGTAACTGGCGAGGGGTTCGTAGGAAATTCTCGCGCCGTCATAGTCCTTGAATCCCGTTGCGAGGTGGGGATTGAGAATGGTGGGCGCTTGCCAGTACAATAGTCTTAAAACTTTGTCGTCTTCGGTTATGGTTTGGGTCGGCTGCGAACTAGACGAACTGGCATCTCGCGCAACTTCGGTATTGCAAGCAGAAAGGATGAAAACACAAACAACAGAGGCGAGAAACAAAGGAAAAAATAAACGTTTCATTCCTTTAACAAATGGGTACGCTACAATGCACGGTCGGATTGAGTCTTCTGATGTCATTGTAGAGTTAATTGACGCGCGATCGCAGCAGCTTTCGGGCCTACACGCCAACAGAACTGCGACTGTCAGTGCGCAAGCAACGGTGGGTTATATAATATCCGCCCCTCTTGCCCATTAAAAAACATTTCCGGTTTCTCCCCATCCCCCCATCCCCCCATCCCCCCATCAGCCTTAACGAGCGGTCATTCAATCGGATTTTATATTACGCTGCGCTAACGACACCCTACATCCGCTGTGCGTAAGTTCTATTTATGTCTAATTAATTGGCATCTTGACGCAATTGTGAATTCCCCAGAGGGCATTGTTGGCGAACAAAGGCGCAGAACTTCGCCACCAAATCGGGATTGCGCCATCCCCGTTCTGCTTCTTGGGTCATAATTTCCAAAGCCGTCTCTGCCTCTACTGCTGGTTTGTAGGGACGGTTACTGGTGAGAGCATTATAAATATCGATGGACTGAAACACTTGGGCCAACCACGGAATTTCATCGCCCACTAACCCATCGGGATAGCCGCTTCCGTCCCAGCGTTCGTGGTGGTGGCGCACGATGGGGAGTACGCCGCGCAAGTTACGCAGGGGTTTGCAGAGGGTTTCGCCCACCAAAACGTGCTGGCGAATCAGGTCTTTTTCCTCGGGGGTCAATTCCCCTTGTTTGAGGAGGATCGCGTCGGGAATTGTTACCGTGCCAATATCGTGGAGACAGGCAGCACAAACTAAATCCTGAATTTCGCTCTCCGACAGATGAATCCATTGACCGAATTGTTCTGCCAAATCAATCAATCGTTCGATGGGGTCGTTGGTGCTAGAGTAACGCTGTTCGAGAGCTTTCGCGATCGCAAATAAACTTTGTTCGGTTTGACTGAGGTCTTCGTTGAGGCGTTTGTGGCGAATCCAATTTCGCACTCGAGCGTAAAGTTCGAGGCGGTCGATGGGCTTGGCTAGAAAATCGTCACCTCCGGCTTCCATTCCCCGAAGACGCGATCGCCGATTGTCTGCCACCGTAATAAAAATTACCGGAATTTGTTGGGTGTGTTTTCCTTGTTTGAGACGACGGCAAACTTCGTATCCATCCATTTGAGGCATCATCACGTCGAGTAAAATTAAATCGGGCTTAATTTCAACGACTGATTCTAAGGCATTGACTCCATTCTCGGCTTCCAAAACTTCGTATCCTTGGGCTGCAAGCAAGTCCACAGCTAAACTTCGCGTCAAAATACTATCATCGACAACGAGAATTTTTGCAGGTTGGAAATCGGATAAAGCCACAGCAGGAGAATTTTCGCGGGCGAGAAAAGGAACAGTAGATAATAAACTCATGGCAGACGGTACATCCCTTACTCTAGTATCCTCGTAATAGGTTCCCTTTGAAATCGTGTGTTTTACTGAATTTTGACGGGCATCCGCTACTCAAAACCTCAGCAAAGGAATTGCCAAAAATTTATGGGAACGTCGGGGGAATTTTGCCGCGAGACTTTTTCTGCGACCAACGCTTCTTCCAAATTGCAGTCGGTTCTAAAACGGAGAGCTGTTGCTCGCTGCGGCGATTTTGGACAATGTGCGATCGCGCGGCATCGAGCTCCCGATCGCGGTAGGGAACGGCGGAGCGAGTTTGCAAGGCTTCTTGTTCTTTCTGGGACAGGGGGGGTAACCCCTCATTCGTAAAACTAGCGACAGTACCGGAGGATCGTCTGCCGATGGCGGGAGTCGCACCTAAGTGCAATTGTGCGAGGTGCAGTGCGGTTCGGACGGCGGCAGCGCAGGAGTAGGTGGCGAGTCGTCCGGTGGGTTGGAGACATCCGGCGGCGAGGGCCAGAAATTCTACCGTCCACAGTTGAGGACATTGGGGCGGGGAAAAGGGATCGAGGAAGATGGCATCGGCTTTGAACCCTTCGTCATGTAACGCTTTGAGCGTTTGGCGCGCGTCGCCTAATTGCAGTTTGGCGTTGAGTTGGGGCGTTTGAACGAACCCGGTTGCAGCAAGGCGTTGCAGGAGTTGGGGAATGGGGGAGGGCCACAGATCGAGGAGATGGTGCGCGATCGCGGCTTGGGGAACTTCGGCATTGAGTTCTAAGCCTACCCATTGGACTTGGCAGTGGGGGTTGCTTTGCCAAATGGCAGCGAAAGCGGCGGCGCTGTTGTAGCCTAAGCCATAGCAAATATCGAGGAGGACGAGGCGCGAACTTGTCTTCGCTTTTTCTTTTAACTGGCAGGGTTCGACAAATTTGAGTTCGGCTTCCTGTTTGGCACCGTAACGGGAATGAAATGCTTCTTGGAACTGGGAACAGAAGAAGGTAAACGAACCATCATCGGTGCGTTGGAGGTCGAAAGATTGACCTTCTGGACGGGAAGGTTGAGGATTGGAGAGTTGCAACACAGGTTAAACTGTTCGGGATTTGGAGTGGGGGAGCAGGGGAGCAGGGGAGCAGGGGAAGCAGGG
>JAXHVQ010000094.1:0-23775 GCA_034189065.1 Cyanobacteriota bacterium
GGCACTTAGCGATCGTATAAAATCCGGTTGAATGACCGCTCGTTAAGGCTGATGGGGGGATGGGGGGATGGGGGGGATGGGGAGAAACCGGAAATGTTTTTTAATGGGCGAGAGGGGCGGATATTAAGTAGGTGGGCATAAATAAACATTACAACCCAGAATCCAAAACTTAAGCTGAAAGCCAGCTACAAAGGGGGGTTTCACGATTTTGAATTGAATCGCTATTTTACGAATAATTGCGCCCGCCTACTTATATCAGCCATCAGCTTTCAGCTTTCAGTAAATAGGGCTTGCTGCACAAAGCTAAAACCCGATTAATCAATGCGCGAAGCGGTGTATTAGGGTTGCTTAAAAATCAAAAATTAAAAATTAAATACAATTCACCCCTGCTTCCCCTGCTTCCCCTGCTCCCCATCTCCCCATCCCCTCATCGCCCCAACTTTGCCCTTAACAAAAATAAAACATTTATCCTTGTTTCATTTTTAAATAAAGCATATTATATTAAAGCAAGAGAAGGCGACTTGCCTGCAAGCTCAATCGCCTTCTCTGGGGGAAACCCCTCACTGCCAATTTGTAATCAACTTGTAAGGAGTAACGATGTCCATTTTACCCAATAATCCCGATTCCGCTTCGGTTCCCCTCCACCAACAACTCTCCCAATGCACCCTTCGGCTGTTGGCAATGCACTCATTTGCGTGCGTCCTTCACAGCGCCGTCTTGTACGAACAAGCCAAGTTTATCCACATTGCCCACGAAATCCCTTACCATGATGTCCTTAAATATATGCAAGAAGAGTTGCTCGATATTCTTGAGGCAGTGGGAAAAGTACAGAATGCTTTAGACCCAGAGTTGCAAAACTTGCGTTCAAATCGCTAAGTTTGGTGTCGCCCCGATTTCACTGTTTCGGGGCGAAACTTTTTAAGAATAATGAATAATGAATAATGAATAATGAATAATTACCTCTCCTTAAAAGAAGAGGATTGAAATTAAGGAAAATCTACAATCGATACGGACAATTCACGGCAATTAAGAGAGACTGTGTGCGGGTAGGGATTCTCCTGCGTCTCCACCTTGTAGACCCCGTGAGACCTACGATTGCCCGTGTCATGCCCTTCCTTTATGAAGAGGTCTTAAACCCAATTAATCAATTATTAATTATTAATTGAGAACCGCTTCGCCGCGTCGATACAACTCTCGTGCGTAATCGGTCCACGTTCCCTGTCCCCAATAGCGAAAACAACTGGTTTCTAGTAACAAAACATACAGCAAGGCTTCCCGATACTCTGCACTTTTTGTCACAGAAGCATCTTGCTGTACTAAGTCGTCGTATTTTTGATGAAATAAAGCGCTGAGTTGGTTCATCGGTTCCAAAACGTTTTCATACCCCCGAACCCAACTCAAATCGTTGGTCCACGATGCGCCGTCCATATGAAATTGCGAGTCCGCTGCTTTTAACTCTTCAATTGACTTTTCGACGGCTTCGGGCGTAGTTTTATCGGCATCGACGCGCTGCCAAATTTTGTGTTGGCCCACTGCTTGGCAAACGGGATAGTCGCTTTCCTTCACCCCAGCGGCTTCAATCAATTCGATGTATTCGGTTCCATTCACGCCTGCAACTTCGCTATTGTCCTTAATCTCGTACCAGACGGGAGGAAAATCGCGGGGAAATTCATTCATCATTACGCCGCCGTTTTCTCCGTCGGCAATTTGCGAGACGCAACTGGGAACTTCTACAGAACCGATGGTTTGTCGTCCTCGTCCTTTGGCTTCGTGGTAAGGTTGCATTTGGGCGACTAATTTTGTGTCGGAACCTTGGGTTTTAATTAAAGCGGTGATGCTGAGGGTTTCGCCGTGGGAATTGCGGGCAACTAAGCGGTTGGGAATGTATTTATCGTCGTGGTGAATTCTGCTGCCGTCGGGACGTTCGACGGAATGTTCTTGTACCAATAACCAGCGATAACCGCATTCTTTGAGGGCTTTGATGTATTGGTAGAGGGTGTCGGGGTGGTTGGGGAGGTGCATTTCAGGCGGCGAGAAGCCTTTGACGCGCGCGAGGGCTTCGTTGCCGAAAAGGGCGGCGAAGTAGTGCTGCCATGCTTGGATGTGGAGTTTGAGGTCGGGAATGGGGGTGGAGGGAATGACGGCGTGGGACCAGCAGGTTCCTAACCATTCGACGTGGGGTTGATATTGGGGGTCGCAGGCGAGGCGTTTGAGGGGGTTGAGAATGTCGTCGCGTCCCATTTGTTGCAAACCCCACAATAGGTTGCCCGAGTAGTCTAGCATGATTCGAGGGTTGCAACCGTTGGCGACGAGTTCGGGTATGAACTCTCCCATGCGACTGTAGCACCAAGCGAAAACGCTGGCGTTGTGGTTGTCGCCTTCGCCTTGATGCTCGAACATATATTGGAGGTTGCTGATGAGTTCGCCGTTTGCACCTGCGGGGATGGTGGGTTGGTGCATATGCAGGGCGCAGGCAAAGGTGGAGCGAAGGGTTGCTGGGTTAAGGTTGGTTTGGGGGAGGAAGATGGGTTGGTCGCTGTGGGTAACGGATGCGATCGCGTTTTCCCAACCGCAGATGTTGGGCAGTCCGTCTTGTGTGGGGTGGAGGGTTGAGGGGGCTGTTGCGATCGCGCTGGCGTTCATAGGTTCGACGGTTTTGCTTTTTTCTGCGTACTTCACCATAGCACGATTCGCCGCGAGTCGTTTGAGTCTATTGAAATGGATTAATCGCGATCGCGCAATACTTCTACGAGTGAAGGGCATTGCGCTATTGGGTCGCGTAATGGTTTGATTGCGCGATCGCGATTTACGGTTTCTTTTGAGTTAACAGGAATTCTCATCGGATTAGTGGGTCGCTTTTTTCAGCGTTTCCAACTAATCCGATTTGACCCAATCGGTAGGGAGTTCGTCTAGGAGACCTTGCCCCGTAAGGGTTTCAGCCACCAAATCGACGCACCTCTGCGAATTATAGTTTATTGCCCGAAAATTTGTCAAGTTGACCTCCTTCAAATCCAGTCGAGGCAAGGCATCGACGCACCCCTGATGGGGAGAGGGGGAGGGGGAGAGGGGGTGATGGGGGGAAAGAGCTGTAGCATTTATAGTTGTTCTGAATAAGTAGGTGGGCGCAATTATTCGCAAAATAGTTATTAAATCCAAAACTGTGAAACCCTCTTTGTAGCTGGCTTTGCTGCTTCAGTTTCGGATTCTGGGTTGTAATGTTTATTTATGCCCACCTACTTAAAAATGGTACAAGTTTGGAGCCGATCAACCCGAATCATTTTATAAAACGTCTGATGTAGGGACGTTCAATTGAACATCTCTACATCAGATAAATAATGTACCTCTCAAAGAGCCGCCGCGCAAAGGGCCGCACCGAGAGACCCGACTTGAGAATTAAGAACGATTTTCACGGGCATTTTCTCCAGGAGGGGACGCATCCGACCTTTGTCGAGAAATGCTTCCATAAATCCTCCGGCTTCCATGAGGGGAAGAATTTTTGCAGCGATGCCGCCTGCAATGTAGACTCCGCCGTAGGGAAGGAGTTTGAGGGCTTGGTTTCCGGCTTCTGCGCCGTAGGCTTCGACGAAGAGTTTGAGGGTTTGCTCGCACAGGCGATCGCGCCCATCTAATGCGTTTACACTAATAATAGCTGCCGCATCTATGGCACTTTTTCCCTTTTCCCATTGCCGAATTTTATCGCCAATTTCGGACGATTCGGTTGTTTCGCCCCGGTCTCTGAGATACTGGTAAATTGAGGGAAGTCCCGAACCCGAGACCACGCGCTCGACGGAAACGCTACTTAAGTTATGGCGATCGCGTATATAATTCAGCAGTCCAAATTCTAGCTCGTTGCGCGCGGCAAAGCTACTGTGTCCGCCTTCTGTGGCAAAAATTTGGGGTTCCGATGTCATGGGAATGATAAACCCTTGTCCCAAGCCGGTTCCCGCACCAATTATCGCGATCGGGGCCTGGGGTTGAGAGGGAGCTTCTTGTAAGACGAGGAGGTCGTTTTCGTCCAAGCCTAATATTCCGTAACCGATGGCGGCAAAGTCGTTGATGAGGGCGATTTTGGCAATTTCGAGTTCTCGTTCTAAGCGTCGCGCGTCGAGAGTCCAACTGAGATTGGTGAGGATGCTAATATCGTTGGCAACCGGTCCCGCGATCGCGAAACAGGCTTTTTCGGGCAAGGCGGGTTTCCCTAAAGCTGTTGTCGCCGAGCTTAAAAACTGACCGACAATGGGGGCGAGGTCGGGAAATTCACTGCTGGGGTAGCTTTGGTCGTATAAAGTTTCTCCAGGTTGACCGGCTGCATCGGCAACTAAGCGCAATCTGGTTTGGGTTCCGCCGATATCTCCTGCTAATAACATTGATAAACCGTCATTTGTCATTTGTCATTTGTCCTTCGTTTTTCTCTTTCTTGAAATAACGAGAGCGAAGGACGCTCAACTCCCAAGCCGTCAAAGTTCACAGTCGTTCGATGGGCTATCGGCTCATATCGCGAGATTGTTTCAGTTAGCCGTAAGCCTAATAACTGTCCGCTATTAGCGATTAAAAGCGGAGAGGGAGGGATTCGAACCCTCGGTACGGAGTTGCCTGCCGTACAACAGATTAGCAATCTGCCGCTTTCGACCACTCAGCCACCTCTCCAATAGTCATGTTTTCAGATTATACCCCAATCTGGCATTAAAAATTGAAAATTAAAAATTAAAAGCTGAAATCCCTATCTGAGGACACGGTGAAGAGCAATATTACGACAAAAGAACCTAAAGAAGCGAAAATGCCATCTCACCATCTCCCGTCCCCCCATCTCCCCATCTCCCCATCTCCCCATCTCCCGTCCCCCCATCTCCCCATCGATTCCTTTCCCCAAGCGAATTAGACAAGATTTAAAATATTTTTTTGCCGCTGGAGCAAAATACCCTACAATAGAAATTGGGTTGAGTTAGGACAGTCGCAGCGACTTCCCCAATCATCATCAGGTGCATTTTAACTGAACAAGGGCGTTTCGTGCGCGAGGCAAACACAGTGAAACCTCGCGCGACGGCGCACTTTTAGACAAAGAAAGGTGAGTTACGCTGCGCTAACACACCCTACAGATAGCGACAAAGGTGGGTTATATAAAATCCGGTTGAATGACCGCTCGTTAAGGCTGATGGGGGGATGGGGAGAAACCGGAAATGTTTTTTAATGGGCGAGAGGGGCGGATATTATATTACGCTGCGCTAACACACCCTACAGATAGCGACAAAGGTGGGTTACGCTGCGCTAACACACCCTACAAATAGGGAAAGGCGAGAGAAAAAGGCGATCGCGCGAAGCGCCTCTTACGGAGATTGGCAAAACTTTTGTATCAAATTCTATAATTTCTCCTTGTCAGTCCGGACTGAGCGGAAAGAACTCGATAAAAGGAACGAAATACCTCCTTTGTCTGTAGAGATCGATGTCCGTCGCAGAAGCGAAACTTCGCTACGAACTGCGCAATAAGAGCCAATCTCACCCATGCCACCCAGACCAAAACTAGAACCTTATTTAACGGTTAAGGATCTCAAAAATCGCTATCGACAGGCTCGAGATACAGCCGAAGCGCGACGATGGCATTTATTGTATTTAGTGGCTCAGAAATGGACAATTAAGCAAGCTGCTCAAATCGTCGATTTGAACTACGATTATGCTAAGGAGCTAATTCAGCGCTACAATCGCGAGGGTCCCCTCTCTCTCCAAAATAGATCAAAAAACCGCCAACGCCCTACTTCTCGCGCCCTATTAACCGCCGAACAACAACAAGAACTTCAACAATTATTACAAGGTCCCGCACCCGATGGCGGTCCTTGGTCTGGACCTAAAGTTGCGCGCTGGATTGCGAAAAAAACGGGCAGAAAACGAGTGTGGCCGCAACGAGGTTGGGAATATCTTAAGCGTTTAGGGAATTAAAAATGATGTAAGCTGTTGGTGCATTTAGAGCGTAGAACTTAAATTCTTCCACAGGTAATAGGCGATCGGTAATCGGTAATGCGTGGAATCCCCACTGCCTACTGCCTACTGCCCAATTCCCAATTCCCAATTCCCAATTCCCAATTCCCAATTCCCAATTCCCAATTCCCAATATTTGTCAAGCATTTTTGTCAAAATTTACAGTTTGTTGTAACTCTTAACGGAAAAATGATGGATTGCTATAGCGATCGCTTGGTAGACTAAAGTGCGACAAAATCGAGAAAAACCCGCGCATTGCCCGCCAGCGCCATAACAATACGATTGAAATAAACGCTCTCTAGAACTGAACGACCTATGGTTAACACCGTTGACAAACCGACCTTTGACGAACTGCGACCGGGAGTTAAAGCCCCAGCCCGAGAAACCTTATTAACGCCTCGGTTTTATACCACCGACTTCGAGGCCCTCGCCGAAATGG
Organism: Cyanobacteriota bacterium; assembly: GCA_034189065.1. Taxonomy (GTDB): domain Bacteria; phylum Cyanobacteriota; class Cyanobacteriia; order Cyanobacteriales; family Spirulinaceae; genus FACHB-1406. The sequence continues at coordinate 6,410 of JAXHVQ010000094.1, forward strand.
ACCTCTCCGCCAACGAAGAGGAGTTGCAGGCGATTTTAGAAGAGTTTCGCGCCGACTACAATCAAAAGCACTTTGTTCGGGACGAAGAATTCAATCAATCCTGGGACAGCATTGACGGAGACACGCGCCGCCTCTTCGTGGAGTTTCTCGAACGGTCTTGTACGGCAGAGTTTTCGGGTTTCTTACTTTACAAGGAATTGGGACGGCGGATCAAAGATCGCAATCCCCTTCTGGCTGAATGTTTTACGTTAATGTCGCGAGACGAAGCGCGTCACGCCGGTTTCCTCAACAAGGCGCTGTCGGACTTCAACTTGTCCTTGGATTTGGGCTTTTTAACCAAGAGTCGTAAATATACGTTCTTTAAGCCGAAATTTATCTTCTACGCAACTTACCTTTCCGAGAAGATCGGGTATTGGCGCTATATCACAATTTATCGCCATTTGCAACAGCATCCCGAAGATCGCATTTATCCCATTTTCCGCTTCTTTGAAAATTGGTGCCAGGACGAAAACCGTCACGGCGACTTCTTTGATGCAGTCATGCGCGCCGCACCCGAAACGTTGAATGATTGGAAAGCGAAACTGTGGAGTCGTTTCTTCCTGCTGTCGGTGTTTGCAACGATGTATCTCAACGATATTCAGCGGAAAGATTTTTATGCCGCGATCGGATTAGACGCGCGGGAGTATGATAAGTATGTGATTGAGCAGACGAATCAAACCGCAGGTCGCGTCTTCCCCGTGATTTTGGACGTTGAAAAGCCCGAATTTTACGATCGCCTCGAAACGTGCGTGAAAAACAACGAAAAACTGAGCGCGATCGCTAACTCCAACCAACCCAAAGCGCTGCAATTGTTCTCGAAATTGCCCCACTACCTCTCCAATGGCTGGCAATTCTTGAAATTATACTTCATGAAACCTATCGACGTAACAGCGCAACAGGGTACGGTGCGTTAGGTTAAAGCCAAGGAACTCAATAATTTTAGGGGATGGCAAGTCTATCCCCTTTTTTTGTGGAGTTTTAGTGAAAGCTAGATTATACCCGATTATTCGTCCTTGTAGCAAGTCAGTTTTACTAAAATTCCCCCCGCACCCAAAGCTAATAATCCTAGAGTTAATGTGGGTTCGGGAACTCTTTCTGATTTCCCAGCAGCTTTTTGCGAACTTTCGGCTTGTAACTCATCGCTTGCCGGTAAATCGGAGAGTAACGATGCCGACGAAAATGACTTGACTTTAAAGAATGATTTGAACACAGAGGAGTCCGAATCGGGGAAATTCGTTTCGTACAACTTCACCAACAGGTCGTATTTTCCCGATTCAGAATGGGGTCCCTCGATATCTCTATACTTCACGCAACCCCCACCGCCACTGCCGCCACTACGTTTAACGCAAATGCTATCTTTATAAACTTTCCCATCGAAGTCGTGGTCTTCAGAACCGCTGACTTTGAGGCGGACGGTTCCGTTGGAATTAACCCGACCTCTCAATCCCGAACCCTTGTTATCCTCATAAGGTCCGCCATCGTCATTATCACGAGCATAAAGGTAGCGGTGGTAGAAAGGAAACCCGCCCGAATTCTCAATTCCTAATCGTGTATCGGGTTGACCTGTGGGATTAGCGGGAAGTTGGTTGTTCGTCCAAGCGAGGTAGTTGCCGGAATTGACTGGCAATCCGGCGATGTCGAAGTTGTGAACGGCACCGGGAGATAAGTTGCGGGAATATTGATAGGTGGGGAGTCTGAGAACTTTGGTGTAGCCACCGTCTCCAAAAGCGGAAACGAGGTCGGCGTATCCCGCATTGAACATGGCTCCTTTTTCGAGGCTTAAGATATCAGTGTATGTTTTATCCGGCTCTTGGTCAACTCTAGCCGTCCAGGTGAAACCACCAAGGGTGTCGTATTCTTTATTGGGAAATTCAGCTACTAGGAAGGTCGAAAAATTGAGGATTGTTTCGTCAGGGAATATTGGACCGCCCGGATAGTCTGAAAAATTCAGTAATGAGTCACCTACGCCCCGCGAACGAGTGAGTTGGTCGTCTATAAAAATAGCAGGTTCGTACTTTTTGCCATTGGGTAAAATAATTCTGCTCGGAGAATCGGGGTCTGGAATTCCTTGAGAAAGATTATTGGGTTGAGTTGTATGCCAGTACCAGGGAATATTGTCTGCCCAAGCCGTACCGAGTCCTCCTGCTATCGGGTCGATTGAAGGGTTCGATGAGATTTGTGAAGGAATGGAAGAATTGGGTTGTATATTCAAAAACTGCAACCAATTGAGACCAATTGCTCCTCCAAGTGTTTGACTCAAGAAGTCCTCATAAGACTGCCCTGTTGAAGTTGTGAATTCTCCTGTAACTCCTGTTCTATTAAAATTATTTAGCAATGGAAAAGTCTTCATTGCCATAGTACCAATTTTATTATTCTCAACAATGACATCAAAATCAATAGAGGTTCCAAGAGGAAGGGGCTGAAAACTTGCTGAAAGGGCTGTTTTTACGAAAAGTAGACTATGGGAGGAAATTGCTACACTTAAAATTAGTAAGGGGTGACTAGCAAAGCTGCATTGAAATAGAGTTGGCCAGAGTTTAACTTTATTTTTGATTGTATTAGGCTTAGTTTTATACTTTTTTGATTTTATTGTTCTCTCCTACAATTACTTAGATGTAACTTTCAAAAAATTGTTTCACTTCATAGGTCTCTAAATTGAGACGAAGTGTAACATGAGCGCGATTTCTTCCCCATATTGTCCTCACATTTTTGACTTCATAAAACCTCGAATCCGCTGAAAAGCTTCCTAAATAAATCACATTCCTTACGCTGATTGTATGCGTACTTAACGGAATAATTTCGCATTTTTGAAGATTGTAAATTTGGCGAAATCCCGGAACTCCTCCCATAACCAGACCTGTTATTCCCGGGTAATCATCGTCTCGTGCGGGTTTTCCATAAAGAAACGGGATCGCTAAAAAACGATTATCTGGCGAAAACTGAAATTCTGCCGGCCCTATATCTCCCTCCTGTGCTGAACCGTTGGAAAGCTGACAAGTCTGTGTCATTTCTGGATAAGAATGGACGAGTAATCCTCGACTTCCATAAGTAAAAAATCTCGTTTCATCATCAGAAAACCCATAGACTCGCTGATCGATACGACTAATTTCCTTGCCAGTCTGTATATCCCAGAAGATCGCCTTATCTTTTTGGGAAGCACCTACCGTTCTGCCGTTGTCGAGGAGAAATTTCTCTCTGACGACAACTCCCTCCGTCATTTGAAACGTCCGAATGATATTTCCAGAAATTGGATTTTTAACGGTCACTTTTCCATTCCTATCGCCCAGCACTTGATAGTGCTCCATCGAGGGGACTTCGGTATGCAATTGCGCTCTTTCCCTCGGAACGGCAAGCGCTTCGCGATCGCTAAACGCTAGATTGGACATTTCCCAAAAACTTACGGCGATCCCTAAAATTAATAAGAGATGTTTAGATGAATATTTCCGTTGATATCGATTCTGGATTTTCATAGCTTTTCCTGGAAACTTCAACACGCAACGAGGGCGATCGATAATTCAGGAATTATAGATAAATCTATAACTCCCGAACAGGTTTGTAAATCAGCAAATGTACTCAATTTGACCCTCATAGGAGAATGATAGAAAAATTGAGGGGACAGATGCGGCACAATAGACCTTTCCACTAAACTCAACGTTAGGCACGGTGTCTCAGAGTTACAGCGCCACGATCGGAGATATCTAGCTGATTCAACGAAGGAATCTTACAATTAGGTTGTGACGGGCGCGGGAAAGTCTATCCTATGTATAGAGGCTGTCCGCGCTCGCTCGTGGCGTTTTCCTTTTCGACTCTCTCCAGGCATAAAATCCGACAATGTCCGACTCAGATGCTCTCTACAAAAGTCGCCTGCTGAATTTCCTCAATCGGCAGGCGATGCGAGGACGCGATCGCGCTGCCAAAACTGCGCGAATGCTCCAAGTCGCCGTTCTCTGGAGCGCCCAAATTCTCGTCTATCCCGTTTATCTTCTCGTGCAAAGCGGACGCGCGCTCGGACGGCAAATTGCGGGAAAACGCGATCGCAACACCTCAAAGGACTCCCTTCCCCCAGAATCGGAACCGTTGGCCGAACTCCCCAGCGATGCTCCCATTGTACGAGTTTTAGCCATTGGCATACAGTTGTCTGGGCGGGAGGCAACGGGAGAGTTAACGAAGCACCAACCTCCCGACTCGACAGAAATCGCGCGATCGCAAGCCCAACTGCCAACTGCACCCCAGCCCCAAGTCGGAATCGAGATTCGAGCCATTGCCAGCGATGTGGCGACGCGAAAATTAGTGTTAGTCGGATCGAACAACCGGATTTTTGACCTTCTGAGTCCGGAACAAGACGCGCAACTGCAACGCCGAATTATTTGGGAAATTGCCAATTTAAACCGCGATCGCAAAGTCCTCCAAGAAACCCTTCTCGCCTTGCGCGTTCCCAGCGATGCGGCTCGGGACGATCGCGTTTTGTTGCCCGCGCGCTGGTTCTGGCGGACAATGGGATGGGTACAGCAGGGGACTGTCGCCCGCGCCATCGATTTATTTGGCGAATCAATTTGGGTGCAGTCTTTCCCAGAGGACGCAACCATCGACCTAGAACTGCCGCTACACCTGCCCGAAGCCCTTTCGTTGCCTTCCCTCTCTACCTTCGTCGATCCCCTCGATCGCGCGATCGCCCGCGCTGAAACTCAGCTTGCCACCGTGCCGATGGAGGGTATTAAAGAAACGTTTCCTTTTCTCCGGCGCTTGGAACGCGCTCCTTCGACACTTCCGCTTCAAAATTTTCCGCCTTTTGTCTTCCTCGAGGCGCAATTTCACCCCTTACCCGGCGATTCTCGCGCAACGGTTCAAGCCCTTATCCGTGGGGCGATCGATTACTTTTTTAGCGATCGCCAACAAGAGTCAATGCCCCCTGCGCCCGATACGGCTGAAGTGTTGCCTCCTTCTGTGACTGGGGCGGACGCGACTGAAGGGGATTTGTGGCTGTCTTGGGAGGATTTGTATAACCGGGAGTCCACCGACGTTTTTTGGGACTCCTCGCCCAAAATGCGCCCCCTTGCTGCTTTACCTTCTGCAGCTTCCGCTCCCCACCGCGATCGCTCGCCTCGATTTCGGCCGCGATCGCCGTCCTTTCCTCCCCCAAAACGCGATCGCGCTCGCATCCGTCCCGCCCCCTCCTCTTCCCCTGTCGAAGGTGTCTCCGAGGCAACATCGCCCGCGATCGCCACAACACCTTCGACGAGCGCATCTCCCATCGCAGAAGACCCCCTTACCGATTGGCTCGATATTGATGCAGATCCAGTTGGTTATGTCAAGCATCCCCTCGAACAAATTTTAGAATGGCTCGACCGCCTGATGCTGGAGTGCGAAGAGTTGTTGTTAGCTGTTTGGCGTTGGATTTATCGCAGAATTCCTTGAGAGAGAAGCTGCTTTTACTTTTAAAGAACTAGAGTCTGAAGAATGAAGAATGAAGAATGAATATAGCATTTCTGAACAGGATGTAAACCGTTTCAACGTAGGGACGTTCAATTGAACGTCCCGGAGAGAGCTTCTGTACTTATCTTTTTGAGTTTAAAAGGACTTTACAAAAAATTCTTAAAAAAAGTCAAATTCTTCATTAAAACTTTACAGCACTCTCGCCTAATTTCCGTATACTTCCCCAGTAAGAGGCGCACTCGTTGCTAAAATTGCCAGAGGTGTCTTGAAAATCATCAGGGAAATCGCAGATAAAATTGAAGCACGAGTATTTCGAGCAACACAACCAATCCTTTTTCTCTTCAACTATGTTTCCATTTTCACAATCCAAGAAAGTCTGGCTATTAGGTGGGACTCTTTTCCTGACAACCTTCGCTGCTTTTAACCCCAATTTATCCGAAGCCGAAGCTGCACTGCTTGTGGGCAACTCCAGAGGGAACAATGTCGTACAATTTGATGAAACAACTGGAGACTATCTCGGCGAATTTATTCCTGGCGATCGCGGTCTTATCGAACCCGATACTCTCCTTTTCGGTCCGGATGGCAACCTCTACGTGAGTAGTGGAACAACTCCAGAAAATTCAGCCATTTTCCGCTTTGATGGCGAAACGGGGGAATTCATCGATAAATTTGCCTCGGGTGGGGGATTATTTCGTCCCTATGGCATTGCTTTCGGACCGGATAATAACCTTTATGTCAGCAGTTTTCTGACGGACCAAATCTTGCGTTACGATGGCGAAACGGGAGAATTCCTCGATGTTTTCGCACAGGGGACGGCAACGGCAGATGGATTAAATGGTCCAAATGGGTTGCTATTCGGACCCGATGGCGCACTTTACGTAACGACACAAGGAAGTGTTGCTGAAAATGGAACTCCTGTTTTCCGTTTTGAAAGTCAGGTGTTGCGTTACAATATTGCAACGGGAGTTGGAGAAGTTTTTATCGAACAACCCGAACCTTCGCCGAGTAGTTTTGGGTTTGTCAGCTTTTTGGGGTTGGCTATTAATCCCGCCGATGGCGATTTGTACGTCAGCGATTTCGCCAATGATATTCGACAATACGATTTTGAGACGGGAAGTTTGTTAGGGTCGATTTCGACGAATTATACGGGAACTCAACCGAGTAATAATTTTATTGGGTCGTTGGGATTTGGACCCGATGGTAACTTGTTTGCGGTGGGTTTCGATTTTACGCAAGATAATATTGGCTCGATTTTGCGCTATGACGGGAATTCGGGACTGCCGCTGCCGGGGATGGGAAATGGTGGCGCTCTTTTTGTTGCCAATAGCGATTTCCTTCAGCGTCCCATTGGGTTAACGTTTGCTCCAGAATCGGTTCCCGAACCGGGTATGGTATTGGGGTTATTGGTATTTTTGCCCGTCGCGATGTCGTTGCGCAAGAAAGTCGTTTAAAGCGTTGATTTCTCCAATTCGTTGAGCTTTTGCGTACAATGTTTGAGGGGAATGGGCGATCGCGTTTTCCAGATGCGATCGCCTCCATCTCCAACAACCCCCACAAAAGGGGAAAATCGTGTTATCCTGACTGATACCTCCGATGCGATCGCGCGTTGATCACTTTTACGAGGTCAAGGTAACAAAGTGCAGAATTGCATAGAGCCATTGGCGGTTTACTATTTCCCCAATCGCTCATCACCTCAGATGCCGCAAGGCGCTTAAAACTTTTGTAACAAATCCTTGACACCTCTAATCCCTTTAATTAGCATAATTTTTCAGATGTTTTAAGAGGTGAGCGGTTTCTGGAGACAAGTCAGAAATTCACTCGCTCCCGATCGCCGCTAAAGCCCAGAAATAAATTTCGGGCTTAAAGTGGAAACCCGTTAAAACGGGTTGAATTTCCCAATCGCATAGATCTTCACCCAACACCCCACCTCCGATTGCCGCAAGGTGCTTAACATTCTCAATAATAAAAAACGAGGAGAAAGTCCATCATGACGACTTCTGCAACAGTTTCCCCATTCTCAAAGGCGCGCGAAACCCTCGAACCCTTCGTGGAATTAAGATTTCCCGTTCGCGGGACAGAACTCCCCGCCGATCATAATTACGGACTGTATGCCGCCTTCGTTCATCTCAATCGAGAACTGCGACAGCACCACGATATCAGTATTTTGACAATTTCCGGTTTTAACGACAGACAGGGAAAAATCCTGCTAACGCCAGACTCGTGTATCAGAATTCGCGTCCCCGTCTCCAAAATTCCGTTGGTGTATCAGTTGGCTGGGAAAGCGATCGCGATCGGCAAACATCCCCTCAATATCGGCATTCCTCAAATCTCGGTATTGCATCCATCCAGCCACCTGAGAGCGAGAATCGTCACCATCAAAGGCTATATCCAGCCAGAACCCTTTTTAGCCGCTGCACAACGGCAACTCGACAATTTTGACATTTCAGGCAAAATTTCCATTTTCGCCAGCAGAAACAGCAGCTCTGGGCGTAAAACGATCAAAATCAAGCGCTATACCATCATCGGGTTTGCAACTGAAATATCGGGATTGAGCGATGAAGATTCAATTAAGTTACAGCAATGGGGTTTAGGAGGAAAACGTCATATGGGATGCGGAATTTTCCTACCCTACAAGGGAGTTCGCAATGAATAATGAATAGTGAATAATGAATAATTATCTCTCCTTAAAAGTAGAGGATTTGGATAGACGAAGAGATATTAGACTCAATTCACCAATTCACCAATTATTAATGGATAAAGATGTTTAAAATCCTATTAGCCAAATCAATTCCCCGGGATACAGAAAAGCATAGCAAAGCGCAAAAATCTGCTAGTTATACCGCTCATATCGGCGCAGTCATGCAATCTGCCGACGTTTTGTTGGATAAAATCGGCGTAGCAATTCTAGAACAATTAGATTTAAAGGTAGATGTTTCGCATTTTGCTAATACAGTAAGATTGGGCGCGTATTTGCACGATTGGGGAAAGGCAAATCAACACTTTCAGGAGATGGTGTACCTTAAATCGATTAAGCCCGACGATCCGACAAGTCCGCAGAAGAAAAGTAGGATTCAGGAAGCACAGAGGGAACATGGCGGAAGACAAATGCTGCGCCATGAAGTAATTAGCGGAATATTAGCTTTACAAGTTCCCAGTTTTCGAGCTTGGTTAGAAGAGTATCCTAATGTCAATTTAGCGATCGCAGTTTGGGCAGCAATGGGGCATCATCTTAAAATAAAACCCGATTTTACCGAGATTCGCGACGGGACGGGTTCAAAGTTGAGAATTTTTACTCAACATTCCGACTTTACCAGCGTCCTTAAAATGGGCAAGCAATATCTCGGATTGCCTGAAACGCTGCCCGATGCTTGTGGGGAACAATGGACGAAAAAAGAGCTAAAAACCGCTTTAGCAGCATTATGCCAAGAATTTTGCGAATTTGAAAATTCTTTAACTCCAGAGACCAAAAAACTGATTGCAGCAGTGAAAGCAACCGTTATTGCTGCCGATCTCGCGGGTTCTGCCTTACCAATAACAGAATACGATCTCAAAGATTGGATTGGACAAGTTTTATCCCTCGTTCTTTCAGCCGATGAGATTCAGAAACTTCTCGATAAGCGGTTAGATAAAAAGCCTTTAAGAGAATTTCAGCAGCAAATTGCCGAGACAGATAGTCGCGTGACTCTTGTTAAAGCCGGATGCGGGACGGGGAAAACAGTAGGGGCCTATGGGTGGGCGAAAAAATGGGCAAAAGATCGCAAACTGTTCTTTTGTTATCCCACAACAGGAACCGCTTCTCAAGGTTATTTAGATTATGCGGCTGAGAACAATTTTGAAACAAAATTAATGCACTCTCGCGCCGCGATCGATCTCGAAGAAGTGCTATTTTCCAACGACTCTGAGGAAAAGCAGGAAAATGAGACAGATAATGAGGCTCGCTTAACCGCATTTGCCGCATGGCAAGCTAAATTAATTGTTGCTACAGTCGATACAGTTTTGGGATTAGTTCAAAGTAACCGAAAGCCTTTGTATTCGTTTCCGGCGATTGTGCAAGGTGCTTTTGTCTTCGACGAAGTTCATGCTTATGACGATCGTCTTTTTGCGGCATTACTCATTTTCTTGGAAACGTTCAAAGGCGCGCCAATTCTCTTAATGAGCGCGAGTTTTAGTCCAACTCAGTTAGAACTGATTCAAAATGCGGTAGGGAAAACTGGCGAAACCATTCGTATTATCGAAGGGTACAGGAAAATAGAGGAACTTCCTCGGTATCGCATTTGCCATCTTCGCGAAGCAACGGAAAATTCTCCCGAAGTTTGGCAAGCAGTTATTGAGGCATTAACTGCCAAACAAAAAGTATTGTGGGTAACAAATTCGGTTCAAAGTTGTATCGATATTTATCGGCAAGCAGCAACAGAATTGGCGGCACATTTACCCGAACAATCGATTCAACGATTAATTTATCATAGCCGCTTTCGGTACCGCGATCGCGTTGACAAACATAAGCAAGTTATCAAAGCGTTTCAATCTCCCGATGCCATCTTTGCCGTGACAACCCAAGTTTGCGAAATGTCCCTCGATTTGAGTGCGGATTTATTAGTATCGGCAATGGCACCTGCGGCAGCTTTAATTCAGCGTTTGGGACGGTTGAATCGTTTCGTTGTCGAGGATGAAAAAGGTACGGTTCGCCTCGCTTCGGGAAGAATTGCGACGGCAATTATTTATCAATGGCAAAAGGCTAAACCTTATGACAAGAGCGAGTTAGAAACGGGTAAAATCCTCTTGGAGCGACTGGAAGAGGGTTCGGATATTTCTCAGCAGCAACTTGCGGAAATTTCTGCCACATTAAGTACAACCGATCCCGATAAAATTCGAGCGATGTGGTTAGAGGGAAATTGGTGTACGTATCCTGTTCCTTTGAGAAAGGCGGGATATACGGCAACGGTTTTACTCCAACAAGATATTGCAGAAATTAAGAAGAGGGCGAGTCAGCGCCGGGATAAATCTTTTATGAAAGAAGCGCAAGGATGGTCTGTTTCTGTTCGTATTCCTAAAAACTTTTATGAATGGAAGCCCATGAAGTTTTATCGCGTTGCACCTTCTGATGAAATTTGTTATAGCTCGGAAACGGGGGCAGAACGATGCAAAAAATAGACTATCATCTTAGCGCTCCTTTTATGACGTTGCTACACCGTGCGGGTTTAGCGGGATTATGGATGACTTTGAATCAGTTAGAGAGGGAGCGAATTAATATTCAAGGATTAAAATGGGAATTAGGCGATCGCGCGGTAACTTTAGCTTGGGAAGGGCAAGATATCGATGTTTTAGATGGCTTGTTGAAAGAGGCGTATCAACTTAAAGATGGATTGATTGCACTGAGAGGTTTGGATTCAGAAACCATGACTCCCGAAGCGCAGGTAGCGATGCACCAAGGGATTTTGGGTACCTTTTTACAGCACAACAGTACCCACAAATCTCAAGGAGTTACATCTCGCTCGTTTATTATCGATGAAGAGAAACCAGAAATTGTCGTTAAGTATAAAGCCTTAACATCTTACGTCCACCAAACCTTTGCTCGCAATCTCTGCGATAAAAATGGTAACTTATTAACGAAACCTATTCGTATCGCAGGTTGGTTAAGCCCCGGTGCTGTTGTCAAACATACCGCTTTTTCCAATACCAGTTTTGAAGAATTACCCGATCGCGCATTTCTCCTATTATTTGCACCCGTGGCGTGCTGCTACTATTGTTTGCGATCGCAACTTCGCGATAAGCGATCGCAATATGCCTTAGTCATTGCCGAAATGACGAATTTGCGCAACTACGCCGAGTATCGTCAGAGTCCAAACTTCCGCGAAGCTGGATATTTAGACTTCTTTGCTTATAGTTTGGGCGATGCAGGATTGCGATTTTTGACTCAAGAAACAGTAGCACAAAAGGTCGGCAGATGTCAAGTTGTGACATTGGGAACGGTCTCTTGGTCTTCCCAACAAAAAACGCGCACCGATATTTATACAGTCGAACCCGATTATGAGGTTTGTCAGACCTATGAAGCCTGTAAAAATCATTTTAGCGATCGCGCGATCGCGGGGAAAGAGGGAGCTTTTATTCCTAAACGTCTTGCTAGAGAATTCATTGCCGAAAATCTCGCTCGAAATAGACCTTGGTACAGCGGGATTTCCGATATTATTACAAGCAACGAACTTTTTAATCGATTAACTTACGAACGAGGGGGATTGAACCAAATGGTAAAAGAAGCGCAGTGGGATACGGAGACAGAACAGCGATTTGTACGAGCTTGTCATGAAGCAATTCGCTACACCTACGGCAAACTTAAATCTCGTACAAAAGATCGAGGTGAAAAGCCGAATTGGGATCGCGAAACCGTTAAAATTCGCACGGGTTTGGGACGATGTAAAAATGCAGAAACGTTTCGAGAGTTTATCTTTGACTTCTTTGCACGTGCGGGTATACTTCCAACATTGCAAGAACATTGGACGGACTTAATGGGTTTAGTTCTCAATGATTGGAAGAAGTCGCGCGATTTGGCGTTACTTGCTCTTGCGAGTTACAAGGGAAAAGAATCGAGTTCTGAGGAAAGCTTTGACGATTCAACAGAAGAAGAAGAGGAACTAATCGGTCTCGATTGATAGCGGTTTTCATGTCCGCGAGATATTGATTTGTTTGAATATCGATTCCCCCTAACCTCCACCTCCGCCCTGCTTGGAAAGGGGGGAATCAGTGGGACAACCAGAAAATCAATTAGCTGGAAACAATACAACTTAAAAATCAGGAGACTCAAAATATGACTTTTCACCTGTTCGGAAATATCTTAACGAGCTACGGCACAGCAGCCAATAATCGCGGCGAAAACGAAGGGAATATTACAACCCTTCAAAAGATTCTGTGGCAAAATGAAGTGCGTACCACTGTTTCTGCGGAAGCAATTCGCTGGGCTTTACGCTACTATTGGCAAACCGCCGGCAATGGCTATCAAGTCAATCGCCAGTGGGATGACGATAAAAATGATAATAGTTGGCAAAATTCCAATTTCGACGACAGCACTTTTATTGACGATGATGTGTTAGGATTTATGCGGACAGAAGGGGCAAAAGCCGAAGCGTCTGACGAATCGAAAGGGAAGGGAAAAAAAGCGCCAAAGGGGACAACAACCGCCAAACGCGGCGTTTTAGAAGTGACTCGCGCTGTTTCTACGATTCCCTATGCAGGCGATATCACCTTCAATGCGGCTAGTGGAAAAAAGGGATCGACTTCTCTTTATGGAACCGAAGTTCACGGCACTCGCTATCAGTATGGGTTTGCTTTAACGCCCGATCGCCTGAAGGATAAATCTCGTATCGTTGCAGTATTAGAAGGGTTAACATCCTTGGGAGAAGTTGGAGGAAATCACGCGCGTTTCCTCTACGATTTCTCGCCCGATAGTATAATTTTGCGTTGGACTCATGACTTTTCGCCCCGCATTTTATACGCATTTGAAGAAGACGAAGGGGGGAATATTTCCGTCCCCCAACTGTTGCGTCGTATTGAAGACGAAGATATCGATCCCGCAGAATTGTGGGTGGGAGGCGCGATCGCGAAAACTCCAGAAGGCGATAAACTCGAAGAACGGGGAGTTAATGTATTGGGCGGCATCAAAAAACTCGTCGCCCACCTCAAAGATGCGATCGCGCGCGACTTAAACTTATCCCAAGAGGAGTTAGCGTGATGGCAACCTTAACCGAATTTTTAGCCTTGCAGGTAGACGTTCCCATCGCTTGTTTTCGTCAATCTCGCGCCCGGGAATACGCCCAAACCTACCCCGTTCCGCCCCCATCCACCGTTTACGGAATGCTTCTGTCTGCGGTGGGAGAAACCAACCGCTATCGACATTGTGGCGTAAAATTGGCGATCGCGCTCCTCTCAACCCCCGAAAAATCCACCATCATTCGCACCTTTCGCCGATTCAAAAAAAAAGAGATTCACCATCCCGCCAATGCCCGTCCCGACTACCAAGAATTGCTCGCCAATATTCAGTTCGTCGTTTGGGTGGATGGGGGAAGCGATCGCGCCCATCCCAGTTTACCCCAACGCCTGCACCGAGCAATGGAAAATCCGGCCGAGATCGCGCGCTTTGGCGGACTGAGTTTAGGAGAAAGTCGAGATTTAGTCAACGAGTTAACTCTCCTCTCCAACCCAGACATCCAAACCCCCCTATCCTGGCTCATTCAAGACGAAGACGGACTATTAACCTTACCCTACTGGGTCGATTATATCGGCTCCCAAGGAACCCGCTGGCGCAGATATAGCCAAGAAACCGCCCAAAACCGGGAAATTCCCCCATTGGCCTGGACGACTATCGAGTCCGCATAATATTATTGATACCGGAATGGCTTAAAAGCAAGAAGTAGGGTGGGTTAGATGCGGGCGAGATGTTGAAATCAATCATAATTTTTGTATCCCGCAGCGTAACCCACCGCTTAAAAGCAAGAAGTAGGGTGGGTTAGATGCGGGCGAGATGTTGAAATCAATCACAATTTTTGTATCCCGCAGCGTAACCCACCGCTTAAAAGCAAGAAGTAGGGTGGGTTAGATGCGGGCGAGATGTTGAAATCAATCGTAATTTTTGTATCCCGCAGCGTAACCCACCGCTTAAAAGCAAGAAGTAGGGTGGGTTAGATGCGGGCGAGATGTTGAAATCAATCGTAATTTTTGTATCCCGCAGCGTAACCCACCGCACGCCGAACTCGAAATGGTGCGTTACGCTGCGCTAACGGCACCCTACTTGCTATTGCCTCGTTTTAGTTAAAACAGTCCACTACAGATAGACAACTGTCCTCCGATGCCGTTAGGCGCTGAAACCCCCCCACCTAACAACATCAATCGTGGCAACTTTAAACCCCAAAATCCACCCCGAAACCCTGCGCGTCTCCGCCCTCCACGCCCTCGCCTACTGTCCGCGCCTGTTCTACCTCGAAGAAGTCGAAGAACTCCACGCCCAAAACGCCGCCGTCTTTGCCGGACGCAGGTTGCACGCCGAATTGGAAAAACAAGAAGACGAAGACTGGGAGGAACTCTACCTCGAAAGCGAAAAACTGGGACTGCGCGGACGGTTGGATGCCCTGCGTACTCGCGACGGACAAATCATTCCCTACGAACACAAACGGGGACGCTGCCACCGCGACGAAAACAAACAGCCCCAAGCGTGGGACAGCGACAAACTACAAATCCTCGCCTACTGTTGCCTCCTCGAAACAGCATTGGGAATTACCGTTACCGAGGGACGCATTCGCTACCACGGCGATAACGTGCTGGTGCGCGTTCCCCTCGACGATGCCGGACGCGCTGCCGTGAGGGAAGCCATCCAACAAGGGCGACAATTGAGGGCTTCCCTGTACCGTCCTCCCGTCGCCGAAAACGAACGCTTGTGTACTCGCTGTTCCCTGTCTCCGGCGTGTCTTCCCGAAGAAGCGCGACTCGCCTGCAACCCAGAAAGGCAGCCCAATCGCCTATTTCCTAAAGACGACGAACGACAAATCGTTCACATATTAGAACCAGGAACCGCCGTCGGACGCACTGGCGAACAACTGAAAATTACCCGTCGCGGACAACCCGTGGAGAAAATTCCCGCACAGCAGGTGGGACAAGTAGTTTTGCACAGTTTCTCTCAAATTTCCACCCAAGCGCTGCATTTCTGCATTCATCAAGGCATTGGCGTTCACTGGATTTCCGGCGGGGGGCGCTATGTTGGTAGCTTCGACAGTCGCCAAGGCAGCATCCAGCGGCGCATTCGCCAGTACCAAGCTTTGACTCGGGCTGATGTGAATTTGAGTTTAGCGCGGAAATTGGTGGCGTGTCGCGGACGGGGACAGCGCCAATTCCTGATGCGGGGCAAGCGCGGACTCAAAGGGAAGTCGGTTAAGCTAGAACGCGCCATTTCCCAAATGAAAGCTTTACTCCAACAAGTCCCAAAAGCCCAATCCCTCGAATCGTTGTTAGGTACAGAAGGCAGTTTGGCGGCGCTTTACTTTGGCGCTTTACCCTGCATTTTGGGGAAAGAGGTTCCGCCCGAATTGCGGTTTGCCGGACGCAACCGCCGTCCGCCCAAGGATCGGTTTAATACGCTGTTGAGTTTTGGCTATGCGCTTTTATTGAAGGATGTAACCAATGCGATTTTGACTGTGGGGTTGGAACCCGCCCTCGGATTTTACCACCAACCCCGTTCCCAAGCCCCGCCCCTGGCATTGGATTTAATGGAAATTTTCCGCGTTCCTTTGGTGGATTTGCCCGTAATGGCTTCGGTGAATCGCTCTCAGTGGGAGGTAGCGGCGGATTTTGATGGTGCGGAACAGGTTTGGCTGAGTGAGGCGGGACGGCGCAAGTTTGTGGGTTTGTACGAAAAGCGCAAGGAGGAAACGTGGAAGCATCCGGCGATGGGGTATTCGCTGACATACCGTCGTTTGTTGGAGTTGGAGGTGCGGTTGTTGGAGAAGGAATGGATGGGGGAAGGGGGTTTGTTTGCTCGCTTGGTGTTGCGGTGAGAGTTGTACTCTCTTCTTTTAGTCTCGTTCAATTGTCCGGAAGGCAGAAGGCAGAGGGCAGAGGGCAGAGGGCAGAAGCGCCGAGACCCCGCGAAAGACGCAAGGGAACGCTCGGTAAGACAGGCAGAGGGCAGAGGGCAGAAGTAATTTCCGCTCTTTAAATGCAAGGGCAGCTTATCAGTTATCGGTTATTGCTGAATGTGGAGAAGTAATACAATGGCAGAACTCAAACATTGGTATTTGGTGGCTTATGATATTCGTTCCCCTAAGCGCTGGCGCAAGGCGTATAAGTTGCTCGAGGGGTATGGCGATAAGTTGCAGTATTCGATTTTTCGCTGCTGGTTGTCTCAGCGGGGACGAGAAAAGTTGCGCTGGGAGTTGGAGGAGATTCTCACGGCAGAGGACGATTTGTTATTTATTCGTCTTTCTCACCAATGCGTGAAGGGGTTGGCTCAGTACAATCGCCCGAATACTTGGGTGGCGGATGAGGGGGGTTTCCGCATTCTTTGACAAGCACCTCTGTCTGTGTCGGGGTTTGGGAGCGAGTTGGGGTTTCAAATGTAGATGTGACGGGCGTTCTGGGCGTTGTGAGGGGCGGGGAGGTGCTTGTAAGTGTCTGAAAGCTAGATGTGACGGGAGATTGGGCTATATGGTTATGGGGCAAAGGCGGGTTTTGAAAAGAAAGTTGGCTCGATTGGGTCGGATGCTTGTAAAATGGTTTCAGAGCGTTCGGTATGGAAGGGTTTCAAGCCCCGCCGTGCTTTAACCTCAGATGCCGTAAGGCGTTGATCACGTCTTTAATTACCGATTGTACGGTATCAACCGGAAGTGCTTTAACCTCAGATGCCGTAAGGCGTTGATCACATCGAACAGATTGAAGAGTTAAGGAAGCGGAATGAGTGCTTTAACCTCAGATGCCGTAAGGCGTTGATCACGCGATCAAAACCGGCGAGGCTTGGGCTACAAGAGCGTGCTTTAACCTCAGATGCCGTAAGGCGTTGATCACTGACAGTTTCCTCGACTGGCACATACCGATCCTCCTCGTGCTTTAACCTCAGATGCCGTAAGGCGTTGATCACTAAAGATCTTCCCGCAAACGTTCCAGCTTGTGTGACGTGCTTTAACCTCAGATGCCGTAAGGCGTTGATCACGACAAGAGCCGCAGCCGACGGCCATGCAAATACCAACGTGCTTTAACCTCAGATGCCGTAAGGCGTTGATCACGGCTTAGGGTATAAATAGGGCTTGCTGAAAAAGTTGTTGAGCCAAAGCCTCAAAAAGTGGGCTGAAAAAACATAAGCTAAGTAGGAATAAAGCGAAGCTTTATATAAATTTAAATGATCGGTAAATCCCTCTTTT
>JAXHVQ010000095.1:0-23690 GCA_034189065.1 Cyanobacteriota bacterium
TTAAAAAGAGAAGTCGTCAGCGAGGTAATTCTCTTCAACAATTTAAATTGAACTCAGCATCTATAGACGTAGAAGTACAAAATGATTTTCTTTTTGACGTTTAATTAGGCCCACCTACTTACAGGATATCCAATAACGTAGGGATTGCGGACAGGTTGAGTAATTTCAACCGTGCCAATACCTCCGGTTATGCCCAGCAGCGATTCTTTCCAGGTTTCGGCAATGTCTTGAATGAGTCCTCGTTCGGCTTCGGGTAAGGTATCAGTTGTATCGAGGAGGGTTGTCAGTTCGCCGAGGGCGCGGTTGAGAGCGAGGGAACGGGTAGAACGGGAAAGACTGTTCTTGACGAGTTGCACATCTTCGATGACGCGGCGGAAGGAGTGGACAGCTTGCCAGGTGGTGGGACGGAGGTGAGGTTCGGGAGGGATATGAGGGAGTTGAAGTATCGCGATGTCTTCTATATATTCAGCGTTCTCTAAAAAGGTAAGGGTTTGGGCGAGGACGAACATTTCTTCGCCATAGAGGAGAGAACGCACGACTGCAAAACCGACTAAGTAGGCGGGCGCAATTATTCGTAAAATAGCGATTCAATTCAAAATCGTGGAACCCTCTTTGTAGCTGGCTTTCAGCTTAAGTTTTGGATTCTGGGTTGTAATGTTTATTTATGCCCACCTACTTAATTTCCAATCAAACGGGACCTCGGCTAGGCGAGATACACACCATATCAGTAGTTTAATAACGAACCTAACATCCAATCGTCTAGGCGCAAAATCGCCACACCAAACGTCACGCCCAGCGTCACGCCAAACGTCACGTCCCATGCCACGCCCCACACCACGCCCAGCGCCACGCCCAGCGCCACTATATACGCCGTGCTATGCGCCACGCCCAGCGCCACCATATATGTCATGCTATGCACCATGCCAAGCAGCGCGATCGACACCATGCCCCCCATCATGCCATAAGCCATGCCCCATACCACGTCCCATGCCACGCCCGATGCCACGCCCGATGCCACGCCCGATACCACGCCAAACACCACGCCAAACGCCACGCCAAATATCACGCCAAATATCACGCCATACACCACGCCATACACCACGCCACGCCCAGCGCCAAACCAATAAACTTCAACGCCAAACGCCTCTAGAACACTACAGAATAAAAAGGGAATAGTGACAGCGAGTAAAACACCCTGAAATAGTAATTGGCGCTGCACTGAGTTTTGACGCAAGATTCCCCATCCCTTGCGCAAATTCATCTCTATTTCGGGGATATAGCCACCTCCAAAAGTTTCCACATACCATCGCAGCGCTTGGGGAAAGTAAAACACCCAATACAACAAACGTAAATAATCCAGAGGGTTCCACAGGGACAAAGGACGGCTGATTTTGGGCGCTAAGTCGAGGCGAGGGACGGGTTGTTGTTGGTTCATATTGATGGGGCGCTGGTTGATGTTATTCGCGATTTTGTGTCTGCGGGAACACAGCGTTGAAAACTTTATTGTAAGGTTCGTGTTGTTCGTAACATCGTCGTGCAGGGACACAGCGTTTTGTAATGTTATCGGGTGGTGTAGGGGCACGGCGTTTTGCAATATTATTGTCCCAAACCTAAATTCAACAAATGCCGTGCCCCTACAGTTTGGCAAATTTGTTGGCGATCGCGCTGTTAAATGCCAGCGTTTTGCAATATTATTGTTCCGAACTGAATTTCACAAATGCCGCACCCCTACCAATTCGCATTCTGGTTTTGCATCTACAAAACGTCAGTTCGATAACGCCAATAGCTGTAAAAGTCATCTTCATTTTCGATACTTTGTAAATTCAGATAAATTGGTTGACGGCGAGAGTAAAGTTGCTGTTGTGCTTGTCGCTCAATCGCTTTCAACAAAGAGGACTTACCAATTTGCCGATCGCCAATAATAGCGACGCTACTTCGACTGTTGAGCAGTTCAAAGATCGACCTGAGATTTCGTTCCCGGTTGAAAAATAATGCCGGATCGTCGATAATTCCTGTTAAAGGTTTAAACGGATTGTTGGAAAGATTATTTTTTGCTACTACAATCCCTTGAGACTCATGCACAATTGCTTTCTGTTGATTATTTTGGAGATAAAAAGATTCAAGGGCGTTCTTAAAGCTTTTCTTCGTTGACCCAAATCCTGTGATTTCCTTAAAATCTTTAAATAACTGGCTGCCTGTATCTTTTAAGTGTTGGTGACTCCAGTCATACTCATCACTGATTTGCTGATAAGTTTTGTTTTCCCAGATTCCTCGAACAAGCGTTTTATAACACTCATCTAAACTTGCCTTTCGATTCGATAGAAAAAGTTGGTTAATAAATTCAAACGCCTCGTTTGGAGTCATGAGCAACAAGCAATCATTTTATTGTATGTTCCAATCTATAGAAGACATTGCAGTGCAATGCCCCTACCGCGATTAATTTACGAAAAGAAATAGGCAAAACATAAACAAAACCCGACACATTCTACATTTCCCGACAACGACAAGAACCCCAACTCCCGACATTAAAGTACAGACAAAACTCACCTGTTACCGGCATCGTAGAGATATCAACCCACTTTAGGAGATGTCCAACGATGACGAGCCAATATACCCAATTTCAACCTCAAGAGTTACCTTTATCCGAAACTCCAGCAGTTGCATTCCCCGCAGATACAACAGAAACCGCTAGTCTGGTTCCCTCAGAACCTCTCAGTCCCTCAAAACTCTTAGAACAGGGCGGCATCGCAGTTGCCATTATTTTAGCAATTTCTGTCTTTGTTTTGGCGCTGGCAGAGTTTGTGAAAGTTCTCGATCGCGAAAACTAAACAGCATCTTTGGGGGATTTTGTCAATGTAATATTGAAGAATTCCCCCCTTTTTTACTGCCGATTAAACAACATCAAAGGAGCCTGATCCACAGGCATCACCACAATATCCATGAGATTAACGTGGGCGGGACGAGTGGCGCAAAATAAAATAACATCTGCCACATCTTCAGGGGTTAGCGGTGTCAATCCTTGATACACTTTACTCGCCCGTTCTGTATCGCCGTGGAAACGCACATTACTAAAATTGGTTTCCACCAAACCGGGATCGACGGAACTGACGCGCACGGGAGTCCCCAACAAATCTTGCTTCAACCCTTCAGTAATCGACTTAACCGCTGCTTTACTTCCACAATAAACATTCCCCCCCGGATAAGTTTGATGTCCGGCGGTGGAACCAATATTAATAATATGACCTTTACTGCGCTCCACCATTCCCGGTACAATTTGGCGCGTGACGTACAACAACCCCTTAATATTGGTGTCGATCATTTCCTCCCAATCTTGGAAATCCGCCTCGTATACCTTATCCAAACCGCGACTCAATCCCGCATTATTAATCAGAATATCGATCGCGGCCCAATTTTCGGGCAAAGATGCGATCGCCTCTTCCACCTTCACGCGATCGCGCACGTCAAAGGGCAGTATATAACACTCCCCCGACAACACATCAGCCAGCGACTCCAAACGGACGCGATCGCGTCCATTCAAAATCACCCTCGCACCCGCCTCGACAAACGCCTTAGCACACGCCCTCCCAATTCCGCGACTCGCACCCGTTACCAAAACAATTGAATCTTTAACCATTACTGCTGTGAATTAGGAACATTTCAGATAGGGACGTTTTATTCATTATTAACTATTCACTATTCATTACTCATTACTCATTATTCATTATTCATTACTACTCTACCTGCAACCGTTGCGTCACCACCGTCATCCCTTCTTCCCCAATCAAAATCGCCGAAACCCAGCGCGGTTCGGCTAAATCCGGCGCAGTCCCCACCTTAAACACGCCACCCGCTTGCAACAAATCCAACTCAAACTCGCTGATATTAAAATAGCGATCGCGCTCAATCTTCTCCTCCAACGCACCGCCTAACAACAACGCATTGCCCAGCGGTTCGTTGACAATAGCATCAAAATGATACTTTTCCCCCGGACTAACGCTTTCGGGCAAATTCACCTCAACATCGGGAGGATTGGTTCCCATCGACAACACAGAACGTTCCGACACAATTTCCTGACGTACAATTTGGTTATTTTGAATCACTTGGCGCGATCGCATTGTCGCCTCCAACTGAATCTCGCGTCCTTCTTCCCGTTCCGTCCCCGTCACATACGTCATGGTTTCCGCAACCAAACCATCGCCTCGACGTTCCCAAGACTCCAACTCAGTGCGATAAGTTAAATTCGGATAGCGTTCCCAAAGCTCAGTCAACCCCTCAGAAAATTCAGAACGATCCAGATTATCCGAATTGGTAAACGTAGGACTATAGTAATTCAATACCCCTTCCAAATCCCGACCGTTAGCTGCCGTCTCCACCCGAGCGAGAACCTCCTTAAGTTCTGGGGGAGCGGTTTCTGGCTCGGCGGCGCGAATGGCGGAACCCCCACCCATTGCAAGACTGACACTCGCTCCCAAGGCCAAGGCCCATCGAAGGGGGGAGATGCGGAGACGAAGTTGCTGTAAAATTTTAAAGTTGTCCATGAACGCTCGTCAGAATCGCGATTTTAGAAGTTCAACAATCAATCTAGCAATATCTAGCAATATTTAGTTGCTTTCTTTGTGTCCTTTAGCCTTTGAATTGTAGCAAAAAGCCTCGTGTCCCAAAAAACGACTCGCTTTCTGATTGCGGCTAGCGGTACCGGCGGCCACTTATTTCCCGCTCTCGCCGTCGCCCAAAGTTTAAAAGGGTACGATATCCAGTGGCTGGGCGTTCCCGATCGCCTCGAGCAAGTTCTCGTCCCCAAGGAATATCCCCTGCACGCCATTGCCCTCGAAGGATTTCAAACGCGCTTTGGCCTGAATACCCTTGGCATTCTCGCACGTTTTGCGGCCTCCATCCTCCGCGTTCGCAAGTTACTCGCCACTCACAAAATCGATGCGGTATTCACAACGGGAGGCTATATTGCAGCGCCAGCCATTTTAGCCGCACGCTGGCAGGGAATTCCCGTTGTTCTCCACGAGTCCAATGCCTTTCCGGGAAAGGTGACGCGCTGGTTTGCGCCGTGGTGTACTGCTGTGGCTATTGGGTTTAAGGAAGCGACTCAACACTTGGATGGGAAAACCGAGTGGGTAGGAACGCCCGTCCGCCCCAGTTTTTTGACCCCTCAACCCCTCGATTTGCCCATTCCCCCCGATGCACCTCTAATTGTTGTTGCAGGCGGCTCTCAGGGGGCGGTAGCGGTGAATCAGCTCGTTCGTCAATGCGCGCCCACTTGGTTAAATTCGGGCGCATATGTAGTTCACTTAACCGGCGATCGCGATCCCGATGCCCTTTCTTTCGAGCATCCCCACTATTTTTCGCTCCCCTTTTACGACAATATGGCGGGACTCTTCCAACGGGCTAATTTCGCCGTCAGTCGCGCCGGTGCGGGGACGTTAGTGGAACTGGCGGCAACTCACACCCCAGCGCTGTTGATTCCCTATCCTTACGCTGCGGACAACCATCAAGCCCATAACGCTGAAGTGTTCGAGAAGGCAGGGGCGGCGTTGGTTTGCGAGCAAGAGCAATTGACTGCCGAGGCGTTGGAAAAGGCGGTGTTAAATGTGCTGCGCGATCGCGATCGCCTCTCGAAAATGGCCCATCAAGCCGCCAGTCTCGCCGTATTTGATAGTTCGGAACGGTTAGCCGCGCTTTTATCAGTTCTCAGTAAACAGTAAACAGTTATTTGTGGCAAGTTAAAACTCTATCTGTAGGGTGTGCCATTCGCAGCGTAACGCACCTTTTTCTAAATTCTTAACCCGTTTCAACGTAGGGACGTTCAATTTGTAGTCCCTACAGCCCGAAATTGATTTCCGGGCTAAGAATCTTCTGAATTATTTTCCTCAAAAACAACATCCTCATAGAGCAAAGAAATCGGACAGCTAAAATCAACGCTAGTCAAGGAAACCTCCAACTCTTCAGGACTGACCGCAGACTCTTCTAAAGAGTAAGTTGTAAGTTCCCATTTCCCCCTTTCATTGAGTCTGTAACAATCTACATTCATCGTTTCCGCTTCAATCAAAACATACTCTCTCAAAGTCTCGATTCGACGATAACTCCTAAATTTTTTACCTCGATCAAAGTTTTCTGTACTGGGCGATAAAACTTCCACAATCAAACAGGGATAGGAAACAAATTCTCTAGCTTTCTGGTCTCGACGATCGCAACTTACCACCACATCGGGATAGAAAAAAAGACCGCTTGTAGAAACGCCTACTTTAGCATCTGCCATAAAGACTTTGCAGCTTTTTCCCCGCAAACGAGTTTTAAGGGCTGCGGCAAGGTTTAGGGCAATAGAAGTATGGGGAAGAGTCCCTCCTGTCATAGCGTAAACTTCCCCATTCAGATATTCGTACCTGATGGGTTGTTGTTCTTCCCATTCCAGATATTCCTGGGGAGACATGGGTTGGGTTTGAAGTTGAGCAATCATCTGAGTTTATAGAATTGGTATAACGAGAGAAGAAGTTAAACATCCCAGCCGATAAAAACAGCCGGTTTGATATCTTAAGCTAAGAATTTTCTGAATCATTTTCCTCAAAAACAACATCCTCATAAAGCAAAGAAATCGGACAGCTAAAATTAACGCTAGTCAAGGAAACCTCCAACTCTTCAGGACTAACCGCAGACTCTTCTAAAGAATAAGTTGTCAGTTCCCATTTCCCCTTTTCATTGAGTCTGTAACAATCCACATTCATTGTTTCCGCTTCGATCGAGACATACTCTCTCAAAGTCTCAATCCGACGATAACTCCTAAACTTCTTACCTCGGTCAAAGTTTTCTGTACCGGGCGATAAAACTTCCACGATTAAACAGGGATGGGAAAAAGATTTCTGAGCTTTTTGGTCGCGAGGATCGCAACTCACCATCACGTCGGGGTAAAAAAAAGGCCCATTTTCTGAAATATTTACTTTGACATCTGTCATCTGAACTTTACAGCCTTTTCCTCGCAGGTGATTTTTGAGGGCAGAAGCAAGGTTGAGAGCAATATCATTATGAGGGATAGTCCCTCCTGTCATGGCGTAAACTTCCCCATTCAGATATTCGTACCTGATGGGTTGTTGTTCTTCCCATTCCAAATATTCTTGGGGGGACATGGGTTGGGTCTGAAGTTGAGCAACCATCTGAGTTTTAAGAATTAGTACAACAAATAACAAAGAAAAAATCTGAAAAACCTAGCCGATTGGAACAGCTAGGTTAAATCATAAATTATAAGCTACCGCGCATTTAAAGAGCGGAATTCTACGATCGCCTCAAAGTCGGAGTGCTTTAAGTACATTCATTGAGAAAAACTGACTTCCCAGGTCTAAATGCGCCCATTGCCTCTCCAAAAAAGGCGATCGCGATTACAATTGGGGAACAAAGCGTTCCTTCTCAGGAATTTCCGCATATTCAGCGAGAATTTGACGAAACTCTTCGCCGTCAATGGTTTCCTTTTCAATTAACAAATCCACCAACCGATCGACTGCCGACCGATTATCGCGGATAATCTTGCGCGCCAACTCATGAGAGTGTTCGATAATCAAGCGCACGCGATCGTCAATTTTCGTGGCGATGGACTCAGAATATTCCGATCGCGACATTAAACCGCCTCCCAGGAACACTTCTCCCGTTTGGTCTTCCAACGACAGCGGTCCCAAATCGCTCATCCCGAAGCGGGTCACCATCTGCCGCGCCAAAGCCGTAGACTGCTGTAAATCGCCGCCTGCGCCCGTCGTCACTTCCGCATCGCCGAAAATTTCCTCTTCCGCCGCGCGACCGCCCATTGCCCCAGCAATACGCGCGATCAGTTGCGCCCGCGTTGTCAGTCCTTGTTCTTCGTTGGGAGTAAACCAAGTCAACCCTTGGGCCTGTCCGCGCGGAATCAACGTCACCTTTTGAACGGGATCGTGATCCTTAACCAACGTCCCCACAATGGCGTGACCCACCTCGTGGTAAGCAATCAAACGCTTGCTCTTACTATCGACCAAAGGAGTTCCTTCCATCCCTGCAATGACGCGATCGACCGCATCGTCGATTTCCAACATCGTCATCGCCTCTTTCCGCCGCCGCGCCGTCAGAATCGCTCCTTCGTTGAGCAAATTCGCCAAATCCGCGCCCGTAAATCCGGGAGTGCGGCGCGCGATCGCCTCAATTGATACTTCAGGGGCAATTTTCTTATTGCGCGCGTGAACTTCTAACACCTTAATGCGACCTTTCAAATCCGGCGCATCCACAGTCACCTGACGGTCAAAACGTCCCGGACGCAACAGTGCAGCATCCAACACATCGGGTCGGTTGGTTGCAGCAATAATAATAATTCCCGTATTGCCTTCAAACCCATCCATTTCCGTCAAAAGTTGGTTGAGGGTTTGTTCGCGTTCGTCGTTACCGCCGCCAATTCCGGCACCGCGCTGGCGGCCGACCGCATCAATTTCATCGATAAAGATCAAACAAGGGGCATTTTCCTTAGCTTTCTTAAACAAGTCGCGCACCCGAGAGGCACCGACACCGACGAACATTTCCACAAATTCCGAACCAGAAATCGAAAAGAAGGGAACGCCTGCTTCCCCAGCAATAGCCTTAGCGAGGAGGGTTTTTCCCGTTCCCGGAGGTCCGACGAGCAACACGCCTTTGGGAATGCGCGCGCCGACTGCGGTGAAGCGTTCGGGTTGTTTGAGGAAGGTAACGACTTCTTGTAATTCTTCTTTAGCTTCTTCAATGCCTGCCACATCGTCAAACATCACGCCGGTTTTCGCTTCCATCATAAAGCGAGCGCGCGACTTGCCAAAACTCATAGCTTGACCGGGACCTCCGGGCATATTGTTCGAGCGGCGGAATAGGAAAAATAGCGCGCCGATGAGCAGTACGGGGAAAATTAAGTTGCCGAGGAATCCCCACAGCGCGCCTTCGTTGCGGGCGGGGTGAGAGTCGAGGGCTACGCCTTTTTCTCTGAGTTTGGCAACCAGTTCGGGGGATTGACCGGGTAAATCGACGCGCAGCAGTTGAATGCGACCGTCCAGTTGGGGGTCTACGGCTTGGACGATGGCAGTGCGACCGCCTTCGTAGAGATCGACGGCAGCGACGCGATCGGCTTCGAGATATTCTAAGAAGCGACCGTAGGTCATGCGCGTACTCGCCGTGTTGTTGCCCGGGTTGCTCGCTGTCGTAGCGAAGGCTCCTTGCCACAGGAAGAAGCCGATGACGAGGGCGGGTAACGTCCACAGGAGAATGGTTTTCCAGGAAATTTTCATTATGCTATAGGGTCTCTTGATTTAGTTTCTCGAATGTGAAAATTGCAGCTCGAACCCAGCGAGTGAGGGGTTTATTACTCAAAAAATGCTAAAAAAGCATCTCTAGCTTAACTAAATTTAACTTAATTTTCAGGTTTACCGCAAGCGGTCTTGGGAGTCAGGTTTCGTCAGGTGGGATAAATATCTAAGTGGGATGGGGGGTAGACGTGCGTACCAGAACCCTATGAGAGAGCAATTTCGGCCTATTCCTCCCTGCCCTCTTCAACGCTAAATACGTGCCTCTCAGAGATACGCATTGAGATCGCTCGCGTATTCGCTGCACGTTCATTTATGAGCGAACATCCCCGGAGGCGATCGCGTCTGAGGGGTACGCGGTGATTCTTTAGTTATTCGCGCGATCGCTGTTACGTTCGTAGTAAAGGCTTTAGCCTTTATAAAAAAGAGAGAAATTTGAAAACATAATTTTAGCGTTCACAGCAAGCTTTCTCTGTTTTATTTCGGGTGTTAAGTTCTCTAGCTTTTTGGCTATTTCTTGACTCCTTTTTTTGACCTCTTCGGGCTTTTTACGAGGATTCTTTTTGGTTCTTCCGTTTATAGTATGCTGAATTAACAATTTTAACTTCTTTAAGCTTGCTTTTGTGCTATTCATTCAAGTCTTCTCCATTTTTCAGTAAAACATACTTGCTTTTTTTAAAACTTTCTTTTTTGAACTCGCACTGCTTTTTTTGTGAAGCCTTTTTTGCGGCTTTTATTTCTTTTTCTACTTCGCGATTTTCCCGTTTTCTTTCTGCATCTAACTCTCGATTGATTTGCGTCATTACGTGAAACCTATCAGCGACTACCCTCGCTTTTGGCATCAGTTTTTTGACTAAACTTTTATAGCCTTTCCATAAATCTATACTCACTTCTTCAATTTTATCTAAGACTTCTTTTCCCCACCCAGTCAGCACTTCCTCGATGGCTTCCACTTTTCTACTACTGAGTATTGCTATTAATTTACCTCTCTTTATATCGACCAACACTGCGCAATATTTTCCTTGACCTTTAACTAAACTAATTTCATCGATTCCCAGTGTTGTTAATTCCACGGGTTTGAACTCTAGTAATTCCTGACTAACATCCTTCAACATTCTCTCTATTTCTTCAGTTGTCACTATTCCTTTCTTCGCTACACTCTGAATATTCGCGTCTTTGACTTCTTGGATTACAGTTTGAGCCAGTCTTTGGGTGTAACTTCTTCTTTTTTTGACAAACTCGAATTCTTCGCTCTCAAGGCTTTCTACATTTCTTGCACTTAAATTGCCGCCGATTCACTTCCAAAAATACAGCGGTTGAACCCCAAGGTAAATCCTTAATTATGTAGCGATGGTTCTGATGTAATTTCCGGCTTTTTGTGCCACAATTGGGACACAAAGCCCACGGGCAAGGGGACTTGAACCTGTAAAATTATACCAACTCCTAGATGTTGCTGTTGCGAGTGAACTTCAACGCCCTCTAAATTCAGCAATTCTGTCAACAATTCGGTCTCTTTTTTTGAGGTCATTACTGCTTTGAGCTTAATTCAACCATTTTTATCTCTCTCTAACTAACACTTTTAAAGCCTATGTGTCAACCCTATTAAAGCTTTTGGGGATATTGTCTCTGATTTCTTAGTCTGTTTTGACCGCTTCTTATTTTGTTTTGGCATACTTTCTACTGAAGAGCCGAAATTAGTAAAGCTAATGATAACCAATCTGACACTCGGCCAAGAATTGTGTCTAACATTTCTCTTTTTTACTTTTACGTATAAAAGCGATAGCAAATACGAAAAGGACTTTTTTGCCAAAAAAATGAGTATAAACTTCGCTTTAGTTTTCGATTGCGTCGAATTGCACCTATTGAGGACAGCGGGAAGGTTTAGGGCGGCGACAAAGCGTTAAAAGGAATGCTCTCATTGAAAAATTCATCGCGTTTACTTAACTTGTCACCAATGCCCGATGTCCCCTGCCCCATCAAGCTTGCAACCAACGCGCCGCATCTTTGGCATGATAGGTCAAAATTAAATCTGCACCCGCACGTTTGAAGCTAACTAATGTTTCTAACGCAACTTTTTGTTCGTCAATCCAGCCGTTGAGGGCGGCTGCTTTAATCATTGAATATTCGCCCGAAACATTGTAGGCGGCGACGGGGAGACGAGTCATTTCTTTCACTCGCCAAATAATATCCATGTAGGACAGTGCCGGTTTAACCATCAACATATCTGCCCCTTCAGCGATATCTAATTCTACCTCTTTGAGGGCTTCGGTGCCATTAGCGGGATCCATTTGATAGGTTCTGCGATCGCCGAATTGGGGGGCAGATTCCGCTGCGTCGCGAAATGGGCCATAATAAGCTGAGGAATACTTGGCTGCATAGGACAGAATGGGCGTATCGGCAAAACCTCCTTGGTCTAATCCTTCGCGAATGGCTTGGACGAAACCATCCATCATCCCCGACGGCGCAATGATATCGGCCCCAGCTTTTGCTTGAGAAACTGCCGTTTTCTTCAATAATTCTAGGGTGGGATCGTTCAAAACGCGACCGGTTAAATCGCCCACTTCGAGATAGCCGCAGTGACCGTGAGTGGTATATTCGCACAAGCAGGTATCGGCGATAATTACGAGGTCGGGGACGGCTTCTTTGACGGCTGTGGCGGCTTTTTGGACGATGCCGCAGTCGTGCCACGCGCCCGTTGCTTCGGTATCTTTGTCTTCGGGAATGCCAAAGAGGATAATCGCTGGGATGCCCAGGTCGCGCACTTCTTTCGCCTCTTCGACGATTTTATCGACTGAGAGTTGATAGACTCCCGGCATCGATGTCACTTCTTTGGCAACTGCCGAACCGGGAACGGCAAAGAGGGGATAGATAAGGTCGTTGACAGTGAGGGTGGTTTCGCGCACCATGCGACGCAGGGGGTCGTTTTGGCGGAGGCGGCGAGGGCGATTGATGGGGAACATAGAGGTTGGGTTTAAATGGTTTTCACTCTTTTCTGGCTCCACCTAGTTTAAGGCGATCGCGATCGCTGAATCTACAAACCTTGTTCCTCTCTCAACGATTTTTAACGTTCTCTTCCCCCGACCGTCGAGTCCGTTGCGAGTATTGGTCGGGAATTGCGTATATCCACCAGTAGGGGCGCGTTTCCGCGCCCCGAGATGCACCCTTTAGGGACAATTGGGGAGTCCCCACTCCACTGTAGCAGTCTAGGAGGCTGCTTCGACAGGGGTTGTATAGACGCTGATTTTCTGGCGCTGTCTATTGACTCTCTCGAACGTCACTACGCCGTCAATGAGGGCAAATAACGTATCGTCGTTGCCGCGACCGACATTGTGACCGGGGTGATATTTAGTTCCGCGCTGGCGCACTAAAATATTACCAGCCCTCACGACTTGTCCGCCGTAGCGCTTGACTCCCAATCGTTTGGAGTTGGAGTCTCGACCGTTGCGGGTACTTCCGGTTCCTTTCTTATGAGCCATTGTTCTTTAGTTGGGGATGGTATTGTGGGTTTTGACCTTAATTTAGCGTTTTTTCGAGCAGTTTGACCGATAAGTCGTGCCGCTCTTGTTGAGCCGTTTTATTCTTCTTCGCTGGAAGCTTCGACGGTTTCGGGAGTTGCATCGACAGTTGCCGCAGTCGCACTAGCGTCTTCAACTGGTGTTTCTTCGGCTTCTTCCGAGCTTGCTAAGACGGTTCCATTGATGCTAATCGAATCAATCATCAAACGGGTGAGTTCTTGGCGGTGTCCCCGTTTTTTGCGTGTCTTCTTCTTCGGTTTCATCTTGTAGACAAGGACTTTGCGACCGCGCAGGTGCGAGACAATCGTTCCTTCGACTTTAGCTTCAGCGATTAAAGGCTGACCGACGGTAATCTCGCCGTCGTTATTCACGAGCAATACTTTGTCGATGGTATAGGTTTCATCGACTTCTGCGTGCAGGCGGTTGATGTCATAAAAACGACCGGGTTCGACGCGCAGTTGAACTCCCCCAGCTTCTACAATTGCGTAACTCATACTTTTGTCCTTTTGTCAAGTTGCCGTACAGGTGGCTCAAAGCGTCTGTTACAACGATTTGGCACTTTTTGTTCGTGTCTAACCCGATCCGAGCAGGTTTTGGACGCACGGTTTCCCATCGTCTGCGATCGCGGCGGGATTTGTCAAGGGGAAGGGACATATAAGGCAAAAGGAATTAAAAAATTGACGTAAACGGTATCCCAGAAATACTTCCGCAAGAAAACTCATCACTTTCGGGTACGACTCGCCGCAAAATTTGCTAACATTGGAAAATACATAGACACAAAAAGGAACAAAGACAATGCACATTCAGATGTTTCGTAACTCAATAAAACGAAAATGCACGTCATCACCAAATCGTACTTTAACCCATTTTGGAAAAAACATCCTGATTCTAAAAATCGCTTGATAGATTGGTATAAAAAGGTTGACAAAGCTCAGTGGAAAAATCCTGCCGATCTACGTAGAACCTTCAATTCTGCTGATTTTGTTGGAAATTTTACAGTTTTCAACGTTGGAGGGAATAGCTATCGTTTGATTGCTTTCATTGACTATAAGTATAAAAAAGTCTTTATTCGTAGTATCCTTACCCATGCAGAATACGATGAAGAAACCTGGAAAACTGACGAATGGTATGTCGAGTGAAGACAATACTCAACACATTTGAATTAAAAATGCTAGCATCCAGTGATTACATTGAACTCCTAAAATCATTTCCTCCGCGTCCGATCGATTCTGATGAAAAGTTCGTGGCGACTCAAAAGGTTATTAATTCATTACTAGATAGAAAAAAACTGAGTGAGGCAGAACGAGACTATCTCAATGTCTTGGGAACTTTAGTCTACGAATATGAGCAAAAACAAGAGCCAATTCCCGACATTTACGGAATTGAGTTACTTGAATCTTTGTTACAAGAATTTGGTTTAAAACAAGAAGATCTCGTGCCTCTTGTTTTCGAGACAAATTCTATTGTATCCGAAGTCTTGAGAGGCAAGAGAGAACTAACTGCGAAACAGATTGAAAACTTAGCAAGCTTCTTCCATATTTCTCCTGCTTGCTTCTTTCCCAATAAAGATTATTGAGTCTTTCGGCGAGCTAAAATTGGAGGAATTACAAACTGCGAATTACGAATTACCTTTGCTTGCTTCAACTTTTTCTAAAAACTCCTGCGCCACTTGAAAGAAAGCTTTTGATCCTGCAGAACCCGGACTCGACAAAACAACCGGTGTAAAACTATCTACTGCCTTCGCCACATTAACGTCCATTGGAATGCGATTTTTGAAAACAAAGCCCGAGTCGAAATCTTGTTCGACGCGCTGTATCACTTGTTGATAATATCTGCCGCTGAAAACTCCTCCCGACAGGATGAAAACAATTCCCAATAAACTCAATTTTCCATCAACATCGTGATTTTTTTTCAATTTAGCAATGCGCCGTTCGAGCAACTGAATTCCCACTAAAGATAACGGTTCGGGACGGGCAGGGAGGATATAAAAATCGCTCGCGACTAAACCGCTGCGTGTCAAAAGGTTGTAACCGGGCGCGCAATCCATTAAAATAAAGTCATATTCATCGACGACGGGTTCGAGAATCGTTTGAATTAAAAGGTCTTCAAAACCACTCCAAACTTGATTAAAGTTTAACTCATTGTCGGCAAGGGCTTGTTTGTGAAGGGTTTCGGAAACAATATATTCATCGTACAATTCAATATCTCCCGGTAAGAGATCGACTCCTTCAATCTCGCTAACCGAGTGGCAAACGAAATCGGGAGTCGAAAACTTGCGCGGAACATGGGGTTGAACCACTTTATCGATTAAATAACTTAACGTTTTTCTTCCCTTGCGCAACTTCGCGAATTCCTGGGGAGCCATCAAACTTAACGTTGCGCTAATTTGCGAGTCTAAATCAACAACCAAAACGCGCTTGTTATGATTCTTTGCCAAACAAGTAGCAAGATTAACCGTTAAGGTGGTTTTGCCCACGCCACCTTTCATATTGACCGTTGTGAAAACTAAGCCCATGAAAACTCTTCCATTGCGATCGCGCTTTTTGCCGTTATCGATTATAAGCGCCAAGTCTCCCCGGGAAAACTGAATTTAAAATTAAGTCTGACAATGATTTCGCCCGAACTTCCAAGCTTAGAACGAACTCCACTGCCCTGTGGTAAAGAGTTTTAAGCCAGCAATGAGAGAGGCAAATGCTGCAAAGAAGTACCAAAGGCTGGTCGGTTTCAACAGAACGCTTCCGCTCAGAAAAACCAAGACGATTCCAAGGGCAATTAAAATCCAAGCCCAACCGCGCGTTTGACGAGGGAAAAAAATGAGGGCAATAATACCGCCGACTAACGAGAGAACCGAACCAGTCGCAGAGACATCGCGCCACCAGTACGGGGAACTGTGAGTGGTGAAAACGATATTTTGCCCGAGGAAGTAAACTCCAACAAGAATTAAGACAAGACCGATGAGTTGGTTAACAAAACGCATAGGTTTGAGGTAAAGAAGCTTTGCTCGTTATATTGTACGCGATCGCGCGGCATCCCTCGAACCGATCTACAAAAAACCCTCCACCTCAAAAAACTCAATCGCGTCTTGCTCAATTCAAACTAGAGCTGATTGCGCTAAGCTGGAATTGACCTCGGGGAGCATAAAACAACTGGGGGCAGCGAGTCAGCGCGTAAAGTGCTATTGACGCAAACAACTAAGGAGTTAGACCGATGGGCTGGTTACGCGGTCAATTTATAGACATCATCGAGTGGATTGACAATACCAACGATACAATTGCCTACCGCTTTGAACGTCAAGATAACGAAATCAAACAGGGTGCAAAATTAGTTGTACGTCCCGGGCAAAAAGCCGTTTTCGTCAACGAAGGTCAAGTCGCCGACGAATTCGACCCCGGAACCTACGAACTCTACACCCGCAACCTTCCCCTCCTCAGCACTCTCAAAGGATGGAAATACGGTTTTGAATCTCCCTTTAAAGCCGAAGTTTACTTCTTTAGTACGCGAGTTTTTACCAACTTGAAGTGGGGAACGGCTAACCCTATTATCGTCCGCGACGCAGAACTCGGTCCGGTTCGCCTGCGCGCCTTTGGAACCTATAGTATGAGAGTGCTAGACCCGAGGGCATTACTCGAAAACTTAATTAGCACCGACGGACTGTTCCAAATCGATGAAGTCAGCGACCACCTGCGCAATATCATTGTTCCCTCCGTCACCAGTTGGGTTGCGGGTTCTGGCATTGCCTTACTCGATTTGGCGACTCACTATCGGCAAATGAGCGATCGCGCTTGCACTGCCATTGGTCCGGAACTCGAACCATTAGGCATCCAACTCGCCCAACTGATTATCGAAAATATTTCCCTACCGCCCGATGTGGAAGAAGCCCTTGACAAACGCTCCTCAATGGGCATTCTCGGCAATATGCAGCAGTACGCCCAATACCAAGCAGCCAACGCCGTTGAAACAGCAGCTAACCAACCGGGCGGCGGCAATCCGGGGCTAGATGCGGGACTCGGACTGGCGATGGGGCAACAGTTGATGAACTCAATGAACGCTCAACCCGTCCCCAATGTCCCATCGCCCCCCACTCAAACCCAATGGTACATTGCCCGCGATAACCAAAAACTCGGTCCGTTCCCCCTCAACCAACTCCTAAGCAACGGTCTGGCACCTCAAACCTTGGTTTGGCGCGAAGGGATGAATAGTTGGCTATTTGCCTCGGAGGTCGTGGAACTCCAATCTTTGTTCCCCAGCGCGCCGCCTCCCCCTCCTCCATTAGCCCAAGATCGAGTTCAATGGCATATTGCTCAAAACGGACAACAAGTGGGCCCGTTTAACCTCGAGCAACTTCAACAGCAGAAACTTTCGCCTCAAACTCTGGTATGGAAAGAGGGAATGGGCAATTGGCAAAAGGCGGAAAATGTGGCGGAGTTGTCCGGCGTTTTGGCTTCGACTCCCCCAGGACTACCGACGACGGATGAGTCGCCAACGGTGCCTCCCCCAGAGTTGGCTCAATGGTTTATTTTCCGCAGTGGCAATGCTCTCGGTCCATTTACCCTGACGCAGTTGCGCGAACAGGGGGTTTCCGGGCGGACGAATTTGCGTCGGGAAGGGGAAACGGAATGGACTCGCGCAAGAGATATTGCTGACGAACCGTTACAAGCGTTACTGACATCGTTGGAGTAATCAGTAATCAGTAATCAGTAATCAGTAATCAGTAAACAGTAATCAGTAAACAGTAAACAGTAAACAGTAATCAGTAATCAGTAATCAGTAACCAGTAAGTAAGAAAACTAAAAATTCAATGCGTATCCCCCTTTTTATTTCCTCAATAAGTGCGTCCGCGCCACTGTTTTGGCTTGCGTACAGTGGAGAGGAAAATGCGCAGGACGGCGAGGGGATCGGCAAAGGGAGAGAGCCAAAAAAGCCACGATGCGGGGGAAGAGGAACGCGCATAGGAGGGCGCGATCGCAAACAATAACGCAAAACGAATGAGAACTAAAAACACATTGAATCCCGTCGCTGCAATTAAGGAAATACTGTGATAGCCCAGGACGAGTAGGCAACATCCAGCGAGGGAAAGAGGAATTGGAAGTGCTTGGACGAGCAATAGAAACCCCAAATCGCCCCACAATTGCGCCTCCGAAGAAGCATCTTTGAGATCGAGCGATCGCCCCCATTCTCGCCACGTTTCCTGCAACCCTTCGTACATCCGCACGCGCAGCACTCGCGAACCGTCGAGAAACCCAACCTTATACCCCTGCGCCGCAATATGGCGCGCGAGGGTTACATCGTCGCAAAATGACCTTTTAGCGCTTTCATAGCCCTCCACGGCTTCGAGAACGGCGCGACGGCAGAGAAAACACTGACCGTTCGCCATAACGCGATCGGGCGTGCTGGCATCTACCCCAGAAGAGTCAAAGCGATAGAGCAATGTCATTAATAATGCGGGTTGCAGCCACCATTCTCCCGGATAGGACAGGATAAATTGGGGCGAAAGAGAAATGAGATCGTAACTTTCAGCTTCGGCAACTGCAAGGAGTCCCGCCACTAAACCCGCTTGGGGTTGGGTGTCGGCATCGATCCCCAAAAACCATTTTGCCCCCTGCTCCCCCTGCTCCCCTGCTCCCCTGCTCCCCCTGCTCCCCATCTCCCCATCTCCCCATCTCCCCTCTGCCTTACCCGATAAAAATCCGTAGTGCAGAGCCCAAGGACGGCCCACCCAGTCGGAAGGAAGGGGTTCGTCGGTTAATAAGCGAAAGCGAGGGTCTTTTTCGCCT
The DNA here is from genome assembly GCA_034189065.1 of Cyanobacteriota bacterium. Classification (GTDB taxonomy): domain Bacteria; phylum Cyanobacteriota; class Cyanobacteriia; order Cyanobacteriales; family Spirulinaceae; genus FACHB-1406. Next base: position 18,571 of record JAXHVQ010000095.1, read on the forward strand.
GCCGCTTTGACTTTTTCTCGCGTCCCATCTTCAGAATAGCTATCGACAACTAAGATTTCGCGCACTTCGTAGCTTTGTTGAGTCAAACCGATTAAACAAGGATCGATGCGTTGGACTTCGTTGAGAGTGGGAACGACAATTCTCACTGTTCCCAACATTTCGGGAGTTGGCTGCCGCGGCGCGATCGCGTCCTTTCGCTTTGCTCCTTTCAACAAGCGAGAGAGGAGAATGGCGAAACTGGGAAGGCCTAATGAAAGAGCGATGAGGGCGATGGCCCCCACTGCTGCGTCGGTTGGAATAGGGAGAACCATCGTCTGTACGCTCAAGCTTTGAGTCCTCTTTCGACTAACTCTGCTTCTTCGTCAAGATGGCGTTCTGGGGAAGTTAAAGCGCGCGATCGCGTTGCCATTACGTATAAGGCGATGGCGGGAAGAACGCCGACGAGTAGTCCCAGTAATGCGGGAATCCAAAACCCAGCCGCTACGCTCATTACGGTGGCAAAGGCGAGGTTGCTCAGGTAAACCGCTAGCGGGAAGCTTAAGTTTGTAAATTCGGGTAAGGAGGTTTTCTGCCACAGCAACGTTGTAACGCTCATAAAGACGATCCCCGTTCCCAACCAGCCGACAAAATTTTGGTAGGGCATTCCGAAAAATGCGCCCGGTTGTTCCCAAATCCAAAAGGGGACTGTGGTTTGGCTCATGGCTGGGTCGAGAACGAAGTCCCAGGAGGTGAGGAGCAGCGAGCCCAATGCGATCGCGCCCACTATCTGCACCCAACTGGGAATTTTTAATGTTGCTAAACCTGCACGCGCTAGGACGTAGGCGGCGAACCCTAAGTAAAACCACGACAAGGGAATTGTAAATGGCACTAAACCGGCAATTTTATAGCCCAAACCGCTTAAATAGCGGTAGTGTCCAAAGGGAAAACCCGTACTCGTTCCCAATAGTTCGCTGGTCGAGGAGATGAGGATCGCCGGCACCATGAAAGCCAGCCAGGGTTTTAGCCCTAGCGTTCGATAAGCATACACTGCAACGGCTGCTGTGCCTAAGATCATATACGCTACGCCGCCGCCAGCCATCGACCACTGAAAGACTTTTTGGCCGAACTCGGGCAGGTTAACGACGATTGATTCGGCATGGGGCAGAACCCACAGTAACCCGGCTAAGCCAAAAACCATTGAGGCAATGTGACCGACGAGCAAGGAGCGCTCTGCCATAGCGAGTTGTTTCATTAAAATTCAAACCTCTTGAAGTACCGTGTATTTGCTTATATTTCTAAAAAGAGCTAGTTTTCCTCGGCCGAGTTTCGGGATAAACGCGCGCCTCGACCGTTGACCCAAAATTGGGCCATTCTCTATGGACTAAATTATAGTTTACAAATGTTTACGAACATTCAGACAATTAATCTCAACAAATTTATTTATCGGGAAGTTGGCGAGAGATGGCCGCGATCGCGCGACGCGAACATTTTGGGTAAAAAGCCGTACTCGAGGAGAGGAAGAAAGAGATGCAGAGTTGAAAATCGAACGCGATCGGAAAAAGATCGGGCGCAACGCAGTGGAAAACAGAGAAAATGGTTAAGATAGAAGCAGTGCGCGAGGTGGCTATTGCGACTGAGAAGTTGTCCGGCACCCATAGCGCGATCGCAGAGGTGGTATTTCCCCAAAATGACTGACTCCCAAATCCCAGCGTCCCCACTCGAAATTCGTCCCCTGCAATATCGAGATTTAGAAGTCGTCGAAGCGCTGGCAGCGAAATCCTGCGAAGCCGATCCCAATCTCTGTTCCCTAACCCTGGGACGACAACTCCAACAAGTGCGGCGCTGGTATGGTCTGTTGAAATTTTTAAGCCTGTTTCCCAATCCCCGCCAACATTTTTTTTCAGCCTACGTCGCCGAGCAAAATCAGCGCGTGTCGGGAATGGTACAAGTTTCGCCCTTTAATAGCACCCGGAGTACCTGGCGCGTCGATCGCATTATGGTTGAAGAAGCAACAGAAGATACGCCGATTTCTCCCCTCGAAACCGGCAACCAACTCTTGCGCCATTGCTTTGAAACCATTATCGAAGCGAGAACCTGGCTGTTGGAAGTGAATGTCAATCACGAGAAAGCCCTTGCAGTGTATCGGCAAAATGGGTTCCAACCCCTCGCTCAATTAACCTACTGGGCGATCGCGCCCGAACAATTACAAGCACTAGCCGAACGGGAGCCCAACTTAGCCAACCTCTTGCCCATCAGCAACGCCGATGCTAAGTTGTTGTGTCAGCTCGATACCGTTTCCATGCCGCCTTTACTGCGTCAGGTTTTCGACCGCCACATTAATGATTTTAAACATAGTATTTTTGATAAAGTTGGGACGTATTTGGACAAATGGACCGGACGCGCCCAACTCGTGCAAGGATATGTTTTCGAGCCTCAGCGCAAGGCGGCGATCGGTTATTTTCGAGTGGAGGGGTGTAAGGATGGGACGCGCCCTCACCAAGCTCGGGTGACGGTTCATCCGGCTTATACGTGGTTGTATGCGGAGTTGTTCGCTCACATGGCGCGCGTTGTCCAAGAGTTGCCGCCGCAGTCGCTGCAATTGGTTTCGGCGGACTATCAACCGGAACGAGAAGAGTATCTTGAAAAGTTTGGGGCAGAACGGATCGAACATAGTTTGTTAATGTCGCGATCGGTTTGGCACAAAATTCGCGAGGCGAAACCCCTCGAAGCGCTACAACTGTCTGAGATGCTGCAAGGACTTCAACCCCGACGCACGCCGGTTCCTACGCGGATATCTTGGTTCAACTCGGCTTTGTCTGCGCAACGCGATCGCGCAACGCAACCGGAGTCCAACAATGGTAGTGGGAAGAAGGAGTCTTCCCAAAAACCTCCCAAATCCCAGGCTTAATTGGTCATTTATCATTTGTCATTCGTCCTTTGTCAACGGATGTCTAGGTTGTGTGCCGCCAACGGATACAGCGCTCTGCGCTGCTATGAGGTACAGTAACAACAATGAGCAAACCAATTTCTTGTCAGTAGTCCAAATTCAGTATTGTGTAGGGTGGGAATTGCCGCTCAAAAGCTGGATTCAACAAATTCTCTCACCCTTGGCAATGCCCACCACGCGCCTTGCTAATCGATTGTACTATGATACAGCGCAAGGCGCTGTAAAGAGCGGCACGGTTTGCTTTGTCCTTTGTCATTCATCATTCCTGAAATTGGTGAATTTGGAATCTGTATATGCTTTGGACTTACCAAAAATCCTGGGTTTAAAGCCCCGTCCTTTAGCGAAGCGGAGGACGGCTTTTATTTATCGTGTTATGATTATGAAATATCAACTTGTTTGCGATCGATGCTTATCCTTTCCTATCAGTACAAGTTGCGACCGACACCAGAGCAAGCCACCGTCCTTGATGAGTGGCTTAATGTTTGTCGTTCGGTTTATAACTATGCACTGAGAGAACGAAAGGATTGGGTCAACTCTAGAAAATGTCTCATCAACCGATGTTCGATTCGCTCAGAATACATCATCCCTCCGGAAACGAAACGCCCAACCTATGCCAGTCAGTGCAAATCACTAACCCAAGCCAAGCGAACAAACCCAAATCTAACAGTCCCTCAATCTCAAGTTTTGCAGCAAACTCTAAAACAATTAGAAGCTGCATTTGTGAATATGTGGGAGAGAGGATTCGGGTTTCCGCGTTTTAAGAAATGGATGCGGTCATTCGTATTTCCCCAGGTGAAACCAAATGCGGTTGGGGAAGATACCATTGACCTTCCTAAAATCGGGAAAGTCGAGTTTCACAACTCCAGGGATATTCCCGATGGGTTTATCTGCAAACAAATTCGAGTCATCAAGAAAGCCAGTGGTTATTATGTCTCGGTTTCAATTCAGTGTGACGTAAATGTTCCCGATGCTATACCCCACGGTTACGCCATCGGTATAGACTTGGGACTGAATGATTTTATTGCCACCAGCGAAAACGAACTGATTAAAGGACATAAGTTTTTCAAAGAATCTGAAGGCCAGCTTGGATTGCTGCAACGAAGATTGAAAAACAAGAAGAAAGGTTCGCGACGCTGGTTGAGAGTTAAACGTCAAATTGGGCTACTTCACGAAAAAACACACAATTGCCGCAAGGATTTCTTCTTCAAACTAGCTCATCGTCTCTGCGATGGGATTGGCATGATATTTGCTGAGGATTTGAATCTCAAAGCACTATCAAGGGCAGCGTTAAGAAAGGCTTGTCTTGATGCAGCTTGGGGTTCATTCTTAACAATCCTCAGTCATGTTTGTTGGAAACGCGGTGTGTATTTTGCCAAGGTAGATGCCAATGGCACAAGTCAGATTTGCCCCTATTGTGGGACAAATTGCGGCAAGAAAACTTTAGCTCAACGAGTTCATTCTTGCGATAATTGCGGCTACACCACTAATCGCGATGTAGCCGCAGCCCAAGTTGTAAAAGAACGAGGCTTAAGGAGGACACGGTTTCGAGGTTCCCTCGAAACGTGAGTCGTCCGTTGCGGTCGGGCAGGCCGTACCAACGCTCGTCGAGGGTAAAGAGAAGGGGCTGTGTCCGCCACCTGGGGGCGGACTTCATCAGCCCCGTGTCGGGGTTGGAGTTTATACTCCAGCTAGACTCTCCCTATGACGCGAGAATCCCCGCTCCTTTAGGACGGGGAGTTGTCAACGCGTTGTTCGCGATCGAGATGGTTATTGCATCCGCGTTGTCTATTACGAACGCGATGGGGCGCTTTCAATTAATAATTGATAATTGATAATTGATTAATTGGGTCTAAGACCTCTTCGTAAAGGAAGGGCATGACACGCGCCAGACGATAAAATGCTCCAATTTCCCCCCCCCGTTCCCCGTTCCCCGTTCCTTTGGCCAGTATTCCCTCGCGTCTTATACCAGATTGACATGAAGCTGCACAGAATCAAGTAGGGTGTGTTAGCGGAGTGTAACGCACCATTAGCACCATTACAGTACAGCAATCAAGTAGGGTGTGTTAGCGCAGCGTAACGCACCATTAGCACCATTACAGTACAGCAATCAAGTAGGGTGTGTTAGCGCAGCGTAACGCACCATTATCACCATTACAGTACAGCAATCAAGTAGGGTGTGTTAGCGGAGTGTAAC
>JAXHVQ010000096.1:0-23627 GCA_034189065.1 Cyanobacteriota bacterium
GATGGGGAGATGGGGAGATGGGGGGATGGGGGGACTGGGAGATGGGGAGATGGGGGGATGGGGAGACGGGGGGACTGGGAGACGGGGAGAGGAGAAGAGCGTTTCTATCGAAGCGCGATCGAGTGTAAACCGGATTTGGTATCAGCACCTCATACCAGTTTTCAAATGTAGCGTCTTACTTAGATAAACAAACCACATTGCTGAATCTGGTTTGAGCTAACTTGATGTGAGACAGGACTTTAGATTTTTGGTATCAACTTCCTCGCGATCGCCTTTTGTTTGAGAGCTATTGACTGTTTCAGAGCCATTTCTCGCATCTCCAAAGTCTTTTTTGCTGGTTTCCTCCATCCTAATCAGAAAATTACTTTTTATTTCTTTAAAACATCAAAATCTCCGAAATTCTAAGTTTATTCACACAAATTAATTGACGGACTTTGTTTCCGAAAAAACGCGGCAGTGGGGCCCCCTCAAAAGGTTGGAAGCGGGAACATCGGTTGTCGTTGCTTGGGCGGTTAAAATAACCGTTCCGTCGGCTGCAACCCTCCAACCTCGGGCGGGACGAAGACTCTGAGGAGATTGGCTTTCGTCAGTTTCTTCCCTTAAATTCCCCGCCATTGCTTCAACCCCCTCTCCCTCGCGCGTCGCCCATTCTACTATTCCCCCCAAAGATGGCAACCCCTCCGCTGCATCCACCGGCAACCCCCCGCGTCCGGTGACAATTAACGAACTTCCCCCGGCAATGCGCCCCTCTTTTTCCGCGCAAGCATCGCGTCCCACCAAACTTTCGGCATCTACGGGACTTTCGGGTAACGAATTGAGACCCTGTTCGGCGGGAAAACTCAGCAATTCGAGGTCGAAGTTGCCGCTGAGACCGAATTGAGAGGAGGCAGTAATATCGCTGAAAGCAGTTTGTTGTGCGCGAAATTCAAGTCCGTAAATTTGGTTGGTTGCGATCGCAATATCGCCCCCATTCCCTTCAAAGGCATTGGCGGTAATATCGCTATTTTCCCAAGGCACGCCTACGACAAACAGCGCCGTAACATTGATATTCCCCCCATTTCCACCCGTCCCTACAGTTCCGGCACTGGTAGAAATACTGCTATTGTTGCGCAATAGTAAAATTCCGCCTACCTCGAAGGTTAAATTCCCCCCATCGCCGCTGTTGGTCGAAGCACTAATTGTGGCGCGATCGCCTTCTAAATTTTGGCGCGTCGTTATGCTAATATCGCCAGCAACGCCGGTATTCGTGAAATTATTGGTCGTAATTTGGGCATTATCTGCCAGACGAACCGACTCCGCACTAATACCGATATCTCCCCCATTCCCAACTGCCCCTCGCCGAACCGTACTCGAAATTAAACTTGGTACGCGATCGCTTCCTACCCCCGATACTTGCAAGGTGTCGCCTACTGTTGCGATGACGATCCCTGCATCGCCCTGACCGAGAGTCGAAGTCTCAAAACGACCGCCGTTGAGAAGTTGGATATTGTGCGCTTCGACCAAAATGCCGCCCGCATTGCCCACTGCCTCTGACTGAACCGTACTAAAAAAGCCGCTATCGTCTAAAACAACGCTCTCTCGAACCTGAATAATAATTTGTCCCGCATTCCCCAAACCTAACGTCGAGGTGTCGATTTTTCCGCCGTTGGTGAGTCGAAGGTTATTGGCTTCAATAATAGCAGCGCCCGCCTCGCCCACTCCCGTCTCAAATAAGGTATTGGCTACAACAGAAGTGTTCCCATCAATGCTGACCATTCCATCGGCCGCGATCGAGACGACACCTGCATTTCCCAGTCCCCGCGAAGAAGAACTTAAGTCGCCGCCGTTTTTGATTTCCACATCCCTCGCCCTCACCAGAATCCCCACTGCGTCGCCCTCTGCACCTAATTCAACGTTGCTCAAAACCCTGCTATTGTCAACAACAATTGTCTCTGTGGCGTTAATATCCACTATCCCCGCATTTCCTTGTCCAAAAGTATTAGTGTTGAGCAAACTTCCTTCCAAGAGTCGCACGTTGCCTGCATTAACTAAAATTCCGCCCGCTTCTCCTACTGCTCCTGGCTCGATGGTACTAAAAATGCTGCTATTTTCGACAGTAATTGCATCTCTAGCCGTAATATCCACTACCCCTCCATCGCCTCGTCCAAATACAGCAGTATCGAGCAAACTTCCTGCCAAAAGTTGCACGTTGTCCGCATCAATGAGAATAAAACCGGCATTCCCCACTGCATTTTCGGTTGCGATCGCTGTAACCTGACTATTTTGAAACTGTACGGCATCCGCGACTGTAATGCTAATATTACCCGCATTAGCGAAACCGTCTGTAGAAGAACTAATTATCGTATCATTAACCCGAAGATTTTGAGCGCGAAATTCGATATTTCCTCCAATCAAATCCGTCGCCGCCGGAACGGGATTAAAGCTATCGCTGAAGAGGGTATTATCTTGAAGTAAAATATCGCCGCCGCTATTGAGAATAATCAGACCGCCTAAATTGCCGTCGGTGTTAATGCTTGCACCCGGGCTGAGGGTAATGTTGTCTCGAGCCAGGAGTAAAACAGCGCCGCCATTGCCCAATGAAAAGTCTAAAGCGGAAGCTTCAATTGCGCCTGTAATATTAATATTGCTCCTCGAGTCAATGGCAATTCCTCCACCTCCTAAATCATCTCTTGTATCAATATTGTCTACTGTAATACTTCCTGTTAGGGCTGAATTGGGTTGATATTGATTGCTAATAAAAACGCGACCGACATCGCCGCCGACGCTTTCTGTAATGATGCTGCCGATTTTAATATCTGCACTCGTTGCTGTTGCTGAGATTGTTCCAGTTGCGGGAAGAGGGTTATTTTGGGAATCGAAAAACATCCCGTTTCCTGATATCGAAGAAATTCCCACTGCCGCCGCTTCCATGCCTGCTCGAATGTCAACAGTTAAGTTGTTTTGACCGTCAATTAAAATTATATCTCTATTGGAAAGAGTGACGGTTTCAACTAAGCCATTTATCGGATCGGGACTGTCAATAACAATTTCTCCTGGAATTTCAACTTTTCCGGCAGCGAGAATATGTAAAGAGGCTCCCTCATAGGAGTTAAAACTCACATCTCCCAAGGAACGAATAACCGGATCGTCGGGACTATACAAGTTTCCCATATTCCCATTTAATTGTTCGATGCGGAAGTTTCCACCGCTATAATAATGCGCATCGCCGCGTACTGTATTGGCACTGCGAAATACCATTTCCCCCCCGGAAAATAAGCCGCTATTAGGATGATTGAGGGCAAAGATATCGATGGCGCGATTTCCCTCGACGAGTAAGTTTCCTCCCGCTGAGGCGATAAAAGGTGTTGTGGCGTTATCTCGCATTTGAATAGTATCGGTTGCTTGTAGCGTTAAGTTTCCTCCTGCTTGCAACTGTCCTTGTAAATTTAAGTTGTCGGAGTTGAGTGTAAAATCTCCCCCAACCGTTAAATTTCCAGAGTTTTTTATTGAACCTCGATCGTTGCGCAAGGCATTAGAAAATAGTGCTTCTGGTTGAATAGAAAGTAATTGACTACTTTGAGGCTCGGCAGCGCTAAAATAGCCCGCGCTGCCTAACTGAATGCCGTCTGCTGTAGTGGCGAGAAAGGAACCGCTCACGTCTAATTTTGCATCTACACCGAAATAAATACCGTTGGGATTGATTAAAAATAGATTGGCATTGCCTAAAACGCCTAAAGTCCCTAAAATGTTAGAAGTATTGCTTCCAGTAACGCGGGTTAGAATATTTTCAATTCCTATAGGGTTGGCAAAATAAACACCATTGTTATTCCCAATATTAAATTGGAGGAAACTGTGAAAAAGGTTGATTCCTCGACTTGCACCGCCGTCAATCCGTTTGTTAAGGGTATCCACTGGAGTGACAACAGAATTTTCGGTTCCCAAAGTTGTATCGGGAATCAGTTGAGCTGGTACTTTGGAGCCAGAAGTTAGATACAACAGTCCCAAAATAATCGGGATGGAAGCTTGGTAATTCCTCATTTTGAAAGAAGCTATAGGTTTGGCGAGGCGAGCTATTAGTCAACGTAAGTCTTGCATCTTATGGTATTGTAGAGTACGCTGATGTTTAACGTTAAGACTAGACAATAAGCTGTTTGGCTTTTAAACTGTGTCGTCAAATTCTCCGAAAGCGCTCCCGTCCCCGCGTCGGCGCAAGACGCAAGGGAACGCCGACCTAGCAAGGGAACGCGAACCAAGACAGGCAGCTATGCTGAGGGCAGCTTATTCTGCCGCGATTAACATTTTTGATAGACCAGTACTGCAGTACTAACTCTATTAAGACGGATTCATTTATTTCGATTTCTGGGAGTCATCTTTAGAGAACTTTTGCGATAACCGTCTCCTCAAGCCATTAGCCCAAAGATCGATTGCATAGCAGTTTGATAACCTCTCTCAAACTTATTCCTCATCGCCCATCGCCGTTGATAGAATTAGAGGACTCTCGGCAATGTCAGAGGTTAAGCCGACTGATTCCAAGAATTCTGCCCAAACGGTTGGGTTGGAGTCGCGCATTTGAACGAGGAGGGCTAATGTTTCGTTCCAAATTCCCGCTTCGGCATAGAGTTGTGCTTGCTGTAGGGGATTTTGGATGGCTTGCTCAATTTCACTTTCTATTTCAGGTGCAACTACCGTTCGTTCAATCCATCCTTCTACTCCTTCATCGGCAACGGGATCGTTGGGATCGCACTGAACGAAGAAACCCCATTCGTAGGTCATATTGGATTCTAATTGAACGGTTTCTGGCAGTGTTAGTTTGAGGATTCCGGGTGAATTATTAAGGGAAATTTCGGTCTCGTAGACGATTTCTTCGGCTTGTTTGTCGATGATGCGAAAAAGAGCTTCTTTCTCTTCGTAGGCGGGGACGTAAATATAAACGCTGGGGTTCCCTGTCACCGTTTTAGCGATATTATTTGTTGGAGCCAATGCTGTTAGCGGTATTGCCGAAGGTTGACTGCTGCATCCTTCTCGACGGGTTCCGCCGCCAGTCGTTCTACCTGGCGCGCCTTGGCTGTCTCCTGTGGGGAATTTCAGACTGAGGGATGTGGGGGGAAAAGATTGCGCGATCGCGCGGTTTCCTCCGATTAATAGCAATACGGTTGTTGTTAAGAACGCGATCGCGTGCTTTTTCACATAGGTTGACTGTTTCAATTTCGTCCTCCTCCATTGCCTTTCCAGCTTTACTTCTTGATTCTAACTTGCGTCTTAAAATTGTCTAGAGCGATCGCAAATATCTTAAAAAACTGCGCTTTTTTTAAGTAGATTTGCCGAAGTTTGTCAGCGTCCATTGAGTCCTGCGCCCTCACGCCGTCGCCGATTCCCATAGCGATAACTGACGCGATATTTCTCCCTGACAAATCCAAGCGCCCCAAAAGAATGGATGGGCGAGGGGACAATCCTCTTCCTTGCCGTCAAATTCGGTTTCTGGCGTAACCTCCGTTTCGCTGACGAGCAATTCTTGCAAAATCCTTTTGAGGATGGGGGGGAACCGAGATCGAAATCGGGGTCGGCGAGAATTAACGGCGGGTTGGCGGGGCGCTGGGTTTCGGTTTGGGTGCGGAGGATGTAGCGTCCAGCGCTATTGAGGCTGGATGCTACATCGGGATGCTGGTTGCCCAACAAACACTTTCTCATCTCTAAGGCTTCTTGGTAAAGGGGTTCGGCTTCGCCCCATCTTCCTTGGGATTCGTACAACGCTGCCAAGTTATTGAGGCTGGTTGCTACCTTGGGATGCTCCGAACCCCAGAGTTCCACGGCGAGTGCTAGGACTTGCTTGGCAATAGTAATACATTCGGCAAAGCGACCGGCCTGATAAAGTTGAATGGCGGTTTGATTGTGCCGCTTCCACTCTGCAATTGCTTTTCCTAACTGTTGACTGAAGTTGCGCAACCATTCAGCATTAGCCTTTCCCGCTTCCTCCATCTGCTGCGCGACAAATTCCGCTGCCAATACTAACCCCTCATCGATTAAGGTGCTGTGCTGGTGCAGAATTTTCAGTTTCTCGCCACTGGCACAATTCAGCAGCAACACAATTAAGTTGAGATAGTCTTGAATGCGTTGTTCGTCCATATCCTGTCGCTCCTTTCTTCCTAATTTCAGCAATCCATCCGACGAATCTAGAAAATTCGCTTAGGGCGTAACCGTGTATTCCGTGTAAAGCACCTGGCAACCCGGCATTTGCTCAGTATAATTCAGCAATTCTTTGAGAGAGTCAGCTTGGAGTTGGAAAGGGGGTTTCTTCCCAGACGGCAGCCAGGACAATTGCGGTGCATCGTCGGTAATGACGGCGACAATTTGCTCTAAGTAGGCGGGCGCAATTATTCGTAAAATAGCGATTCAATTCAAAATCGTGAAACCCCCTTTGTAGCTGGCTTTCAGCTTAAGTTTTGGATTCTGGGTTGTAATGTTTATTTATGCCCACCTACTTAACCCCGGATTTCCCGTAATTTTGAACGATTTCTGTGTTGCACCCGGTTGCGGCAAGGTGGCGACTCCTGACGGAAGGAGGGGTTGCGGGGCTAAGAAGGAGGGACACAAGCACCACAACCGTCCCGATGTCGCTTTTTCGAGTAGGAGGAGATGTCCGGGACGTTCTAGTTTCACCTCGAAGCAAATATTGCTCCCCAAGGGGATACAAGTTGGATAGTCGCTCCACATTTCCAATCTTCCCGCCAGAACCGGTCCCATTTGTTGCGTTGGAGTCGCCCGACGGACGATGTTTTGCCACAGTTGCGTTAGGTTGAGGGGTATGTGTTGATGGTGTTTCAGCCATTGGGGATATTGCGTTTCTCGCAACCACTGTTTGGCGATTTTCCATTTTCCTTTCTTCGCATTTTTAAAGTCACATCCTTTTTCTTCGATTTTGGTACAAATCACTTTGAGGCGATCTTGTAGGATTGTTTCGGGAAGGGAGTTTTGTTTGGTTCCTTCGCAAAGAGAACTCTCCCATTCTTCAGCAAAAGCTTTATTGGTTTGCTCGGCGTTCTTTTCTCGAAAGCGTTCGACGAAAACCAGTCTCGTTTTACTGGAAAACTGATATTCTGTGGCTTTGGCTTCTAGGAATTCTTTTTCGTGTTTGTCGTATTGCAGAATTTTCATCTATGCCTCTTGGAGTAGGATTTGTTTTTTATCTTAATCGTTGGGATGAGGGAGGGGAAGATTCTATCTTGGAAAATCTAGGTCGTTCTATGATTTTCGGGTTCGCAAGAAAAAGCAGAGGATTATACCTCTTGAAAATGAAAAGATTTAGAAGATAAATGGTGGGTTACGCTGGGGATTGGAAGTTTGTAGCTGTTTCCTCAAAGTTATTCCCGCATCTAACCCACTCTACGAAGGAGAATAGAGACGGCAGGTTACAGGGTGGGTTAGATAAATGGTTGGTTACGCTGCGGATTGAAAGTTACAGGGTGAGTTAGATAAATGGTGGGTTACGCTGCGGATTGGAAGTTTGTAGCTGTTTTCTCCAAATCTTACCCGCACCTAACCCACCCTACTAGCTCGGCAAGGTTAAAATTGTGGGTAAGAGTTATGGAACGCATCCATGAGTAACCCCAATCTCAAGTATCGCATCAAACTGACAGCAGAGCAACGCCAGGAACTGCACTCGTGTTGTGAAACATGGGAGAAAGTCAGCCAAAGAAGTTCGCCATGCCAACGTTCTATTAATGGCCGATGACAATGCAGAAGAAGGTCAGTGGAGGGACGTGGAAAAAGGAAAGATTCTGTATTCCGGAGAGGGATTTACCCCGATTTATTGCCCAAATGGAAGAAGTGCTAGATGTTTACAGCGAGCTACCAGAGGAGAATGCACCATTAATTAGTATGGATGAAGCCGCGTTGGAACTGACCAGTGATGTCTACCCACCCATCCCGGAGAAACCGGGAAAGCCGCGACGGGAAGATTATCATTACGAGCGGCATGGAACCCAAGCAATCTTTATGTTTGTTGACCCGCACCGGGGGTGGAGAAGAGTGAGCAATCGTAACCGGAGAACCAGCAGAGATTGGGCTGAAGAAATCGAGCAATTGTTAGAGGTTGATTATCCAGATGTCCCGAAAATAAAGCTTGTATGTGACAATCTCAACACACATCATATTGCATCTTTGTACGCAGCTTTTCCCGCACCGAAAGCTCATCGCTTGGCGAGAAGATTAGAGATTTATCATACCCCTCGCAATGGAAGTTGGTTGAATATTGCCGAAATTGAACTGAGCGTTTTATCCCAGCAATGCTTAGATAGACGGATAGCTACAGCGGATATTTTAAGGACTGAACTGGCATACTGGCAAGAAGAAAGAAATCGGGAAAACACGAAAGTCAAATGGCAATTCACAACCGAAAAAGCTCGCATTAAACTTCACCACCTTTACCCACAATTTTAAGCTTGCCAGCCTAACTACTACGAAGGAGAGGGGGATGGGGTGACACAATTGATGTGTCGCCAGAATTTATATAATTGGTATTAATTGGTAAAGGCATTTTCAGAAAAATCTATTTCTTTCTTTCTTCTTCGATACTCAATGGGATTTAAACCGATTACATTGAAACTAGAAAGCACAAGAAAAAGGTGAAACTCATGTTAAATGTAGAAAAAACTCAAGAGCAAGCAATCGTACTGACGACGCGCGATCGCGGAAATCTCGATCTCGAATCTCCAACCCTAACAGGCTTCAATATTCCGAGCAATCTGTTAATCAATGGCGGTATCTCTGTCGTTCTCATTTTAGCGCTTGCCTATTTTGTTCGGGTTCTGCTTCAGGCGATCGCGGAATTAATGGAAGTTACAAACAAAAAAAAGTAAGATGTTGTGAAATTAAATTCTACCCGCCGCTCATCTTCGCTTTGTAACCCAGTTTGGTCAGAATATCGACTAACTTCTGCTTGTGTTCTCCCTGAACTTCGAGGGCATTCTCTTTAACCGTTCCTCCCGTTCCGCATTCTTTTTTTAATTGTTTGAGCAACTTTACTAATGTTTCTGGTTTGCATTGAAATCCGGTAATCTCAGTAACGGTTTTTCCTTTGCGTCCTTTACGAGAGGCTTGGACGCGCAACTGTTGTTGTTGCGGCGGTAGTTCGGGAGTTGCTCTGGCTAATGCTTGGGAATTTTTGACTGGATTGCCGAATTCTTGATAGACGATTCGCTTTTTCTGGGAAGGCATAGTGTTGAAGAGAGATGTTGAGTTGTGGGGTTTATTTTAGGGTAGCATTTTGAAAACCTGGAATGCAAAGAGGGACTAAAGTCCCTACTACGAACTTATGATTAGGGACTAAAGTCCCTACTACGAACTGGGGAGTTGCTTAAAAATCTTCACATTTGGACGACCGATCGCGCGATCAACGTGGGAATTGTTGTAGTATCGTCTCCAGCGACAGTCCGCAAACCGAGCAACAGCATGAGGGTGACAAGTACAATTTCTCCGGGAACGTTAATCGATCGCCGCTACCGCATTCAACGGGTTTTGGGTCGGGGGGGAATGGGACGAACCTACCTGGTTGCCGACGAACGCTGTTTTGGCGATCGCTGTGTCCTTAAGGAATTTCTCCCGCCGCAGATGGATGGGGCGGTGTTGAAAAAGGCGCGCCAGTTGTTCGAGCGGGAGGCACGGGTATTGCATCAACTCGTCCATCCGCAAATTCCCCGGCTTTTGGCTTGTTTTGAGGAGGATGGACTACTTTTTTTGGTGGAAGAGTATATTGAGGGTCAAAATTATCAAGCTTTGCTCGACCAACGACTGGCAACAGGGGAAGGGGGTTTTTCTGAGGCGGAAACTATTTGCTGGCTGGAGGAGGTGCTGCCGGTTTTGGAGTATATTCACCACTCCCACGCCATTCACCGCGATATTTCTCCCGATAATATTATGCGATCGCGCCATCGCAATTGTCCCGTTTTAATCGATTTTGGCGTGGTGAAGCAGGCGATAACTGAGGTTCGAGTTCAATCCCCCCAACAAACTCTCTCGACGGCGTTTGTGGGGAAGGTGGGGTACGCACCGCCCGAACAAATACGCATGGGACAGTGCTTTCCCAGCAGCGATCTCTATTCTCTCGCCGTTACCGCCTTGGTTTTACTGAGTGGGAAACCGCCAAGCGAACTATACGATAGTCGGGGGATGCAATGGCAATGGCGCGAAAATGTTCGAGTCAGCGAAGCCTTTGCCCGCATTTTGACAAAAATGCTCGCCGAACGTCCCCAAGACCGCTATCAATCGGCAACAGAAGCGCGCGAAGCTCTCGCCTCCCTCGCTCGACTGCACCAATCTCTCGTCGCCATGCCGCCCTCGACCCACGCTGCGATCGCGAACATTCCTTCGACTCACAGAAGGCAAAATCTACTGTCTCCTCGTTCTGCGATCGCAAATATTATCCCCGTAGCAACCCAGTCTGACGCTCAAATTTCAGAAGTAAAGGTTTCTAATTCTAAATTTTACACGCAAATTACCGCCGCCCTCTCAACCCTAACTGCCGTAATTTTAACGGGAATTATTGTCGGAATGCGATCGCCTTACATTCCCTTTTTGTGCAAACCTCTCAATTCCTGCGCGCGGGACGAAGAGTTTCAACAATTTTACGCTCGCGTCCTCCAAAAAGAAACCACCACTCGCTTGTTGAGCCGTCCGCCGCAAACGGTGGAGGATTTACAAAATACGCGCGATCGCCTCCGCGAAACCCTCGTTCAACTGAGGAGTATTCCCGACGATGTAAACGTTCGCAGCGAAGCTCAACCCCTTGTCGCTTATTACCGCAACGAATTAGAAAGAGTTGAAAATCGCCTCGCCACCGAAAAGTCCGCCGCCGAAGCGTTAGCTGCCATCGAACAGCGCGCTCGTTCGGTCGCTCGTGCCACCTCACTCGCCTCGACTCAGCGCCGGTTGGAGCAAGCGAAAGCCAATTGGGAAGACCTCCTGGGGCAACTGGAAGAGATTCCCGACGAGACTTTTGTCGGCGATCGCGTTCGGCAATTGCGCGGCGAATATCGCGAGCAACTTAATAAGGTTGAGGACAAACTTGAAAGGCAATAATCGCAATGAATAATGAATAATGAATAATGAATAATGAATAATGAATAATGTGGAATAGATACCAAAACCACGGTTTTCCGTTAAAACCCAATCTCCTCTGCCTTAGATCGTAACGGTTCGACTTAATTCACATTTCTAAGCTGTTCAGCTTTTAAACTGCGACGCTAAATTTTCCAGAAGGAAGAAGGCAGGCTTCGGCTAACGCTCAGCCTAAAGAGGGCAGAGGGCAGAAGTGGATACCCAATTTAAATGCGCGACAGCTTACGTAATTTATAAAAAATATCGCCATTTATCCGTTTTATGGTATCCTTGAACTAAGAGTAGAGTCGTGGGCATAGATTGGAAAATCCACGAAAAAAGAATGCAATTGCGTGCTTTGAGCCACTGCGCTGGCAAAATCATCCCAAAATCCCCCCCTCTCAATAGCTTTATTGAAAATCGCGAGAATTTTGCATCTGTGCGTAAGCAGCATAAACAGCGCGAACGTTATACCAATTGAGGAAAATCCGCGCCACCTCCAGGGCAAATTGAGGACGGCCGCCATCAATGAGCCATTGCAACAAAGGAGCCATCGTCCGTTCGTTGAGCCGTCCGCCGAGGGAAAGAATGCCCCAAAGAAGACGATGCAGCCAAGTCATCTGAATCATCATCCGCACCTCCGCCGTTGGATGCTTTTGGTAGAAAAGAACGCCCATACGTCCCCGTTGGATTTCCTTATCGACCAGTGAGGGAAGTTGGTCGAGGCGAAAGGGAGGATGCCAGTGATAGCCCACCGCTTCGGGACACTTAATTAACTTGAGTCCCAACTGTTTGAGGCGAACGCCCAACTCCAAGTCTTCCCAGCCATACAGTTGAAAGCGGGTGTCAAATAGTCCCGCCTCAATGAGCCACTTGCGCGCGATCGCAACATTCCCCGTTGCAAAATAAGCCGCCGAAAAGTCGGTAATCTTGTACGGTTCGGAGGTCGGATTGTCGAAGTTGCACGTATTAATCACCCAACCATAGGTAAACACGCGATCGCTTCCCTGTTGCTTTTCCCCTCGAATCAAAGCATCGGCGTGGGCTTGGAGAAACTGTTCCGTCACCACCAAGTCGCTATCGATAAAAATAATTGTATCGCCCTTCGCCCGTTCCACCCCTAAATTGCGCGCTGCTGCCGGACCGAGATGGTCTTGGACAAAAGTTCGCACGTGGGGAAACCTTTCGGCATTAACCTTTAACCAATCTACAGTCCCATCGGTTGACCCATCGTCAGCGACAACAACCTCATAGCCTTCAATGGCACTATTTTCCGCTAACTGCTGGCGTTCCAGCGCTTGGAGACACTTTTCTAAAATCGGTTTGCGGTTGTAGGTGGGGATGACGACGCTAAAAAACACGGTTTACGAGTTCAGAGTTCAGAGTTCAGAGTTATGGGTGATGAGTTATGGGTTATTCGTAGGGACGTTATATATAACGTCCGTACATAGGTTATGAGTTATGAGTTGTGGGTGATGGGTTGTGGGCAGTGGGGGTTGAAACCCTAAAACCTAAAACCTAGAACCTAAAACCTAGCACCGCTACTCCCCTCACTGTAGCGCGAAAACTGACAAACCTTTAGAATAAAGTTTACGCTATTGTTGAATGAATGCGCGATTCTCGAACTCCCCTTATCCAGTGGTATCCCGGCCATATTGCCAAGGCCGAACGCCAACTCAAAGAACAACTCAAGCGCGTCGATGTTGTTCTCGAAGTTCTCGACGCGCGCATTCCCCTCGCCTCCCACCATCCCCAAGTCGCCCATTGGTTGGGAAGTAAGCCTCGCGTTCTCATTCTCAACCGCAGGGATATGATTCCTCCTGGGGTTCGACAGGAGTGGAAAACTTGGTTTCGCGATCGCGACGAGCAACCTTACTTCACCGATGCTAAACTGGGCAAGGGTATGAGAGAGGTGAAAAAGGCAGCCCAAAGCACGGGTGTTGCCATGAATCAGAAACGACGCGATCGCGGATTGCTTCCTCGTCCCGTTCGCGCGGTTGTGGTGGGAATGCCTAATGTTGGCAAATCGGCCCTGATTAACCGTTTGGTGGGACGTAAAGCCGTTCGCAGCGAACGTCGTGCGGGGGTGACGCGCCAGCTTCAATGGGTGCGTATTTCCGATGAAATCGAGCTTTTAGATGCTCCCGGGGTGATTCCTTGGCGTTTGGATAATCAAGAGGATGCCATTAAGCTTGCCATTTGCGAGGATATTGGTCAAGCGGCTTATGATAATCAGTGCGTGGCGGCTGTTTTAGTCGATTTGATGGTGGAGTTGGGGTTTGCAGAGGTGCTAAAATCTCTCTACACCTTAGACCCGGAGCGATTAACGGGAGAGGAATATTTGTATGATTTAGCCCGCGCGCGTTATGGCGGCGACGGGGAAAGGGTTGCTGTTTTGTTGTTAAATGATTTTCGCAAAGGGACGATGGGGGCAGTTCCTTTAGAAGTTCCCCATTGACAGTTATCAGTAACCAGTAATCAGCAATCAGCAATCAGCAATCAGTCATCAGTCATCAGTTAAGCAGTTACCAGTAATCAGTTATCAGTCATCAGCAATCAGTCATCAGTCATCAGCAATCAGTCATCAGTCATCAGCAATCAGCAATCAGTCAAGCAGTAACCAGTAAACAGTTCCCACCGAATAATGCTTGGCAGGCTGAAATCCGGTACAATGACCGCAGCTCAAAACAACGCTGAGGTTTTCTAAAACGTCAGAGGTCAAGTTTTCGATCGCAGGCAATTAACCGGATGTGGGTTCGATGGGTTGGTCGGTTAAGAAAATGCTAAGCTGTTCGGCTTTTAAACTGCATTGCTAAATTCTCCGCAAGGCAGAAGGCAGAGGGCAGAAGTAAATTCCCAATTTAAATGCGCCTCAGCTTAGCACGTCTGAAGTTGCGATCGCTCATAAGTTAACACCAATGACGAAGAACGAATGACCAATGACCAATGACCAATGACAAAATTCCATCTCTGGTTTCCCAATATTTTTGAATTTAAAGGAGGAATCCAAGTTTATTCGGCTTTCCTCCTCGAAGCTTTACAACACCTCTACCCCCAATCATCCTACGATGTCTTTCTCAAACACGATACTCGCTATCCGTCCGATGTAACTTTTCCCGATAACATTCGCTTCCATTGTTCGGGGAAGTGGAATTTGCGGTTTCGGACTTACTTATTTGCCTTCAACCTTTTTTACTGGGGATTGATACAACAACCGGACTTAATTATTACCACCCACCTCAATTTTATACCCGTTGCCCACGGCTTAAAACAATTGGCTGGGATTCCTTATTGGATTGTTGCCCACGGCGTTGAAGCGTGGAATATCCAACGTCCGGAGTTAAAGCGCGCCTTACGTCATGCCGATCGCATCCTCGCTGTTAGCAATTATACTCGCGATCGCCTCCTCCAAGAACAAAATCTCGATAGCGATCGCATCTCCCTTCTCCCCAACACCTTCGATGGCAATCGGTTTAAAATTATCCCCAAGTCGCCCAACTTACTCCAGCGCCACGGCTTAACCCCCCAACACAAAATTATTCTCACCGTAGCGCGCCTCGACAGTAGCGAACGTTACAAAGGGTACGATAAAATTTTGTATGCCCTCGCGCAAATTCGCAACTGCGTTCCCAACGTCCATTATCTCCTCGTCGGCTCGGGATGCGATCGCGATCGCGTCCAACGCCTCGTTAACCAACTCCACCTCCAAAACTGCGTCACCTTAGTCGGGTTTGTTCCCGACGAAATGTTGGTCGATTATTACAATTTGTGCGATGTTTTCGCCATGCCCAGTAAAGGGGAAGGTTTTGGGATAGTCTATTTAGAAGCGCTCGCTTGTGGTAAACCCGTTTTAGGCGGCGATCGCGATGGCGCAATTGATGCCCTTTGCCACGGAGAATTAGGAGCATTAGTCAATCCCGACGATGTTGGACAAATTGCCCGAGCCTTAACTCAAATTTTACAGCGCGCCTATCCCAATCCCCTCTTTGAGCGAGGCGAACTTTTAAGGGAGAAAGTTATCGATACCTATGGATTTGAAAAATTTAAAGCCACTTTGGACAATTTAATACAAAATCGATTTTGTCAACAAACTTATGTTAAATTGTCTCCAGCTAGAAAAACCGGTAGCGGGTAATTGATTAGGCGATCGGGTGGTAACTGATTCGGTGAAATGACCTTTAAAGTCTTACAAATTATACCTTCGCTGAGTTTAGCCAGAGGCGGACCGACACAAGTTGCTCTAAATCTAACCAAGGCACTCATCGGTCAAGGAATTGTTGCAGAAATTGCCACCACCAACGATAATGGTTGGGATACACTAGACGTACCACTGAATCAACGTAGCGATTATCAGGGATTGCCTGTTTGGTTTTTCCCACGCTTCTCTTCGCCCATTTCAGGCATTGCATTAGGTTCCGATCGCGGATTTATCTTTTCGCAAATGTGGACGCGCTGGATGTGGGACAATATTCCCAATTACGATATCTTAGACAACCACTACTTATTTTCCTACGGTTCGAGTTGTGCGGCGGCGATCGCGCGGCGCAAGAGAGTGCCTTATACGGTTCGTACAATGGGGCAACTTTCCCCTTGGGCCCTCGCCCAAAGTCGGCGAAAAAAACAGCTATACTCTAGATTAATCGAACGACACAATCTCCAACGCGCTGCTGCTATTCATTGTACTTCGGGAGGCGAAGTTGAAGATGTTCGCAACTTTGGAATCAATACCTCCACCGTTACGCTGCCGTTAGGGGTAAACCCTCCTCCCATTCTTCCCGACGCTGGGGCAAAAATTCGACATCTTTACAACATCGAGTCCCACGTTCCCATTATTTTATTCCTATCTCGCCTCCATTACAAGAAGCGTCCGGATTTATTGCTAGAAAGTTTGCAACCTCTCCTTCCCCAGCATCCCTTTCATCTGATTATCGGCGGTGCGGGAGAAACAGATTACGTCGAACAACTCCAACAAAAAGCCCAAGATTTAGGCTTGCAGTCGCACCTCACCTTTGCCGGACTGGTGGCAGGAACCGATAAAGACCTATTATTACAAGGAGCAGACGTATTTGTCCTCCCCTCCCACGCCGAAAACTTTGGCATTGCCGTCGCCGAAGCAATGACAGCAGGACTTCCCGTCATCGTCACCCCCGGCGTTCAAATTGCACCCGATATACTCGAGGCGGAGGCTGGAATTGTGGTAAAAGGGGAAGAAGAGGCGTTAGGAAATGCGATCGCGCAACTGCTAACCTCTCCCCAACAGCGCGCCGAACTGGGACAAAACGGAAAATTGTGGGCGCGATCGCATTACAACTGGGACGCGATCGCTTCGCAACTCATTCCGGTTTACCATAGAATTATCCAAGGTTCGTAACTCTCATCCTTCCCAACACCTCCTCCAACAAGGAACTCGCCTCGCCTAGAATCGCCTTTTAATCTCGTCTTCAAGGTAATTGGAAACCAATCGCGCCCGCAACTCATTCCGGTTTACCCTAAAATCATCCAAGGTTCGTAACTCTTACCCTTCCTAACATGGTGAAATGTCCTACTCCCAACGCCTCCTCCAACAAGGAACTCAACTGACTCGCCTCGCCCATCAATCGCGTTTCAACCTCGTCCTCAAGGCTATGGGAAATCAGCAATACCGCCAAGTCCTAGACTTCGGCTGCGGCGATGGTTGGCTACTCGATGTGGCTGCAAAAAAAGGCTTGATTCAATCGGGGTTTGGGGTTGACATTTCGCCCTATATGATATCTTGTTGCGAGGAGTTATTTGCAGGAGTCAAAGGATTTCAATTTCTGCAACCCGACGAGATGAAAGCGCGCATTCCTCCCCACAGTTGCGACTTATTTTTATGTACGGAAACCCTCGAGCACGTTGGCAATGCCGAAGACGCGATCGCGCAATGTCTTCCCTATTGTACTCCCGGCGCTAAAATCATCATTTCTGCTCCTTTGGAAATTGGTCCCTCGTTGCTTTTCAAACAAATTGGACGCTACGTCGCCAATATCAAAGGACGCTATGGTTACGAACGTTACAGCTACAAAGAACTAATTTCTGCCGCTCTTTTATGGGATGCGACTAGCTTTCCCTCTTCCCATTCAAAAAACGCCGAACTCAAAAGCCATAAAGGGTTTGACTATAGAAGTTTAGATAAAATACTGAGAAAAAATATTGAAATCGAAAAACACTACTTTTCGCCATTTCCCCTATTCGGCAATCTTTTAAATAGTACAGCAATTTGGACGGGAAACGCCCCTCAATCTTTATCTTGTCAATCAATCTAATTTATCTCAAAATATAACGGGAGCGCTCTCCCTCGATCAATTAAGCTGACCATCATTTTATCAATGGCAATCTTCCCGATGTCTGTCAAGACTGTCGGCACTATCTACCAAGGGGAGAATGATTTTCTAATTCCCCATAGGAGGCAGATCGCTATCAAACACTTCATCCTCAATGCCGACCCACCACTCTCCTAAATTCATTAAATCCTTGTGAATCTCTTCAAGAGCAGCTATGTATTCCTCTTGGGCTATTTCGTGGCGACGCTCCTGGAGTTTTTTTAAGCGTAGTTGAACGAGTAACCACGGTTTGGAAATGCTATCGGTTTCTTCAATGTATCGAGCGAGAGTTTTGCTATCCATGTTTAAAAATTCGATTATAATAGCCTTTAATTATAGCATTTTCGCCCTTGAATGTAAACAAACAAGAGCGAGCCAAAAGTCAACTTTCTTTCGATAGAGGTAGAGAGTCTCGTTCAAGAGGTGGCGATCGCGTTCTCAACCCAAGCGATGGCCTCATCGGGCGTTTCCGCGATCGCCACCTTTCCCCCACCAAGGCGCAACCAAAACTCTCGAGTGATGCGATCGCAATTCAATAACACCACCATCTTACCATTTTTCAAAGCGAGGGCCACCTCCGAAGCGGTTCCCAACCCCATTCCACAAGCGATAATCCCATCGCACGACAGCACATTAATATTGTTGCGCCCGTTGCCCAAATCGGTGACAATAGCAAGATCCACCGCCTCAGAAACGCCTCGGGTATCGTTTCCCGGCAAAACTCCCACCACAAAACCGCCTGCAGCTTTAGCCCCCCGACTCGCCGCCTCCATCACGCCCGTTTTCCGTCCCCCCGTCAACAATACCCATCCCGCTTCAGCAATGAGTTTGCCCAATTGATAGGCCATTTCCCGATCCGACGCGATCGCGCCCTCTCCCGGACCCATAACACCAACAACAATTTTCCTCATTCCTAAGCTAACACGCATTTAAAGAGCGGAATTTACTAGATACGAGAGTGTCTTTCGGAGAATTCAACGGCACAGTTTAAAAGCCGAATAACTTATCGCGATAAATTAGGCTCGTCAACTGCAGGCCAACTCTTAAAATTGCGGCGCACCCAGTCCATTCCCACCTCATTATTCAGCTTAATCTTCTGAGGCGAGTTTGCATAGAGCCGAGTCAAAATATCAGTATCTTGGGCAACAACAGTTTGACTCAAATTCAAGAACGTCTGTTTCATAAACTTAAACCCAACATTCTTCGGCTTGGCAAATAAAAGAATGTAGGTGCGAGTGCGATTCTCCCCTTCAGGCACGAACAAATGACACTGAGCGATGGTAGCAATTGCATTCTCTGCGTGGAAAATAACCAGGGAAGGAAAATGATTTTCCAAATGAGCCTCGATTGTTTTAGGAAGCATGAGAACCGCTGGGTTGCGCCGAACCTCGCGCCAAGTTGGAGAAGCAGTTGGAGCGCTGAAAAAAGCTTCAGAATCGTGGCCGCGATCGATAAATTCCTGAAACTGAACCTCTTCAATGCGAAACAAATCTCGATGAGTGCCGTTCTGATGATTGTAATCGTGATTATTGAGAAGCATTGCCAGCAGAGGCGTAGGGACGCTGGTATCTGCCGTTGCACCCACAAATTCATAGGTCGCCGCCACGCGATCGAGAGCGTCGGGAATCGACCTTTGAGGCTCGTACCCGCCATAGGACCAAATAAAATCATCTCGAATAACCAGTTCGAGCGGCTCGACCAGAGGTTTTGTCTTCTTTCCGCTCCCCGGTAAAATTGTACATCCCTCAGCGTCAAATTCCAACGCATGGAAAGGACAAACGACTTTACTCGAACCATCCTCTCGAGCTTCGCACCAACCAGCAGAGAGCATTGCTCCCATATGGGAACAAACATTGGGGAGCGCTCGAACATCGTTGTTTCGGTCTTTCCACAATACATAATCTTTTCCATACAGAGAGACTTTTATCGGTCGATCGATCGGTAACATAGATTTGTGCGCCAGTAACCACGGCGCACCCACCAGCATTGACATGGTAAAAACTCCTTTTATTTGTCGTTCGTAGTAGGGGCTTTAGCCCCATTTCCGTAGTTCGTAGTAGGGGCTTTAGCCCCATTTCCGTAGTTCGTAGTGGGGGCTTTAGCCCCATTTCCGTAGTTCGTAGTGGGGGCTTTAGCCCCATTTCCGTAGTTCGTAGTGGGAGCTTTAGCCCCATTTCCGTAGTTCGTAGTGGGAGCTTTAGCCCCATTTCGGAGCCCCGTTCCCCAACTCAACTAAAACACGACAAAACATTCACTTTTAACCAAGGTAGCCTGGGAGGTTCAAATTTGTCAAGGAAAAGGAAATTCGCAAACGATTCAGTTTTTCGCCATCCACCCCAACAGCAGCGCAGTCAGGAGCGAGTCGAGCAAATTCTCCAAGCTGCTGCCGAAGTATTCTGGGAAATGGGTTACGATGCGGCAACAACCCACGACGTTGCCAAACGCGCTGGAGCTGCCGTTGGTACGCTCTATCGCTTCTTCCCCAATAAACTTGCCATTTTCCACGCCCTCGAACAGAAGCACCGGCAAAGTGTCGAACGGATTAATGCCCAATTGCTGACTCCTGAATTCCTGCAACCCTCTCTGGAAGAGGGTATTCGACGGATGGTAGCGACCTATGCCGAGTATTTTGAAGACTTAATGCCCAGAGTGGTTTATGTTCAGTATTTTTTGACCCCGGATATCTTTGTCTACTTTAACGAGCGCTTCAACGACGGGCTGATTCGCCGTTTTGCCCAACTGTTTCGATGGCGAAATCCCAAACTTTCGATGGAAAAAAGCGAACTCATCGCTCGGGTGGTTCACCAGTCCTACTGTGCGTTGCTGCTGGTGGCGCTGCGCAGCGACGAATCTCTGCGCGATCGCTTGTATCAAGAAATTCAAGACCTGCTGATCGCTTACCTTAAACCCCATGCAGGCGATGGCGATCCGGCTGACTCGTCCGAGGGAAACGCGATCGCGCGGCGGGTTGCCGATTTGAGTGGGAGACACCACCTCAACCCGCGCCAGCAAGCGGCGTTAACCCACGTGCTACAACGCGGCAGTCTCACCATTGGGTCTTTTGAAGACCTCTGTCGGGAGCGATCGCGTCGCACCCTTCAGCGAGACCTCAAGCAATTGGTGGCTAAAGGTTTATTTCAGGTTGAAGGCGAGACCAATCTGCTAATCTATCGATTGAAACCGGGCGACAGCTTGTGACAACTAGCGACAAAAGCTCGAGCAAAATGCTGACGATACCATTTCACAAAATGAAGACTACGCATCCTCTTGCTGTTGAATGCGTGAATTAACTGATAACTGATAACTGAAATGACCCATTTCTACTATTTTGCCTACGGGTCCTGTATGTGTCCGGTAGATTTGAAGCGATCGCTTGGAGAAAATGTCCACCCCTATATTCTCGGTCCGGCGACGCTGGCGAGGTATCGTTTGGGGTTTTATCGCAAGTCGGTGCGGCGCAACTGCGGCGTGTTAGACATTGTGGCGGATGCAACTTCATCGGTGACAGGCGTTCTTTATTGTCTTCCGTCGCGCTTTAGCGATCGCCTCGACCTGCGCGAAGAAGTTCCTCGTAAAGGGTATCGCCGCGAAATAATTGAAGTGTCAAGCGGGGGGGAAATCTACAAAGATGTACGGACTTATGTGGTGATTAATAAGCTAAATGCTGAAATTGCTCCCAATGATTGGTACTTTGACGTAGTTCTTAGAGGTGCAGTAACTTGTGGATTGCCGGAAGAATATTGCTGGTCTCTCTTTAACCATATGCACCAATTGCAACAGAGTCATTTACGGGAGCGATTGGCGAGTTAAGAGCGATATTCTCTCCAATGAGCGATCGCGCCATCTTTAAAATCAATAATAATAGCATTATCGGCGCTCTTCCGCTGTCCGTTTCCGCTTTTCGTATGTTGCCAAGTCCACTCAACTACGGCACAGTCTCCTTCTACAAGGATACGACGAATCTCAATGGCGATCGCTTCGCAAGTGGCTAAGTATTTCGCAGAAACTCGTGTAATCTCGTCGCGTCCGATAATGCGATCGTTTCCCAGTACCATCTCACCTTCCGGCACAAAGAGAGAAGCAAAGGCTCGGGCATCTTTAGCCGTACAAGCACGTACTGCTGCTTGGATACAGGTACGAATGGTTTCAGGGGTCATGTCGCTCGCATTGTTAAGTTTCCGAGCTAATATATCATACTATAGCAAAATCCTGCGAGGACAAAAAAATGGAGAGTAATACGACAAAACAAGCCCTTTTAATTTTAAGCGAATTAGACAACGACGACCTCAATTGGATCGCAAAAGAGAGCAGAAGAGAGAACTTAGAAACCAATCAAACTTTAATTTATAAAGGCAGACGGATCAATTATCTCTATCTTGTTTTGGGCGGAACATTGAGCGTATTTCTCGATCGCAAAGAACTAGCGAAACTTGGAAAAGGAGAAGTCGTCGGAGAAATTTCTTTCATCGATAACCGTCCTCCCACAGCAACAGTGAAAGCTATTGAGAAGTCTCAAATATTATCGATATCTCATCTTAAGATCGAGGAAAAATTGCAAAGGGATGAAGGATTTGCTTCCCGATTTTACCACGGACTTTTATTATGTTTATCCGATCGCATCCGGGGGACAATCGGCCGTTTGGGTCACGGAATTAAGATTGAAGAATCCGAGCGAGAATTAGAAGAACCCAACGAGATTTTAGCCGAACGCTTAGAACTAGCAGAAGCAAAATTTAATTGGTTAGCTAACTATGCGGGTCAAGGTCTCTCAATTTAGCAGTGGGCGGATTTGTTAGAAAAACACCGACTATTTTGAGGAAACCTCGCCGTCCCAATTCCCAATGCCAATTTCCAATTCCCAATTTCCAATTCCCAATAAGCTGACCGTGCCGCTCTTTATCCACAAAAGCGCGCCCTTTATCCGTTGGCGCGCATCCACCCAGTAATCCGTTGAATATCCGTTGGCGGCACACGACAAACGACATCCGTCGATCAATTCCCAATTCCTCAATTCCCAACTGCGAATTATGAATTACCAATTAAATGCTCGCTCTCTGCTTTTTCATGTTCGACGACAAAGACATTAGCATAGAGATTAGCAACAATTTGTTGACCCTTTTGAGTCAAGGACAGATAATTCAGTGCATCTTTGATAAAAGGGTAGACAGCATTCCAATAAAACTTAGCATAGTTGCGTCGTAAATCGCCGGGATTTTCAAAGCCCATTAATTTATTAGCACCGGTTTCTTCAAACTCGTAAAAAAGCGCGCCAATTTTATTGAGATAGCGCGGATCGCTCAACTGACCAATTAAATCCGAAGCCCGAATCAAACCCGAATAATTGACCGCATTTTTGCGATCGCCTTGTTGGGGAACGGGAAAGCGAGTCAGTTCGACGCTGCGCTTAATCCAGTCAGCATCGATCAATTTATGGTTGCCAAAACGCTCGCTAATAAACAGTTTTCCCCGATCCACGTGGTACTGGGTTAGCGACGCATCGGAACGACCGGGAGGCAGATAAACCAAATCTCCATTGCGACCCGTAGCATACAAGCGTTCGCTTTCGCGGTCTTGGCGGCACACGCCTTTAACGTAGCCAATGTCATGGCAAACGAGGGCAATGATAAAGTGCAACCAATCTTCGCAAGAAACGCCGCCGTCGCGGATTTGTTTTCCGCGCAGAATTTCTTGACCGACCAAAGTGACTAAGATAGAATGCTCCACATTATGGTACAAGGCATCGCTGTTGGCAATATTTTCCATTGCCATACTGCCAGCCCAAGCAATCATTTCCTCGTAGTCTCGTTTGAGGCCTCCGTAGGTTCTGCGGTAGCCCGCACAGAGCCTCTTGACAAATTCATTAATCAGAATTTCTGTAGCGTTAAAAACCATCCCCAATTTCGCGCGCGTGCGGTAGTGTTCGCGATTCATCAGGCGACGAATCTTTCTCCACTTTAACTCGCTCGATCGGTAGGTTGGCAATAAGAGCCGTCATGCGCTCGTTACTCTCGATGGAAACGTCGGACTTATTGGGGTCGATTTCGACGTAGCGAGCGACAACTTCGAGAATCTCTTTGCGCATGGCTTCGAGCGCTTCGGGGTTGAGTCCGCTTCGATCTTGGGCGATGACCAGTTTGAGGCGCTGTTTGGCTTCTGCGCGACTGCTGGGAGTTCGGTTCCAAGGAAACAGTTGTTCGAGAAGTTCGCTGAGCATAG
>JAXHVQ010000097.1:0-23564 GCA_034189065.1 Cyanobacteriota bacterium
GCAGTACAAACAGCTCGGAATGTGTTCCCCGAAGAGGACAAAAGTTATTATGAGTCAGAGTTCACTCTAACAAGGATTCGCGAACTCGAAGCCAATATTCTACAAGCATTAGAGGAAGAAGCCTTCGGAACAGAAAGTGCCGACGGTCAGTGGTTGCCCGAACCTCTGCAATGGGCTTGGGAAGTTTTGCAAGGTGATTTTAATGAGGAGCAAACCATAGCTCAGATTTTGACTCGAGGTGGAGTCACCATGATTCCGGGGATCGATCAAATTGCCGATGTGCAAGATTTGATCGCTGCCCTTTATAAGCTGGGCTGGGAGCAGCGATATAATGAAATAGGGCCGTGGTTCGATTTATTTATCACAGGAATTGGACTAATTCCTACTGGTGGCTCGGCTCTCAAAGGAGTGGCTCAATACCTCAGAAAAGCAGGGGGTAGGGCTGACGCTAGATTGGTTAGAGAACTTTTAAGCAGAATAGCTGAGCATCTGGTTTATTTTGCGGGGCGTGCTGATGATGTAGCAGCAGCGATTAATGGAGTTATTAATCACTTATCAACTGTGGGTGCCCAAATCACAAATCTATTGTGGCCATTTGCCCGCCTCGATGCTACAAACAAACTTGCGCCCATCCTCAAAAAAATCGATGAGCTTCGTGGCTCCTTTGGCAAAATTCTCGGGCAGATTAATGACCGCTTCGACGAGGTGAGTCAAGAGCTTCAACGCTTGTTAGATGATGCTCTCGGTCGCAACCCTCGGCTGGCGACTCCCGACGGCGCTCCTATTCCAGGTCGGGTGGATGAACTCGAAGCGGGTCGCCCGATGCGGATGGAGGGGGGAAGCGGAGGCGCTTCTCGTCCTATAAATTGGAGTTGGAGAAGTAAACCCACATTCGGTCATACATTTACTAGACACGGAGCTGGAGCAAAAAATACCCAACGTTTAAGAGGTAGAGCCGCTAGTGAGGGGCAACCACAGGGACAATGGTTGGATAACGAGCAAGCTGCGGCATTTTTGCAGAGTATCTCTCAAAATATATCCGATCCCACGATCGTCGATATCCCAGCAGGACTCGGACAGGTTATCATGCCTGATGG
Organism: Cyanobacteriota bacterium; assembly: GCA_034189065.1. Lineage (GTDB taxonomy): Bacteria > Cyanobacteriota > Cyanobacteriia > Cyanobacteriales > Spirulinaceae > FACHB-1406. The sequence goes on from JAXHVQ010000097.1 coordinate 1,098, forward strand.
TTCGATTCTTCCTGCCACACGAGCACGAATTGTTCCCAGGGAAGGAGGCGTTTACAGAACGGCCTTTCCTGTTCTTGAAAACCCGTAGAGAATAGCATGATTACATTACGTTTAGAAATTAGAGGAAACCTGGACGAACTGCTTCCAAAAAAGCAACAAGCCGACTGCGATTGGCTAGATGTCAATACTGATATAAACAGCCTCCTCGGTGTAGCCTGCGAAATGCTCGAAGAAACAGGCATCTTTTTCTTTAAAATGAGTGGTTTTGGGCGAGAAAACTGGCCTGTAGAGGTTTACCCTGACTTGGCTTGCGTTCTCGAACAGCTATCCGAAGCCATTGATGCAATTCGTCAAGAGCGATATCCGTTCAATTTAGAACTCTACGAGCAAGGGATTGAGAAAACGATAACGTTCAACAAAAAGAATAATGAAGATTTTATAGAAGCAAAATGTCACGATTTCTTTCCGCAGGAAAGTTCCGACAGCAGTTCATCCTGGATCCCAAATCCAGATACTATTACAATTGCCAGGGAAGACATTTTATCTCAACTCTTAGTTCTCAAATCTTCTTTTGTTAAAGCCGTGCAAAAAATTTGTCCAGATTTAGCGGCTGAAGACTTATTTATTGCATGGTGTAAAGGCTAATGATAAATGCCAAAGAGCTGACGATCTCAATGACATTATTGATAAGCCTGAAGAAGGCTTTAATATTTCGCCTTTTTCGGAAGAAATGACTCCGGAAGAAGTTGTCAAAGATTTGAGGCAGGAGGATCGAAATTGAGTAGACACCTCCAAACGTCGCTTCTGCTTTAAATTAGAACTCTTCCTGACAAAGCTTGATGAGTTTCGCGACTTCTTTGATGAAATTCTCGGACAGATTAATGACCGCTTTGACGAGGTGAGTCAAGAGCTTCAACGCTTGTTAGATGATGCTCTTGTAGGAAATGTAACCGATGTCTTAGCCCGTCTAAATACTCGCCAGATTCAAGAGCTAGAGGAAGCTGTTCGACTCGAAGCAGCCGGAGATGAGGGAGCTGAAGCGTTGCTTGAGGTTCTGCAAGCTGAGCTTGGAGATGACTTTGAGCCAGCTTACAACGCTTTGCAGCGCGTAAGTGCATTAGGGAGCCGAAACCGTTTATTTCAAACACCTACTACTGCTGGAACTCCTAACTTACCTGCTGGAACGGGTAGGACAGACGCTTTTGGGAACATAACATAAAAATCAGTCTACAATGCAATATAGAAAAGTAGTCGCTTTAGCAAAAGAAATTGCAGAAGAAAAAAATTGGATTTGGCTTGGTGATGTTAAAGTTGTAAAGTATCGAAAAGGGTTTTTCGGTCGATTCTTGTGGAGAGTCACAACTAACTCAAAATGTCGCGGATGTAACATCAAAATTGTGATTGACGATGAAACTGGGGAAGTTATCGAAAGCGCTTACTTGCCTCGATAACATTTTAAGCGCCGCCAACAGTGCCAAGCAGACGTTTGAGAACTACGTTGAGAGCAAGATGAGCGCGTACAAACAAGAGCGCTACGGCGAATGGTACGATGTCAGCGGTTGGGACGAACGCATTAGCGATGCCGTCACCGGCTTGCCCCCAGAAGTCAATCAATTCTTTATCGACGGCAAGCAGCAATACATCAACCAAATGGATATCGCCCTGACGGGGATTTCCAATCTGGTGGCAGAGAGACTCAACACCGCCAAGCAGAAAATCGCCCAAGGGAAGCAACAAATCCAGGAATACGTCGCTGGGTTGCCCCAAAACTTGCAGCAAGTGGGGCAACAAGCCGCCCAAAACATTCAAGGAAAATTCGACCAACTCGAACAAAGCGTCACCAGCAAACAAGACGAACTCATCAACACCCTCAGCCAGAAATATAGCGAAAATCTCCAAGCCGTCGATACCCGCATTGAGGAGATGAAGCAGCAGAATCAGGGCTTGATGGACAAATTCACCAACCTGATGGGAGGCACGATTAAGACCATCCTGGAAATCAAATCCATGTTGGAGAGTGCCTTAGCTGGGGCAGCCGGGGCAGTGAGTAAGATTATCTTAGACCCAGTAGGTTTCTTGGGCAACCTCGTGACCGGACTGCGCCAAGGATTTGAAGGATTTGTGGGGAATATTGGGACGCACCTGCAAAGCGGGTTAGTGGCGTGGTTAACCGGGACGATGGGTTCAATGGGGATTCAAATTCCCGACGATGTATTCAGCTTGCCGGGGATTTTTAACTTGGCGACGCAAGTTCTGGGGCTGACGTGGGATTATATTCGAGGCAAAGCCACCAAGATGTTCGGCGCGCAGGTGGTGTCGGGGATGGAAGAGGGCGTGGAGATGTTCGGTGTTTTGCGAACTGAGGGACCGATGGGGTTGTGGGAACAGGTTAAGGAGGATTTTGGGGATTTAAAGGAACAAGTCATCGACCAGATTAAGGAGATGGTGGTGACGCAGGTGATTCAGGCGGGGGTGGTGTGGATTTTGAGTTTGCTGAACCCGGCGAGTGCGTTTGTGAAGGCGGCGAAGGCGATTTACGATATTGTGATGTTTTTTGTCAATCGTGGCAGCCAGGTGATGGCGTTGGTGCAGGCGGTGACCCAGGCGGTGAGTGCCATTGCGTCGGGTGCGGTGGATGGTGCGGCGAAGTTGGTGGAGGGGGCGTTGGCGAAGGCATTGCCGGTGGTTATTGGGTTCTTGGCTGCGGTTGCTGGTGTTGGGGGGTTGGCGCAGAAGGTTAGCAAGATTGTGGGGCGGATTAAGAAGCGTATTGATGATGCGATTGAGAAAGTGCTGAAAAAGGCGAGGAAGCTTTTTAAGAAGAAGGGTAAGGGGAATAAGGATGAACAGGCTAAAGCTCTTGGATTTGAAAAAGGTGAAGTTGAAGTCGGAGAAGGACATGGCGATCCCGAACATGATACCAAAGTTTCAAAGGGTCTAAAGCAGATCGATCGAGAGGAAACGAAGTATACCAAAGAGGAGGGTAAGATAACCCAGAAAGATGCCGAGAAAGTTGCCGCTAAAGTCAAAAATGATAACCCAATCTTTAAATCAATTGCTGTAGTTGATGGTGGCAAGACTTGGGACTACAGATATATAGCTAGTCGAGGAACTAAGAAGGGAGAGAAAAAGAACGAAGGAAACGAAGATGATGAAGTAAAAAGAGCTAAGCAAGCGTTTGGTGAAAATAGTTTTTCATCGCAAGACTTACTTAATTGCTTGAAGTTTAATAATATACGAACAGCACAAAGAAGGCTCAAAAAATGGACAGAAAACCCAGATATTTATGGTTGTTATCGCATTCCTGGGACTCGCGACGATTATACATTTGATAAAAATAAAGGAACCTTATCTACATCGACAGAAGGAAAACATGCTTCTACACATGTCAATCCTGACACATGGGAAATCCTTGCAAAGCCGAAGAACGGCAGGAGTCCGGTACGTGAAAACTTTTACAAGAAAAATTTTAGAAATGAAGAGCAAGTACTCAAGCAGTCTGATTCTGGAAAGCAAACCTCAGCAGGAGAAAAATTGTATTATTGTCAAAATAAAGGTACTCTAGGTCCCAATCACAAGCCTTTGGTTACAAGAGATGAATTAGAAATAGACCATATTGAAGATGTTGCTATTCACTGGAACAGAGAAGGTCATAATATGACTCAAGAAGAAAGGAATAAGTGGTACGACGATATAAGCAACTTACAAGTGTTTTGCAAATCTTGTAATCGCGCTAAAAAGAAATACAAGTATATCCGTAAAGTAGGAAAAAAATTCCGGGGTTCTAATGAATGAAAATCTACCAAAGTGAGTAATTCTGTGAAGTCGAGAAAAAATTTAGAGTTTCTAATGAAATAAGCTGAATTGTAATTGAGCAAGTAATATGGACAATTTCATACTTTGGAATATTTCGTACGATGACAAAATAAACCAGCTTTCCTTTTTTGCGACCAATACCCAAATTCAACGCATCAACAAAGGAACCCATGAGATGATTTCTGAAATGCTTAATGATTTAGGCATATCAGAAGCGGTATTTGAACAGTGGGAAATAGATTTTTTTGTTACAGATTATTTGATGGATTTCCCCCTAAGTGACAATTGGAAGGAAATATGGTCAGATACATGGGAAATTAAATTACAGCTTTTAAAGTCAATTCGATTGAAGTATCCCGAAACAGAATTAGTGCGTTCGTTTGCTGATGACGCGACTTGGAAAGGAGAATCATTACAGTTTCCTGTTCAGTGTATTGTAGTTGCTGATTTTTATAACTTTGAATCGTTAATGAAAGCAAAAGCCGTTTTGGGGAATTTGAAGAGTTTAAGAGAAGATGTTTCATTCATTGATGAGATACATTCTCAACTTCCGAACGTATCAAAGTGGATGCTTTCAAAGACGCACGAAGCTTGTAGGGAGTTGAATAAATATCCTGATAAAAATTCAAACGCTCTATCATTTTATCAAAGAGTGAGCAATCCATTGCAGTTTATTGTAAATATTGGTTTTTTCGGAGAGGAGTTTTTTATTGATGATACCCCACTTGCCTGCTTTGTATCTGAGATAGTTCGCGAATTGGAGGGAACACCGACGTGGGACGAAAAAAACTATTTGCAAACCTTAGAGTTGCGAAAAGAGTTAGGATTATCAAATTGAGTTGCAAGTAAATATAGAAGAGGTCAACTATAGAATTTCTAAATGGAATGTAACTACCTTGTTGCTCTCAAACGCCTACCTATTGGGGAAAGCTGCGGCCAGGTCAATGACTCAAATGAAAATGTTATATTTTCTAATTTGAGTAAAGGTAAGTAATAGAATCTTAGTTTTTACATAATATTTATTTGAAAGGAGAAAAAAGTAGTTTAGCCGAAGTTAAAAACTATGACCCCCCAAACAGAAAACCATGAAATCAATCAACCACTGACCTTCCAGGACACCCAAACTGAGGTCATTCAACCTGATCTTATATGAAAACTCAAACAGACAAGCATGAAATCAATCAACAACTGACCTTCCAGGACGCTCAACAAACGTCCATAACTCTTCACGCCCTCACCCTCACCCTTACCCAACAAAACAGCCAACTCATCGCCTCCACCCTCACCCTAACCCTCCCCCCACAAACCTACCAACACATCGACAATAACGCCCTGTTCAACCTCAACCCCTCCCTTCGTCTTCCCCTCACCAACGGCAACTTTCACCCCTCCCCCAACATCCAAATCGAAGCCATCCTCAAACCCGAATTTCTCCCCCATCTTCAACCTCACGCTACCACCGCCGAAACCGCCGCAACCTACCTCGCCAACCTCGACTCCTCCACTCCTAACCCCCTCCTCAACACCGAAAATTGGCTTGCTTTATCGGTCACACAAGTCCAAGAAACCGGCGAAACTGGATACCGAACCTTTTGGTCTTACCTAACCCCAGAAGCCCTATCCCTAACCGACACTTCCGGCGAACAACTTTCCCAAGGAGTTGCCCAATTCTTCCAAGATATCTTCGGTTCTAGCTTCGAGGCAGCGACCGAAAACTTCACAAACGAATCTCTCGCTGCTATCTCCGACGTTTTCCAGGGAATTAACTTGAACGTGCCGGAAGTTGCCCCACCTCAACCTAGTGCCAAACAACCCATTCTCCAAGCCATCCTCAGCTTCTTCACCGAAGATGACTGGTCTTTCCAAAAGATAACATCCGAACCCGCAGTTCGCCTCGCCTTTGAGGGAGAAAACGGAAAGTGGAACTGCTACGCCAAAGCCAGAGAAGAACAACAACAAATGGTCTTTTACTCCCTATGTCCCGTCGTAGTTCCTTCAGATAAACGCCGAGCTGCCGCCGAATTGATTGCCCGCGCCAATTATGGTTTAATTGTCGGTAACTTTGAACTGGATTTCAAGGATGGGGAAATTCGCTATAAAACCAGCATTGATGTGGAAGGCGAGTCTCTCAATTCCAACCTAATCAAACCCTTGGTTTACGCTAATGTGATGATGATGGACGAATATTTGCCCGCCATTGAAGCTGTCGTCGAAGGGAAACTTTCGCCGGAAGAGGCAATTTCAAGCCTCGAATAATCTTAAAGTTTGATAAAAAACTCTTGACAAAAGGAAACCGAACTATGACCAATAACCTGGAAGCAGAAAACGCCAACTGGCTCAACGCAAATTACGGCTACTTAAACCTAGCAGTGGAACAGATGCGCCAAAACTTGGAATGCCGCGCCGCCGAATTGCACAATCAACCCCCACCCCAAATACGCGACTATGAAGCCGAACTAGAAGCAACTCGTGCAGCAATGTCCAAACCGCCAGCCTTAGAACAGTTGTGTTCCATCTTCAATTTGAGTGCGTTTGAACGAGATGTCCTCATCCTTTGTTTGGGAACAGAATGGTATGCCAATTGGGGGGATTTTTGTGCCAGTGCAGGGATGCTCAATGGGAATTTTCCTACCTGGAGTTTAGCCTTTCGCGGAGAACCTCAATTAATATGGGGCGCAACCACTCCAAAGGGGACTTTACATCGCTGGAATTTGATCGAAGTCGAACCGAGTCCAGCCCTCCACTACGCTCCCCTGCGCATCAACGAATGGACGCTACACTATCTGATGGGATACCCCTGCTTGGACGAAGAACTCATAGGAGTCGTCAACCCAGTCGAAGGGGCTGAAGTTAGCGTCCCCTCCCACCAACACCTCGCTCGACAAGCAGCAGCTTTGTGGGAAGAAGACGCGCCCAACCAACAGATTATACAACTATGCGGGGTCGATCGCGCTAGCAATTACGCGATCGCCTCTTCCATCTGTACCCAACTCGGCCTCCAACTCCACGCCCTCTCAAGCTATCTCCTCCTCCTCAACCCCTCAAACATAAAACATACCCTCAAACTGTGGGAAAGACAAGCTAAAACCTCAAAACTCGCCCTTCTCATTGATGCCGACGAACTCGCCGAAGGAGAAATGGGAAAACCCAGTTCCCTTCCCCTAATTTTACGCCAACTGTCTTGTCCAACAATTGTAACCGGCCGCGATCGCGCTGTTAGCGAAAATCGCTCCTGCGCCACCTTCGATATCCCCAAACCCTCCCCGGGCGAACAACTCGTCGTTTGGCAAGAAACCCTGGGAGAAAAAGCCACGCAACTCAATGGTTTTGTCGAAACCCTTGTCTCTCAATTCGACTTAGGCGCGTCCACCATTCAAACAGCCACAACCCTCGCCCTGGGCAGCTTAGACGACTCAGAACCCAACACAGACACCCTACAAACTCAACTGTGGAATACCTGTCGCGCCCAAGCCCGCCCTCAACTCGACGAACTCGCCCAACCCATAGAACCCGTTGCCAGTTGGGACGACTTAATCCTACCAGAAGAGCAACTTCAAACCCTACGCTCCATTGTCGCTCACGTTCGTCGTAAAGGGGAAGTGTATCACAATTGGGAGTTTAGGGGGAAAAGCGAGCGCGGGTTGGGCATCGCTGCTTTGTTTGCGGGGGTTAGCGGTACTGGGAAAACAATGGCGGCTGAAGTCATTGCTAAGGAATTAAACTTGGATTTGTATCGTATCGACCTCAGTGCAGTGGTCAGTAAATATATTGGAGAAACGGAGAAAAACTTGCGGCGAATCTTCGATGCAGCAGATAAGGGAGGAGTTGTACTGTTATTTGACGAAGCCGATGCACTGTTTGGCAAGCGGAGTACGGTGAAAGATAGTCGCGATCGCTATGCAAATATGGAGGTAAGTTATTTACTGCAGCGCATGGAAGCCTATCGAGGATTGGCAATCTTGACAACCAACTTCAAAGGTGCGCTTGATGCAGCCTTCCTACGCCGTATCCGCTTTATTGTCAAGTTCCCCTTCCCCTTTGCCCCCGAAAGACAGCGCATTTGGGAGCGAGTGTTCCCAGAGGCGATGCCGAGAGAAAACCTGAGTTATGGGAAGTTGGCGCAGTTGAATATGGCGGGGGGGAATATTAGGAATATTGCGCTGAATGCGGCGTTTTTGGCGGCAGAAGAGGAGGAAGCGGTGACGATGGAACGCTTGCTGCGGGCGACGAAGAGCGAGTATGTGAAGTTGGAGCGACCGCTGACCGATGTGGAGATTCGCGGCTGGGTTTAGGAGGCGAGGGGAAAGAGGAGTTGCGTAACGCGAGTTCGATGACTTCGATCGCGCCAATTAAGATTTTAGCCGCTTCTTGGCAGTCTGGGATGGTAACTCATCTAAATTTAACGAAACGACATAACGACTTTTAACCAAGCGATCGCGTTGCCACGGCGCGCACCAATAGGTTTCTTGGGTGACGGCTTGGATTTCCTTCTCTTCCCCTTTCAAAGAAACAACGCTAAAATTATTGCGTCCGACGACTTCTTTCCCCTCTTGTAACCAGGGGTTGCGCCAGAGGAAATAGAGAAGGCCGTCTAAAATTTTACGTCCCAGAGAACGTTTGGACTTGGGTTGAGAATCAAAGGGGATTTTTCCCCAACTGAGGAATTGCGCGCTTCCCCGTTCCATCCACTCAATACGATAAAACCAATCGGGCGATCGCGCGATACTTGCATTGCCCCCAACTCCCCGTCCAAAGTCTTTCCCGCGCGGGACGGAAACCTGTTGCGGCGGGTCGGTCCATCCCAACCAATATTCAGTCCGTTCGGGTAACAAAGATTTCAGTTTCGTGTGAATTGCATAGGTCATCCCTTCGGCATTTTTGATGGCGCTGGAGGTGAGTTGCGCCAAAACCGACGCGCGTACCGATCGCAGATTTCCTTCCTGGGAGGCATGGGACCAATAGGTGAGGCGAACGGCGCAACTATAATGGATATCCCCAGAGAGAATAATCAGGCGATCGCGCTGTTGGGTTAAGGTTTCGAGCAAACGGATAAATGCGCCGGAGTGAATATTCCACGAATCTCCCACATCGCTGCCGAAGGTTTTCCCCCGTTTGAGTTGCCAGTGGTGGATGCGATCGATAATTCCCAAACTCACTAAGTTTGTCGGTAAAATTACGAATGTCATTTTGCCATCGCCTCCCAACTGGTCGAGGGGACGTTGCAATTGTTCCTCAAAAGCGTGGGGACACAGCAACATCGGCGGCGCGTAAGTTTCCGCTTCTGCTGGATATCCCCGCCACGTTCGCGTATCGAGGGCGAGAATGTCGTAGTTGGGACCGCTGACGGTATAATGCCACTTGAGGGCGCGGTCTTCGTCGCGATCGAGGACTAATACTTCGCCGTCGCGTTTGTATTGCGGTCCCCCGGTTTTGGCATCCTTGCGGGGAATACCTAAGTATCTTCCTGCCTCTCGCCAAGCTTTTTCGTCTCTTCCCCTGGAAATTGACCACTTTTCAACGGCATGAAGGAAGTTTTTCCCCGACGGACGGTCAAATTGTTCGGGGGTGTTGCCCCAACCTTGGAACAAAGCATAGGCAAGAATTCCATTTTGGAGAGCTTGACGGCCGAGGGGTTTGGAACAGACGCGATCGCACCACTCTCTGTTAAGATACCAATCATCGCTCACATCGTGGTCGTCGCAGATGGTATAGGTGGGGAGGTTGGCAAAGACGCGCCGCACTCGGCTTAAGTGGCGAGAGAAGCGGGCGATTATTTTAGCTTCTCGATCCCATTGTTTCGCGCTTTTGTCATCGTCGCAAACCGTTTTGCCGTCGGGGAAGCGCGCCGGCCACAAAATCGGCGACCAGGACATTAGGTAAATGGTGCTATACTCTCCCCAGCTCAGTAAATGGCTTTTGGCTTTATCGGCTTTGTTGGGCAACATGGCGGTAAAACCCGCACCCGTTTCCGCAATTTCGCTGCGTTTTCCGGGAGTGAGGCAGGCCCCGGGCGGGAGTTTGAGGGGGTCTTCCCATCCCAGCAAAGAGCGACTAACTTCTTGCAACCGCCATAATAAGGGGTCGGCAACATCATCGCCATAGATTTGGTCGCCGGTAAGGAAGAGTTGATGGGGTCGCGCGATCGCATCTGGGGCTGTTTCTTCGAGGAAGCAGTCTATCATGGGAAAAACGTCGCGTCCGCCGCCGTGGGGTCGGTTGCAAGAACAGTGAATCAGTTTTAAGTCTTCTAGGTTTTCCGGCGGTAGGGTAAAGGTGGGTAAGTTATGCTCGAAATAACTGACCGTTGTGCGGGGGAAATCGGGCGCATTTAAGGCCGTGTTGAGGGTTTGGCGGGAGTTTTCAAAGCTGAGGTCGTAGGCGTAAATTTGACCTGGAATCAGGCTGTCGGTCTCTTGAGGTTTTGCCGTTATCGCTGCGATGTAGAGGTGTTGGCCCAGTTGGATGGTTGCGCGCGTTCCTTGGAGGAGAATGCGATCGCGCTGTACCCGTCGGCCGCGAGTGGGGTAGACTTTGAGTGTAACGCGATCGGGGCGACACAGGGCTAACCAAACCGTTACTGCTTCGGGTTCGGTACGGCGCAGCATCGGTCCGACTAAAATGAGAGGCAGGCGATCGCAGTTTAGACCGAAATTGTGAGGAGTTGTTGCGAACACAAGGGTTAATTCTCAAGGAAAGCAGCAATGCTCCCTAAATTTATTGTAAGAGCTTAGGTCTACTTTAACGCGAGTTCGGCCAACTGCCAAGGAGAGAGGTTCCACTGAAAAGCCATTAAACCGACCCAGCGGAACCTAAACTCCTAATAATACGCTTAATTATGAAATAGATGCTGAGACAACGATATTCTGTCAAAATTTATATTTCCTTTGCCCTCTGCCTTAAAATCCTTCTGCCCTCTGCCTTATTAAATCGCTCCCCGACTTAATTCACATTAGACGTACAATATCAAGTTACGCTTTGCTCTTAGAATGCTTAAAGTTTTAATTATTGAAGATACCGAAGATCGTCAGAAAATACTGACCTCTCTTTATCGCTCCCAGGCATGGGTACTTGTTAACACGGGTCATCGAGCTGTCAAGCTCATTCATGCTTATAAATTCGATATCATTTCCCTTGACTATAACTTGAGGGGCGAAATTGATGGCGCAGAAGTTGCGGTCGAAATTAAACAATCTCAAAACAGGGACTCTCGAATCGTTATTCACTCGTTGAATCCCAAAGGAGTTGACAAAATCGAGAAAATTCTTCCTGCCGCGATTCCTTACCCCGTGTCGAAGATTGTTCGCTCTAATCAAAGGTTTAAGAAAATTAGAGATAAAATCAACACGCTGGGAATTGCTTACGATTGGAATTGAGTTTAGACTGCAATACTTTCGCTTCAGGATGCAAACCGTAGGAGAATATCGCCGAATTTTAAGAACGACTTGCTCGCCGGAAGTTGTGTCTACAATGAATAATGAACGCTGAACGATCGCCGCGTTTATATGGCGAATACACCGCATTCCTTCGGACAACTCACAACCAGAGGGGAAACCTAACTAAGTAGGCGGGCGCAATTATTCGTAAAATAGCGATCGAATTCAAAATCATGAAACCCTCTTTGTAGCTAGTTTTCAGCTTAAGTTTCGGACTTTGGGTTGTAATGTTTATTTATGTCCACCTACTTACCCGTGTCCTTTTCTTCCTTGACGAAGAAGTCTTAGACCCAATTATTCATTATTAATTAGGATCGCGTTGATTTATCCCCCAGTTCGGGTACAATAGAACAGCAATTTGTATCTTCCCACTCAACACATCTTGTCTTCTGAAATCTAGGCATCAAAACCCCCAACGCTGCCACAGTTGACTGATTTTGAATCTAAAATGCGCCAATGCGCCAACAATTATGTCTCAAACCACCCTCACTCCACCCGAAATCGTTCTACCGCCTACTCAAGACGAACTCCCCTACGACGACGGCATTCCAATGGAAACTCAGCGACACAGAGATCAAATAGAAATTCTCATTAACGCCCTCAATTCCTGGCTAGACGCGCGCGACGACGGCTACATTAGCGGCAATATGTTCGTCTACTTTAGCCTCGAACAAGCACGCAATCAAGACTTTCGCGGCCCGGATTTTTTTGCGGTGTTAGGAGTCCCCAAAGGGGAACGCAAAAGTTGGGTGGTGTGGCAAGAAGGTAAAGGCCCAGATGTGGTGATTGAATTGCTTTCGGCTAGTACCGCCAAGGCAGATAAAGAGGACAAGAAGCGGATTTATCAGAATCAATTAAGAGTCCCCGAATATTTTTGGTACGATCCTTTTAACCCAGAGGACTGGGAGGGATTTTCGCTGTACCAGGGGAGGTATGAGTCCATTGAGACAAATCAAGCAGGACAGAAAATTAGTCATGCCCTCGGACTGGCACTGGTACGGTGGCAGGGAACTTTTAAGAATGTCACGACGACGTGGTTGCGGTGGGCGACGCTAGAGGGAGAATTGCTTCCGTTGCCCGAAGAAATAGCTCGAGCCGAACAACAACGCGCCGAAACCGAACGACAACGCGCTGAAACCGAACGGCAACGCGCCGAAGCCGAACGACAACGCGCCGAAGCCGAACGACAACGCGCCGAACAAGCCGAACAACAACGCAATACCGAAAACCTTGCCCGAAGACAAGCCATTCCCAAGCTTTTGGGCATGGGATTAACCCTCGAACAGGTTGCTGAAGCTTTAAACTTGTCAATTGAGGAAGTCAGACAATTGGCTGCATCGAACCCAGAAGATGAGGAAGTATTCGAGTAGCACGGAAAAACAATTCTGACAGGCATATCGGGCGCGACTCCTGTATTCTTAATTTAGACTTCAAAACTCCTAATCCCTCTAAGATTGGCAAATTGCGTAGAAATGTGGATTCTGTCAAAGCGCGACTTTTCATAGATAACTATGTCCCAAACCACCCTCACTCCACCCGAAATCGTCCTACCGCCTACCCAAGACGAACTCCCCTACGACGACGGCATTCCAATGGAAACTCAGCGACACAGAGATCAAATAGAAATTCTCATTAACGCCCTCAATTCCTGGCTAGACGCGCGCGACGACGGCTACATTAGCGGCAATATGTTCGTCTACTTTAGCCTCGAACAAGCACGCAATCAAGACTTTCGCGGCCCGGATTTTTTTGCGGTGTTAGGAGTCCCCAAAGGGGAACGCAAAAGTTGGGTGGTGTGGCAAGAAGGTAAAGGCCCAGATGTGGTGATTGAATTGCTTTCGGCTAGTACCGCCAAGGCAGATAAAGAGGACAAGAAGCGGATTTATCAGAATCAATTAAGAGTCCCCGAATATTTTTGGTACGATCCTTTTAACCCAGAGGACTGGGAGGGATTTTCGCTGTACCAGGGAAGGTATGAGTCCATTGAGACAAATCAAGCAGGACAGAAAATTAGTCATGCCCTGGGACTGTCACTGGTACGGTGGCAGGGAACTTTTAAGAATGTCACGACGACGTGGTTGCGGTGGGCGACGCTAGAGGGAGAATTACTCCCGTTGCCCGAAGAAATAGCTCGAGCCGAACGACAACGCGCCGAAGCCGAACGGCAACGCGCCGAACAAGCCGAACAAGAACGCAATGCCGAAAACTTTGCCCGAAGGCAAGCCATTCCTAAGCTTTTGGGCATGGGATTAACCCTCGAACAGGTGGCTGAAGCTTTAAACTTGTCGATTGAAGAAGTCAGACAATTGGCTGCATCGAACTCAGAAGAGGAGGGAAGAGTTTAGGTTTTAGGTTTTGAGGTTCTTGGCACTCCAAGGTTTCCTCTGACGAATGACGAATGACGAATAACAAACGACTAATGACAAATAATAAACCTAAATTTTTAGTTCTTCTCATTTTAAGTTTAATTCTCGCTCTCCTTCCCTCTCTCCCCAGTTTCTCGCAAATGAATCCGAGCGATATTCAAAACCATTGGGCGAAAGATTGCATTCAACAACTCAGCCAACGGGAGATTATTAGCGGCTATCCTAATGGTACCTTTCGTCCCGATCGCCCCGTAACCCGTGCAGAGTTTGCGGCAATTGTCAACAAGGCTTTTCCCAACGCCCCGATTTCCCGAGCAGCTATTAATTTTACCGATGTCAGCAGCACCTTTTGGGCAAATGCAGCCATTGCCCGAGTCTATCAAACCAACTTTCTCTCCGGCTATCCCAACCGCATCTTTCAACCCAATCAAAATATTCCCCGCGTTCAGGCTCTCGTTGCCCTGACTTCTGGGTTAAACTACAGTCCCGGCCAACCAGTAGAAGCAACGTTGAGCAGTAATTTTACAGATGCTTCGACAATTCCCAACTATGCAAAAACCGCAATTGCCGCAGCGACAGAACGAAGTTTAGCGGTGAATTATCCTAACGTGGGACAACTCAAACCCAACCAACTGGCAACGCGAGGCGAAGTCGCTGCCTTTGTGTGTCAGGCGATGGGAGTAGCGGGGGTTCCTTCAGCTTACATCGCCGGGGGACAAGAACCCGTGGCGACGCGATCGGAATTGCGCGGCGTGTGGCTGACGAATGTGGACAGCGATGTCCTATTTTCCCGAGAAAAATTGAGTAGCGCGATCGCGCAATTAGCCCAACTTCACTTTAACACCCTTTATCCCACCGTTTGGAATTGGGGCTACACCCTTTATCCCAGCGAGGTTGCGCGGCGGGAAATCGGAACGGCACTGGATCCCGCACCGGGACTGCAAGGACGCGATATGCTCGCTGAAACCATCGAACAAGGACGCGCCAAAGGACTCTCAGTCATTCCTTGGTTTGAATTTGGCTTCATGGCACCGGCAGACTCCCAACTCGCCCAACGCCATCCCCAATGGCTAACCCAGCGTCGCAACGGCGAAACGGTTTGGGTGGAAGGAGGCGTTCATAACCGCGTTTGGTTAAATCCCCTGCGTCCCGATGTTCAAGGGTTTCTCACCGATTTAATTGTCGAAATTGTCCGCAACTACGACATCGATGGCATTCAATTTGACGACCATTTCGGCTATCCGTCGGACTTTGGTTACGACGATTTTACCATTGAGTTGTACAAACAAGAGCATAACGGTCAAGCCCCGCCGACCGATTTCAAAAATCCAGAATGGATTCGTTGGAGAGCGGGTAAAATTACGAATTACATGGAACAATTATTCGCTGCCATTAAAGCGACAAAAAATGATGTCATCGTTTCCCTTTCTCCCAACCCCCAAGAGTTTTCCCTCGACTCCTACCTCCTCGACTGGCAAACTTGGGAACGTTTGGGATTAATTGAAGAGTTAATCGTTCAAGTGTATCGAGACGATCTCAGTCGTTTTTCGGCGGAACTCGCTCACCCCTCGGTGCAACAAGCCAAAAATCATATTCCCGTCGCTATTGGCGTTTTATCGGGATTGAAAGGGCGTTTTGTTCCCGTAGAACAAATTCAAGAGCAAGTGGAAATAGTCCGCGATCGCGGATTTGCCGGTATCTCTTTCTTTTTCTTTGAAAGCTTGTGGAATTATGCCAGCGAAACCCCACAGCAACGTCAGTCTGCACTTCAACAACTTTTTCCCAATGAAGTAGAACGGCCTAGTGTTTATGAAGACTGGAAACCCAAATCTTAGGGAGCGGACGTTTCATGAAAGGTCCCTACTCAGAAATGGCACCGTTCGATATACTTTTTCACAGCCCAATCTTGACAATCGCGTTCCCACAACCCCTCGAATATTTCCTTAGCTCGATCGCGTTTATTTTCGCAATATAAATAGACGGCTTCCTCAAAGCGATCGCTCGTTTCTCGTTTCCACGTTCTTAAAGGATCGGGATCGCTATCATATACTTCAAAAATATTAACAGCTTCTTGTTTTCCCTTAACAATTGCGCGACCTAAAAAGCGAATGTCGTAATTATGATTTCCGCTCAAACTCATTCGAGTCGCCTCACTCATTAAAATACTCGCACCATACACTTTAGTCAACCCCTCCAACCGCGAAGCTAAATTCACCGCATCAGAAATCACGGTAGTTTCCATCCGCTGTTCTTCACCAACCGTTCCTAACATTAAATTGCCTGAATGTAAACCGACACCAATGGCGATTGCAGGGGAATGGTTTTGGAGATTTTCAGTATTATACAGCGCGACCTGTCGCTGCATCTCAATGGCTGCTTGCACCGCATCATCTGCAGTTTGTGGAAACAAAGCCATAATTGCATCCCCAATATATTTATCAATAAATCCTTGATGATTGCGCACAATCGGTCCGACGCGACTCAAATAAGCATTGAGAAAATCAAAGTTTTCTTTCGGTGACATTCGTTCGGAAATAGTGGTAAAGGAACGAATATCAGAAAACAGAACAGTCATGTGTTTCTGGATGCGATCGCCAAGTTCGACATCGACAATACTTTCTTTATCGAGAAATTGAAGAAACTCGTTGGGAACAAAGCGATTATAAGCAAGATTAATTTTGGCAAGTTGGACGTGACTTTTAATTCTCGCTAGTAGTTCGTTTTTAGAAATTGGCTTCGTCAAATAGTCATTTGCTCCCGATTCAAATCCCTCTACCAAATCATTCACCTGAACTTTTGCGGTCAAAAGAACGATGGGAAGTTGGGCTGGAGAATAGCGTCGGCGAATTGCTCGACAAACTTCATATCCTGTCTTTTTCGGCATCATGACATCGAGAAGAATCAAATCGGGTTTGAAGCCGTTATTAATTCGTTCGAGGGCATCGTATCCATTTTCAGCTTGAGCGATGATATAATGTTGTAAAGTTAAATGATTGATAAGAACTTGCCGATTGACTGGATCGTCATCTACAACAAAAATGTTAATATTTCCTTGAAAAGATTGTGACAGTTGCGATAGCGCGATCGCTTCTTCTTGAGGAGGAGTTGAAGAGGCTAAAACCCTACCCACTTGAGGCAATTTGGGCGGAATTTTAGTCGCATCGCACAGAGGTAATGTAAAGGTAAAAGTTGACCCGAATCCAGCTTCAGATTCCACCCAAATTGTACCGCCGTGGAGTTCGACTAATTTTTTCGCGATCGCCAACCCCAAACCCGTTCCTCCATATTTTCGCCCAATAGAACCATCAGCTTGTTCAAAAGCAAGAAAAATTCGGTCTAATTTCTCTTTAGGAATGCCAATTCCCGTATCGCTAACGCTGATTTCCAAGAAGCGATCGCGCGGTTGGGCGGAAATTTTAATTTCCCCCTCCTCCGTAAATTTAATGGCATTTTCTACCAAGTTTTGTAGAATCTGCTGCACGCGATTTTCGTCGGCGTTGACTAGGGGAATATTGGGGTCAATATCATCAATTAATTTTAACTGCTTTTGACCGATTAAATGCTGGGAAATCGCCACAATAATTTGGGTTGCCTCTTTGAGTCCTGTCGGCCTTATTTGCAACAAAAGTCGGTCGTTCTTGAGATTAGAAAAATCGAGCAGATCGTTGACCAATTGGTTCAACCGCCTGCCGCTATACATCATCAAAGAAACATTGAACTTCGCTCTTTCCGGCAGCTCTCCCGTTACGCCATCGAGCAAAGATTCAGCAATTCCAATAATTCCATTTAAAGGCGTTCGTAATTCGTGTGACGTATTGGAAAGAAACTCATCTTTTAATTTATCTAAGCGCTGTAACTCTGTATTTTTATACTCTAACTCTAAAGCATATCTTTTCAACTTTTTATTGGTTTTGGTGAATCGACGTTCTAAAATGAGGACAAGAATGAGAACGAAAAATAGCATTCCCCAGAGATATAACTCTGTTTGAAATAATGATTCTGCGAAAATATAAAGCGAAATGTCGTGAATAATACACAATAAAAGCCCGGAAAAACCCAAAGTAAATAATTTGGCTTCAGTTTTACCGAAAACAGCATTAACAACTGCAATATAAATTAAAATTACAGCGCTAAAAACTCCGAAAATTTGCGTCACAAAAATAGAATAGCCTACGGGAAATAGCCCAATTGCTACTAATGTCAAAGCCGCGATCGCATAAGTCAGTTGAATTTGCCACAAGCGACGAACAATGCGCTTATAGCCCAATCCAAAAATCTGCTCGAAAAATAGAACAATGGCGACCGGCGAGAGTTGAAAAGCGATACGATTTAAGAATTGAATGCTACTCGGATAATCAAATAATAGTAAAATTAAACGAACGTCGCTTAAGGTATAAATTCCAACAAGAAGTGTAAATAAACCAAAGGAGAAATAAAGTAACTTATCGGACTTTGACAGCGCAATAACAAGCGGAATTGCCCCACACAATACGAAAAATGAACCCAGTCCGACGCGATCGATATCTTCTAAAATCAATTGTCTGGTTAGCGCTAGCTGAGAGCCAATTAAGGGCAATTCAAATGTCCCCAAATTTAAAATTGGACTATCGCCACTATAAATTCTTAAAAAGAGTCTCTCTTCCTGAAAATCAGAAGGAAGGGGAACAATTGACCACGGTTTTTCTTGATAGATTAGTTGACCCGATGTGCTAAGCTGATTTTCACGATAAATTAAGCGATCGCCGATGTAAGCTTCTAAGAGGTAGGGAATGCCTCGAAAATAAAGGTTAGGCGACAACCACTTCCCTTGGGGTAGGGGAACTCGCAGCCACAGAAATTGCTGATTTGCGGGGGTTGCCAGCTTCTCCGGCAGGATTAGCGGCTGCCAGAGTTCCCTATCTTCAGCCTGAGTCCATTGGAGAATACCGTTACTCGCGACGGGAGAGTCTCCCCAGCGATATTGCCAGTCTCGGTTAATCTCAACCGTTGGCGAGGCTTGGGACAAATTGATGGGGCGCTTTCCTAAGTTTCGAGCAATCCAAGGATAATTCAGTAAAATTACGAGTAATACCCCAAAACTTAACAAAATCCAAGTGCGGGCTGACAGAAGTCCAAGCCTCATAACTTAATATTTCTCCTTTTTTGAGTCTAAAGGGTGAGGCGGGCGGAATTGACTTCCTGTCATTGTATCGAGAGAGGAGGGGAGAAGGACAACTGCGCTTCTTATTCATAAAGCGGAATTCCTGTAAAGGTTTTTACGGATTTGTTTTGCAAATCTTTATAAAACTTGTTAAATTGTCAAATATATGTATTTTGAGGCCGCACCGCAAGTAGCAGATGTTTAACTTTATCCCCAAACCCCCTCCTCTAGAACCCAAGTCCCACGCCTACGAACTGAAGCGGCGTTTGGACTGGGGAGAACCCGCACTCACTATTGTGGACGCGCGCGATCGCGTAGCGTTTAATACCAGCCATATTTCGGGTGCAATTTCCCTCCCCCTAGAAGAAATGCCCAGTAACGCCCTACAATGTCTCGAACTCGACCGAGATATCTACATCTACGCCAACACCGACGAAGAAACAGCCGTTGCCGCAACCCAATTGCGCGAAGCGAATTTTCGCAATGTTTCCGAACTCAGAGGCGGCGTTGCCGGTTGGAAGGCCTTTGGTTATCCCGTTGTTAGTAATTAAAAATGGCTTTTGTCCTTCGTTCTTGGTCTTTTGTTATCTAACATTAATTTAACCCAAAATCAATGACCAGTGACTAATGACTAATGACCAATGACCAATGACCAATGACCCATAACTAATGCTCAAAAATGTCCTTAAACCGGAGGAGATCGAGGGAAACAAAAGTCGGCAAACAGTCAAAGCAACGTTGTGCGAGTTCCCAACGTTCCTCGCGCTGTAACATTTTAACCAATTTTTCTTTCGCGCTCAACAAATATCGTACATCGTTCATTGCGTAGCGTAATTGTTCTTCTGAAAGGTTAGCTGCATTTCCCCAATCGGAACTTTGAGAGGTTTTATCGAGTTCGACCCCTTCCAATTCTTGGACGAGTGCTTTTAAACCGTGTTGAGAGGTGTAAGTGCGGGCGAGTTTGCTGGCAATTTTCGTGCAAAAAACCGGTGCCGTTTCGATGCCCAAAGCGTGCTGTAACTGAGCGAGGTCGAAACGGGCGAAATGGAAGACTTTAAGGACGTTTGGTGCTTCGAGGAGTTTTTTGAGGTTCGGGGCTTCGGTTTGCCCTCTAGGGATGCGTAAGGCGGCTGTACGTCCCTGGGAATCGCACAGTTGCACCAAACAAAGGCGATCGCGTCCTGGAACGAGACCCATTGTTTCGGTATCGACGGCGAGGGAGTCCCCGGCGAGATATTGAGCGAGGATGTCTTCGGGGAGATCGCGATCGCAAACTTGAAAGTCGAGGGAGTCCATAGGTTTAGAAACAGAAGGCATTAGGAAAGCGAAGTGGGAGTGGAAAACCATCGGGCGATCGTAAGTGACCGACTGCCGATTGATGTTACCATTTTTGAGAATCATCATACCATCGATCTCAATCGGTTTTGAGTTATAGAGTTATCATTACGGAGACAGCACTAGCACACTACCGTCAGCTAGATGCTCGTTGGCGAACTGCTGTCAAAAAAGCACTCTCAGTTCATTTAACCCACCAACCCACAAAAGTTAGCAAAAGTAGAATCAAGAGACTCAAAGGATTAGATAGACCTCAATATCGCCTTAGAGTCGATAAAATTAGAGTGTTCTACGACATCGCGGATGATTTGGTAATCGTCCTAGCTATTCTTCCCAAGGAGCGAGCAGTAGAATGGCTGATAGCGAACGGGAGTCAAATCAAGTCAGACAATGATGAGGAAAACTAGAGGATGAAATTAGCCAAACTTGAAGAATTGGACGAAAACTTGAGTCAATTTATTCTAGAATCTTTAAAAGAAAGCCTTTTGGTCACTTATGAAGGCCAACCGAGAGCGATCGTTATTGGGTTGAATTCGGAAGAAGACGATCTCGAAGAACTTTTTTTAATAGAGGAGCGCCGATTTTTAAAAATTGTAGAACGCGCTAGACAAGACTTTCAAGACGGCAAGTGGGTCGAGCTTCAAAGTTTACCCGACTGATTCTAAAATCTTTAGCTGAGGAGAAAGGTTTCGATCGAACAAGAGAAGTTTCACGGTTGAACGGTAACAATCAGGCGTTCGCGTTGAGCGACAAACCAAAGACAAGCGAGGATATCTGTTTGAGTGAGATAGGGAAAGTCTTCTAGGATTTCATCTTGGCTCATGCCAGAAGCCAGATATTCTAAAATATCATAGACGGTGATGCGCATTCCTCAAATGCAAGGCTTTCCGCCCCGTTTTCCTGGTTCTAGAGTGATGATGTCTTGATAATTCATAAGTTTTGTAATTGCGTCGGTCATAGGGCTGGTTGTTTAGGACAAATTGATGAGGCTTTTGCCATCTTTGTTGTAGGAGGTGCGAAGCCATTCTAGCAGCTCTCTATCTAGAGTTTCTGCTTCTTTCAAGCGTTGCAAGTCTTCTTGTTGCTTAGCAATTTCTTGTCGAGCAAGTGGATGATTGGAAACGTATACCTCCTGTTCTTGTAACGGTTTTTTATACCAATCGGTATCGGTATCGTCTTTTCTACTAGTAAGGAAACCGTCAATAGTGTTTCTAACAAATTCCATTACTTCAAGAAAATATTGATAATCTCGATTGATACAAGCTTCTAGAGTTGCACAAATTGCCGAACAAGTATTTTGTGCTTCAAAATCAAATCGAGATTGAGTGACATAATCCGAATGAGGTGCCGCTTTTTCGCAATCTTTAACGAGCTGGCGAACTGCTTCCTCGTCTACGGGTTTTTCTTGCAAAATCTGCCAAACTTCATCCATTGCCTTCCTAAGCAATTTCGGATCGCCCCAACCTTCCTGTTGTGCAAAAATATTGTAGATGGGTAACATTCTCTCACAAATAGAGGCGACAAACGCTATTCTATGTAGAAGCGGAAGTTCTTCGATTTTTCCTTTTAAAATATCTTGGTTAAAAAATTCAAGCTCCATTTGGATCGTGGCGAAAGAATCTATAGAACTAGGCACTGCGCGTAGCAAGCCAGCGCTGAAATGACTGTTGGCTTTCGCCGCTTCGTCTCCCTGCCAACAACCCTTCAACTCCAATATGCTCGTCAATATCCGCCCACTCGACCGCATAACCATCGCCTAACAACTGCCAGTTTTGTCTTTCTTGAGGTGAAGCGTGCATTAAGCGAGGGTACCAGTTTATCGGAATGCTTAAACTGCGTCCGTCAGTCAGGTCTACTATGAATGTCTCATCGGTAAAGATGACTCGATTGGCTATGGGTTCTGTTTCAGGGGACATTTCAGTTATCAGTTATTCGCGCGTGACGTTTTATAAAACGTCCCTACAATTCGCAGGTGTATTTTATGAAACATCCGTATACTCGTACCTCGTTGCACAAAGCAAAAGGCTTGAAACTAAGATTTTTTCGGTCAAAGTAGTCATGCCACGTCTTCAACAATAACAATAATGACAAATGACGAAGGACAAAGGACGAATGACAAAGGACAAAGGACGAATGACAAAGGACGAATGACAAAGGACAAAGGCTGGGGGGGCGACAAGCGCCCCGAAACTCAGACCTGGAGACAAATTGACCAAATAGTGGTAAAAAAAGATAGGTCAGCTATTGTCAACAAGGCCTATCTTATCAAGAATGATGAATCCATTATACCAAAAACACCTAGCTCGTCAAATAACTCCCTCGGAGTTGTTATTTTTGGATTTATTAATTGAAGTTCTTCAAAACATCAAACAAGTCA
>JAXHVQ010000098.1:0-23400 GCA_034189065.1 Cyanobacteriota bacterium
CTTGAGTAATGACGCGATCGCTTCAGATCTCGCTCCTTGTTTTGCTAACTTTACAGCCAGCGCCCGCTTGAGCTCGCGCGAGTCAGGATTGCTCTTTATCCATTCGTCTAGTTCTCTAAGCCTTTCTTCTTGTTCTTAATTTGCCATAGAGTGCTTTCCCCTTAAAACCATGATTTTATTTTACCATTGTTCCACCGGCTTTGTTTACATCCCATTCAGAAACGCTATAGCCAGGTTTCTGAACAAAATTTAATTGGTTTACGCACTGCTGTTATTGTACCTCACTCACTTGAGAAAGGCTATATAGTATCGATCTAAAACCCGAACAGCTTACTATTTACTAATAACTGATGACCGTTTCTCGCCTAAGTATCGTTGTGCTCCTTCTAGGGTGAGAATACAAGCAATAAGCCAGACTAATCCAGCGGTATAACCTGCAATAATATCAGTGGGCCAGTGAACGCCTAGATAAAGTCGAGAGAAACCAATTGCGCCAATTAAAATCGTAGCGACACTAGAAATAAACTTGCGCCAAGGGGGAAAGTCCAATGCCAAACCGTAAGCGATCGCGCCCCAAACGACCAAAGAAATCATAGCATGACCGCTGGGAAAACTGTTAAAGTTGGCATCGACAATGCGCTCCCACAACTCCGGACGCGCGCGCCCAAATACCGTTTTCAGCCAAAAATTGAGAGCCGTTGCGCCTCCGGCTGCGATCGCGAAAACCACGGCTTCGCTCCGCCTGCGCTTCCACAGTAACACCGAGCCGACGATCGCGCCCACCAACACGAGCAAATTCGGTTCCCCAAAAAACGTAACCGCGATCGCGATATTATCAAACAAAGGCGAGTGAAATTGCGCAATTCCTTGCAAAATTGCTGTATCAAAAGCTTGCGTTTCCTGGTCGAGAACTTCATCGGCAATTTGGGCAAATCCCCAAAGCGACAAGGCAGCGAGGGCTAAGCCGACAACTTCAATGGTGGAAAGTAAAGGGAGTACCCTGGGGCTAATATAGTCTTTCCAAGCGCGGACGAGAGTGTTGCTGAAATGGCGTAACAAAGACGCTCCTCCCATTGCAAATATTATTACCTCTCTTTCTATATCAATTTTTACACTTCAATGTCCTCCCGCCCGAGGGGGAGATGGGGGGAGAGGGGGCGATGGGGTGACAGGGTGAAAGGACCGTAGCAAAATTTGGTGAATTAGGTTTTAGGTTTTAGAACCATTGACCAATGACCAATGACTAATAATTTAACTCCAAATGAGGCGCAATAATTTTACAACTAGCCAAGTTAATAACGAATAGACTGCCATTGCCACAAGCAAATTGACATCGAATACAGAAACGCCCGCCCCACATTCAGGACTGCCAAAGAGCGTCGAAAAAGGAGTATAAAAAGGATAAGACAGCGTATAAATCGCGTTAGCGACTTGATTGTCTGGGTTTGCGCCTGTCAAACATAAAACAAAACGTAACGAAAGGAGCAGCTCGAGCGCGCCAACCAGATAATAGATTCCCTGAATCATTTTAGCGAGAACGGCTTGCTTCTGAACTTCAGCAAGGTGACGTTCTTCCTCTTGAAGGCGCAGTCTTTCTTCTGAAGCGCGAATTTCGTTGGTTATCTCTCGGTCGGGTTTCCGATTGGGTTCTTGATTGGGTTCTGGGGGACGGTCTTGCTCTTGCATGATAATTCCTCCGAATTTGCGCGAATTCAGCTAGAGAAGCTGAAAGGGTGAAGATGGATAGATGGGTGCATTCTAAAGGGCTTTGGTCTCCTTCTGCAATATCGTACAGCTAACGCGCGATGTTGGGCTGTGGGTAGCCCGTCATCGCGCAGCAAGTCATTTTTTAATTTTTGCTTCCCCTTTCCAGCATTGCGTGCTACAACATTAGCTCTGTGTGGAGACCCCTCAACAACTTTCCTCTACCCTTTAACCAATGGTATGAGTTACTGTCACAGTTGGCGACGCGCGCGAAGCGCAACAGTCCATCGCCCTCTGTGGAAAACTTGTGGAAAATAAACGATCGCTTCTGACTAGAGATTAAATTTTTTAAAATAGTATCGAGCAAAACCGCAGAAAACAGCCACAATTGGGAGAAGATTCTGAAAAGCTGTTTTTTCCACAAGGGATTGAATATTCGGCCGAAAAAAGAGCCAATTAGATCGATTCGGTTGGAGGAAGAGTGCGACCATTTAAGGTAATGCGATCGCTTAACTGAAAGATTTTTTGACTGAGACTGGCATCTTTTTTGAGTAACTGCTCGATTTTATCACAGCTATACATCACTGTAGTATGGTCTTTCCCGCCAAACTCTTCGCCAATTTTAGGCAAACTCAAGTCGGTGTGCTGTCGCATCAAATACATTCCCACCTGCCGCGCGAAGCTAATTTCCCGACGGCGGGAGCTACTTTTCAAGTCATCTACTGAAACTTGGAAAACATCGGCGATCGCGTCTAAAATCGCCTGGGGCGAGGCTGCCACTCGTTCGACGGGCGGATTTAAAACGGGCGTAATATTTTCCACCGTCATGGGCAACCCAGAAATGGAAATATAAGCAACAGTCCGAATGAGCGCCCCTTCTAATTCCCGAATATTCGAGGTGTAGCGGGTGGCAATATACTCGATCGCCTCTCGAGGGAGGCGGATATTCTCATACTCGGCTTTCTTTTGCAAAATCGCCATGCGCGTTTCCAAGTCGGGGGTTTGAATATCGGCAATTAAACCCATTGAAAAGCGCGAACAGAGTCGGTCTTGGAGGCGCGGAATTTGGTTGGGCGGGCGGTCGGCAGCGAGAACCACCTGTTTTCCGGCTTCGTGGAGGGTATTAAAGGTGTAAAAAAATTCTTCTTGGGTATATTCTTTCCCCTCGATAAATTGTAGGTCGTCTACTAATAAAACTTCGGCTGCCCGATAGCGTTCCCGAAATCCTTGGAGACTATCGGTGCGAATGGCGGCAATGAGGTCGTTGGTGAACTTTTCGGTGGAGACGTAAAATACTTTGGAATTGGGGTCGATTCCGGTGCGATAATTGCCGATCGCTTGCATCAAATGGGTTTTTCCTAAACCCACTCCGCCGCACAGAAACAACGGGTTAAATTCGCGTCCCGGCGATTCGGCGACGGCAAGGGCAGCGGCGTGGGCCATGCGGTTGGTTGGACCGACGACAAAGCGCGAGAAAATATATTTGCTGTTGAACTCGGTTTTCCCCGCCAGGCGATTGCTGGGATTTTCGGGGGGCGGAGAGGTAATAGGCATGGACCAGTAGAGATCGGTATCGGCTGCGATCGCGTCGCTACCCTCCCGGGCGGCAATCAGTCGAATTTCTAGGGGGCGACCGAGGATTTCTTCGACGCTATGGGCAATGGTTTTAATATAGTGCTTCTGCAACCAATTTCGCGCAAATGGGTTGCTCGCGCAAAGCGTCAAGCAGTGTTCGCTCAGTTCGACCGCCGTTGCTGTTTTCACCCAGGTTTCAAAGGTGGGCTGGGTGAGTTGAAGCTGTAGGCGCTCTAAAACTTGACTCCAGAGTTGTTGGGGGGACATCACTTCAGTAAACAGTAAACGATCGCGGGTCGCGCGTCTGTGGTGGGTTGAATGGCCTGACTCTTGCGCTCTCGCCCATGACGAATCAACTGTTTCGTTTCTAAGATTACGCTTTTGCTGGCTCCTTTTTTGAGCTCGTCTTTGCCGCTCGATGGAATGGTCGCAGTTGAATTGATGCGCGCTCTTTCAGTCGATCGTATTTTTTCTTTCGGGCGAGGAGTTCGTCCTTCCGGCTGCCGATCGCGCTGTTCTCGCTTTTGCCCGGGTACGCGATCGCTGTTGAGTGCTATCTGTTGAGAATTGCAACTCGGCAAGCCCTCATTCGTTTCTCGATTTTAGCGCATTGCGAATGCGAGCCGCTGCTTGGTCTGGGGAAACTGAAAAAGCCCGCAGCAACGGGCTTTTCACGCATACTCATGCCTCAACAAATATTCCTGGCTTTAATTAACTTAAGGATACCGATTTATAACGGCGATGCCTCGATCCGCGCGATCGCCGATTATTCAACGATGATTTTTCCCTTCATTCCCGCCCCGCGATGAGGCTGGCAGTAGAAGGAATATTCTCCTGGAGCTGCGTCTGCCGGAAAGGTGGTTGAATAGGACTGACCGGGAGAAAATAGCAGTTTGTCGTGGGAGAGTGCTTCGACATCTTCTCCAGCCGGTGCCTTGTCAAAAACGGCATTATGGGGGGCTAATTTGTTCATGACAAAGTTCACCGTATCTCCCGGCTTAATGGTCACGGTTGAAGGCTGAAACTGGAGCATTCCACTGTCTGTCCCCATTTTTACGGTGTAGCTTTCCGCAAAAGCGGGGCGAGCATCCATTAAGATACTGGAAACAAGCAGCAATATTACGGAAAAGGCGAGAGCAAGGTGCTTGGGTAGGGTTGTTAACTTCATTGCTTTTTTCAAAAAATTGTTAAGATTGTGTGAATATTTTACCGCAAACTCGGTTCTGCTTGGGGTTGAAAAGACAATCCAACTGGATGCTTTTCTCCCTTTGGGGGTGCGTCCGACAAAGTGCCTAGCGAAGTTCCACGTTAGAATTTCCCCAACCGGGCGATTTTTCACCGGCTCGCAGGATGAAGGCTGCCAGCCTTTCTAAGTCAGCTTGGGGCATCCAATCTTCGGTGACTTGGCGGCACCAAATACTGTAGTCGCTGCCATCGTAGTTCATGGGATCGTGCATGAATTCGGCGATGGCGCTGACGTTATTTCTCGGCGGCGTGGCACCAGCCAAAGCCTCCAACGACAGGGATATGCGAGGGTCTTGAATCGTCGTTCCTCCCACATGACAATAAATACAGTGGGATTTGAAAAGTTCTTTTCCTTGGTAGAAGTCGTCTGGGGTAAACGTTTTCGTTTGTCCTTGTGCGTCGTAGGGGATAGCAACGGGTTCGCGGGCGATAAAGCGGTTAATATACCGATCTGTGGTTGCGATTGCCGGCGTTGCACCCAAAGTAAGCGTCAGACAGAAGGCGATCGCGATCGACGCGCCGCGCAGCCAACCCATCTGACGAAGGATACGAGAGAAGATTCGAGTCATAATCGTGTCTGTTGAGGGAACGAGAGCGAGCGGGGTGGGTCGGTTACAAAAGTAGAGCTAGACTTCTTTCTCCCCTTCCCCCGTTGTCTCAAAGAGCGTTTTAGTCGTAGACTTTACCCGCACCCCACCGGAAGCCGCGAATGTTGGCTTCGGTGAGGATATACCCGGCTAGGAGTTTCAAGTCATTTTGCGTCAAGTTTCTCATTGATGGGTAGAGATCGGCGCGGGTGGTGTTGGGATGAAATTCGCTGATGTCTATTTCCCCATCGTAGGTTTTGGGATTTTCTAAATATTCGGCGATCGCCTCAACATTATCGCGGCGCGGTAACGCACCAGCTAAGGATTCTGGCGATAGCGTTACGTTGGGATTGGTTTTCGTTCTGCCTGCCATGTGGCACTTGGAACAGGTTCCAGTAAAAATGCGTTTTCCTTGCTCGAATTGTTTGTTCGAGACAACAACGGTCTCGCCTTCGTTGAGTTTGACCGTGCGCAAATCTGGGTCGATGTCAACGGCAAGGGCGCGCGCCATCGGCAATTGCACTAGAAAAAATAGGGTCGCGACAGCTCCCAAAATAAAGCGTTTTAGCATATTTCTCCTCAAAACAGTTTGGCTTATCTCAATTGTGAAGGCACGGCGATTGTGGCGCGGATGCCAAGGGCGCTTTCGTCGCCCGGATCGCTCGCGCGACTTCCGGCGTGCCTATAAGGTCTTAATAATCTATGATGCCATTCAACTGTCCCCTTTCCTCATCCCATTTAAACTTTTAGCGACCAGTTGGGCGAGTTTTGGGGTTGGACCGAGGGGTTGACCCAAATGCAAAAGCGTGCTGTGGTATTGGGTTTGCAAGTCCTCAACTTGGCGCGCGATCGCTTCGGTAATTCCCCCGGCAAAGAGGAAGTAGGGGACGATGGCGATTTCTGTTGCTCCTCGTTCTGTGGCGGCGGCGACGCTTTGGGCTAAACTGGGAGTCACCGACCAATAGGCAGGATGGGCTTGGAGTTGGCGCGCGATCGCTTCGACGGGTTGATTGCCTCCTTCTCGACGAGTTCCGTGGGCGAGTAAAATGCGATCGCGTCCCGGGAGGCGTTCAAATTGCGCGGCGAGGAGGGCGAGGATATCTGGGGAACTGCCCAGATACGGACACAGTTGGAGGGCGATCGCGTCGCCTAAAATGGAACGGGCGCGGTTAACTTCTGCGGGAACATCTTCGAGAACGTGAACGCCTTTGTGGAGAAAAAGGGGAACGATTTGCACATTTGTCAACCCCTTGGCTTTGGCTTTGGAGGCGAATTGCGCGATCGCGTCGTACAGTTCCAAGGGCGCAAATTCCAATGCTGCCGTTTCCACCATCGGCACAGCGGGAGTCATAGGGGAGTTTTGTCCGACTGTTGTCAAAGATTGCGCCACTTTTCGAGCGAGTTCCTCCGCCGCAACTTGGGGGCGCGGATCTCGACTGCCGTGAGAAATTAAGAGATAAGCATTTGTCATGTACGCCAATTTTAGAGTTTTCCTGCGTCGGGAAGGGCGGATTCGCGCGAGCGATCGCAACCCCTCAGTCCCCCATTAATCGTAAACTATTTTAATTAATACCGAGCAAAATTCAAACTTCCCCCCATAGAATAGAACAAGCATCTAACCTTGTATTTTTCTTAAAAAAACAATTTTCGTGGAAATTCAACCCGATATTCCCATTGAGACTCAATTAGCGGGTATAGGGCAGCTCAGAGATATTCGGAGAAATCCTAATATTAAAGGAGTCGATCTAAATTTCTTACTGAAACAAACTCCCAGGCAGCTAGACGAAATGCTCTCTCGTAGCGAACTGGATGCCAGAACCCACAAACAAATTATGAAAGCTTTTGAAAAGCGCGATTTAGGAAAAAGAGGTAAAAATAAATGAAAACAGAGTATTCTTCTTTACAAATAACGATCGAGTATAAAACTAAAGATAGCGAAACTTGGAAAAACACTAAACTTTCTCCCCGTGAATACTTCGATCTAGAAGCAGATGAAAAAATTGATGTTGATTCAATCCCTAAGTACAACCATGCAATTGAGTATTTAAATAAAGACGTTAGTCAGGTATCAATTACAAGAACTATATTAATTGATAAGATGGCTCAACGCAAAATTTTGATTGTAGAAAAGTTTTGGAACAAAGGTAATAATCGATTAATAGAGCGAACAGAAAGCGGTTCTAATTCTTATTGGGAAACTATTTTAGAAATTCGGATCGGTGAAGAGCCGCCCCTATGGGAAATTCTGAGGATAGGCAGAGAAGATGGAATTATTTCACCTTTATATCATGGATTTTTGCGAGATAATGAAGATGGTTCCCAAACAGAGACCCAGATTGATTTAGAATAACAAAATCGACATTTTTTTGCTTAGCGGGGGATTGTAGAGGGTGGGGATTATAGGGGAATGAATTTAATACATCAAATCATCATCCGCAGGTTCGCCGGGATAAAAACTGTCTCTCAAAATATCTTCCAAAGAATAAGAGCAATATTCCGGGAATGTTTTTCGCGGTAGATTAGTTTCTCCCGATGCTAAAGCTACTCCTTTGGTGTAGGCAATTTGAAGCGCTTCTTGTAAGTAGGGTTTTAAACTTGGATTTTCTTTAAGTAACTCTGCGATATCAATGCGCTGGATACGAATGGTATTTAACCAACTTCGGCTACGTTTTGAGACTTGATATTCCCATTTCAGTAAATGTCCAATTAAAAGACTCAAGCGGTTCCGTAATTCTGCGCGTTGCTGCTTTCCCAAGGATTCAATCTCCTCAATTAAATTGGGCAAATCTAACTGACTCCATTTCTGATGTTTGAGAAATTCAGCTTGTTTTTGCGTCCAAGCGTAGAAATCTGTTTCGTAAAGTTCCATTTTAGTCTTTGGATCGTCGTTATATTTAGAGTAGAACAATCTATATTTTTAATGCTGACTCTGAAAAAAACCTACGCTCGATATCATTATTTCATTAAATCGTCAGCTACGGGTTCGCCGGGATAAAAACCATCTTTTAAAATTTCTACCAAAGTATAAGGACAAATCGTTGGGAAGGTTTGCAGCGGCAAATCCGTCTCTTTTACCGCTAAATCTCTTCCACTTTCGTAGCTTTTTTGTCGCGCTTCTTCAAGATAGGGCTTAAGACTCGGGTTCTCTTCAATTAATTCTTGTGTATCGCGACGCTGAATGCGAATGGTACTCAAACAACTACGGCTACGTCGTTCTGGTTGATATTCCCATTTCAGTAAATGTCCAATTAAAATACTCAAACGGTTCCGTAATTCTGCGCGTTGCTGCTTTCCCAAGGATTCAATCTCCTCAATTAAATTGGGTAAGTCTAATTGACTCCATTGCTGATGTTTGAGAAATTTAGCTTGTTCTTGAGTCCACGCATAGAAGTCTATTTCGTAAAGAGTTGACATAATGAATACCCAACCTCATCAAAAACGATCTGCCCTTGCAATTTAATTATCGACCTACTTTTAGCCAATCGAAAACTTTTTCCACTGTCAAGTCTAACGTTAAAAACTCTAGAATTGGCACGCGATCGCTGCCCGTCAACTCGCGGGGTTCTTGTCCGGGAAGAAACGCCAAAATCAACCGTTCTTCTGGATCGATTAACCACCCGAGCTGAGTCCCAAATTTCAGGCAGTGTAAAATATTACTAATAACTTTTGTAGCTTTTTGGTCGGGCGAAAGGATTTCCACAGTCCAGTCTGGATATGTTTCAAACGCATTGGGGACTTCCCCATTGTCTTCAAAAGGAATTCTACTCCAAGCAAAAACTGCCGCATCGGGAACGATGGAACGCCCGCCAAAGGTACAGCGGAGTTCGGGAAAAGCTAGGGCAGTTTGTGCTGTTTCTGAAACGCTATTAACGGTTTCGCAAAACTTGAGTTGCAGGCGAGAGTGTTTTCCTTGGGGCATCGGCTTTTGAACAATTTTCCCATTGACAAATTCGCTAGCGGGCTTAGTTTCTGGCTGTTTCAGGAATTCTTCGAGGGTTGGGGAAGTTGAAATTGCTGCGGTCATTTCAGTTATCAGTTATCAGTTCTAAAATTTAGAGTGGTGGGTTACGGTGCGGGGAAAAAGCAATGGTTTTTTCCAGAAATCTTGCTCGCACCTAACCCACCCTACAAAAAATCGGATTTTACTTGCTACAAGAAAAGGTTGTCCCTTCTATGTTATCGTTTTGACCCCAGATTGAGATTCGATTGCTGCAATTTTTAGTTTCAACTAAATCCCATGACTTTTCCCAATCACCCAATGACGGCGGAAAAAACGGGCAAGAGACGATTCTTCTAACGGTAAATAAATCGGCCGTCCGTGGGGACAAGTTCGCGGCTGACGGGTTTGTTGCCAGCCATCGAGTAAGTCTTGCATTTGGGGCAAAGTGAGGGACGTACCGTTGCGAATGGCGCTGCGACAGGCGACGGCAACTTGGGCGGTTTGTAAGTCCCCTCCCCAACTGAGTTCGAGGAGGGCCTCGGCACAGTCTTCCCGCTGGCGCAACATTTCGGGGACGGTGCGCGCCGCCCACATTTGTTCGCCAAAGGGCTCGATTTCTAGGTTGAGGCGTTGCAATTGGGCGAGTTGGGCGGGGGTGAGTTGGGTGAGGATGAGGGGGGGTTCGATGGCGGCCAGTTGCCACGCGTCGAGGAGTTGTTCGTACAATACCCGTTCGTGGGCGATGTGTTGTTCGACTAACCACACCCCGTTGGCGTGTTCGGCGACGATGTAGGTTTTGTTGACTTGGGCGACGGCGCGCAGTTCGATGAGGCCGATTTCTGGGGTTTTGGTAACGGCGGCTTGGAGGTTGGGATTGAGGCGATATTGGCTTCCCTTGGCTTCGGAGACTTTCAGCAGTTGGCTGATGCGTTGGTGTCCCGATGAGGCGAGATCGGCGCGACTGAGGCGTAGGGCTTGTTCTAGGGTATCAGTTACGCGATCGCGCCACCAGTCCATTGCGTGGAGATAGATTTCGAGTTTGGCGGGGTGGCGGTTCCAGTCGATTTGTCCGGGATCGGTTTTGAGGTGCAAAAAGCAGATGGGATAGCGATCGCGCGGCAAGGTTCGGCTGGTGGCGGCGATAATGGTTTGTTCGAGTTCTGGCGATCGCACGATCCGTCCGTTGGCTGCCACTCTCACCCAGTCGGCGCGATGGCGGTGACAGCGATCGGGCAGTCCAATGGCCACTTCTATTTTAGACGGAAAAGAGTTAATTAATTCGTCATTTGTGGTTTGCGATTCCTCATCTTCTTCTAAAGAGGGCGGACGTTGAACGACTACATTTAAATACTGCAAATCGCTCGTTTGCACCGATTTTAAAAGTTGCGGTAAAATTTCCTTTGCCGTGGAACTGGGACAAAGATTGAACCAAGATCGACCGTTTTGCAACACTTGCCAGGTGACGTGGGGATGGCATAAGGCGAGTTGATAAATGCTTTCTTGAATGGCTTTGAGTTGTTGGGAAGCGGACGGTAAGGCGTTGCGGCGCACGGGGATTGTTGCGAATAAATCCGATACCGTAACGATGGTTCCCGGCGCGATCGCGATCGCTTCTTCTTCAACTGGGTTGCCGTCGCGATCGTACTTCAGCCGCCATCCCGCCTCTTCTTCCAATGTCGCACGACTCAAAATTTCTAACTGTCCCAACTGCGCCACGCTGTGCAACGCTTCGCCGCGAAATCCCAAACTCGTAATCTTCCACAAATCCGCGCGATCGCTAATTTTACTCGTGCAGTGAGCCTTTGCACATTCTCGCAAATTTGTCAAGTTCATTCCCCGACCGTTATCCGCCACTTGCAAGCGCCACAAGTCGGGAAATAGAGAAATCGAGATGCGCGTCGCGCCTGCATCGAGGGCATTTTCGGCTAACTCCCGCACCGCTGCTGCGAGGGAATCAATGGTTTCGCCAGCCGCAATCAGCGTCACAACTTCGGGGGACAGACGTTGAATAACAGCAGAATTCATTGGAAATTAATAATAATTCCTTCAAACTCGTCAAACATTTCATCCATCGCATCCCGCGCAAGGCGACGGAGAACTGGCGGGCCTTTCAAGAAATCTTTGATGGTGAGTTTTTTCTGGGAGAAATCTCGAACAAAGTCGCGAATTTCCGAAATTATTTCCACTTGTTCTTCGACTTCCTCCATCATTTCCGCGATCGGGT
The DNA here is from genome assembly GCA_034189065.1 of Cyanobacteriota bacterium. Taxonomy (GTDB): domain Bacteria; phylum Cyanobacteriota; class Cyanobacteriia; order Cyanobacteriales; family Spirulinaceae; genus FACHB-1406. The sequence goes on from JAXHVQ010000098.1 coordinate 11,276, forward strand.
CGATTCCCGCCTTCTTTTGTTTGCGATAATTGGAAACCATTTCTCCTTCTGGAGTTCGTTTAACTTGTCGCAACTCTTCTTTTAAATTTTCGTATTGCCGCTCGAGCAACTCATTTTGCTGTTCGATTTGTCTGCATCTGCGCGCCACTTCGCTTTCATTGCGGTCGTCAATTTTCTCATTGGCTTGATGCTTTCGTTCGAGTTCCAACAACCGCGCGAGATCGCCTTCCTTGTAGGCATTATTCAGCTCTTTCATAATTTCGGTATGATGCTTTTGCGTTTCGGAATCGGTTACGCGATCGGGATGAAAGATTTCCGCCAATCTTAAAAAAGTTTGACGAATTTTCCGAGATTCTTCCGTTCGAGGAGCGGCAGGCGTTTCTCGTTCTTGAAACTCTCGCCTTTCTCGATATCGTTCGTCTCCAGGAGGCACAAATTCTTCCTCTTCCTCGCTTTCAAAAAGCTCGTCTAAATCATTATTGCTACTTTTCGTGTGGCGTTTGGGACTAACAATGCCGATAGATTGCAGATTTTTGTAAATTTCTTCAATTTTTGCGCGAGTTTGTTTTCCCAATTTTCGCTTTTCCAAAATTTCATCAAATAAGGTATGAATCTCGCGATCGATTTCTGCCATTTTCTCTAAGTTAGAGATTCCTTGATGAAAAACTTCCGTCGCCAGCGATCGCATTTGTGTGACAAAGTTCTTCAGTTCGGTTCGCTTTTTCTTAATTAGCTTAAGCAACCGTTGGTGTTCTTTGTTTAAAGCATCGAGGCGCAAATGAAGTTGGGAAAGCGCCAGAGGTGCAGCTTGACTGGTTTTAGGCGTTTGAAGTGAAGCAGAAGAGGCTTTGCGAGGCATGGCCAAAACGATGAAGTGACAACAGCGCTATGTTTAGGGTAAAGCATAAGCAGCAAAACCGGTCGAGTCCAAAAAAATTGACGAGCGTTCCCCAATAAAACCTATGACGAATGGGACGCGGTTTGCTATGATTAAAACAACTGGAGAGGTGGTAGAGTGGTCGATTGCGCTCGACTTGAAATCGAGTGACCCAAAAGGTCCGTGGGTTCGAATCCCACCCTCTCCGTTCTTAAACGGACGCGGAAATTGAGATAGCGATCGCAGTTCAACTTTCTCCTCCACCCGTGCTGTTAAAATAGCAGTGCCAGAGTCATGAGTCAATCTAACGCGATCGCCATTGGAGTAGAACGAGATACCGACGGTTCGGCCATTCGCTTCGTCCGCGAACGCGCCTTTAACGAACAGAAGCGAACCTCGTCCAACGATTGCGCGAAACGGGTTGCGATCGCATCTCTTTTGTTGGGATAATGCGCGATCGCATCGCCGTACATCTCCTTTTTACCCCCGTCGCCATCGAAACCCCCGAACAAACTCTTGTGGGGATGGGACTCGCACCCCTCGCTGTCTCCAGAATTCCAGCGTTACGCGATCGGAACCCAACTCGTACAAAGGAGACTATCCGAGATATAAAAGGCAGAATATCCTTTTATTATCTTACTCGGACATCCACAATTTTACTCGCGCTTTGGCTTTGTTCCCGCTTCGACTTACAGCATTGCCAGCGAATACGACAATATCCCAGACAAAGCGTTCTTAATTTTAGTCGATCGACCCGCCGCGATCGAGGGAATTTCAGGTATTGCCAAATACCGACCCGAATTTGCCGAAGCTCTCTAAATTAGCGGTTAAAATAGTCTCATAAACAATATTAGAGTCAGCATATCGTGGGCAACTCAAAAACTGCAAAACCCCAACTCAAATGGCCATTCAAAGGTCTCGAAGATTCTCTTCCTATCGGTCAAGTTTTAGCATAATCTCGCAGTGAGCCGTTAAATAATCCAGTTTTTGAGACAAATTCTTCTTCTTAGTTACTAGATTGCGCGATCGCGTGAATGAGTCGGAGCTTTTTAATGTAAAATTGTGGTTTCTGTATTTCTAGTTAGTGCTGTCGCCATTAGAGTTAAAAGTCGATGGCACCGGGAAAATGCGATCGAGTCTATAGCCTCTAAAAACATACGTATCATAAATATTGAAGATTTGGAAAAAAAATTAAGTCAGGGCGAACAGTGGGAATTTAGAAAAGAACTAGATGTTTCCGATTACTTAGGATGGATTCTTTTGATAAAGCGAGATATTCCTATCATCTATCCTAAAGATGCCTATAAACCAAAAGAAAAAGGAATATATACTTCCTTAATTGAACTTCGCGAGAAACTCACGAAAACTCCTTATCAGATTTTAAATATCGAACTAAAACGCGAAGTTCATGAAAGTGATGCCTATGAAAATGAAGAGGATTATCGATTTAAAGAAAGTCTTTATTTTACAAGCCTTCAAAAAGTCAGAAACTATTTTTCTGATTTAGGATATAACCTACATGATATTAAACACAGGAGTGAAATAGATGCCCCTTAAATATAATAAAGTAGGGTAGGTATTGCCAGTTCAAGATGGCTTTTTGAAATTTGAAAATTTGCCGCAATGTCCACCACAGCTAACGTCATGATTCAAAAAATAGTTTACCCTCTATAGCATTTCTGAACGGGATGTAAACCGTTTCAACGTAGGGACGTTCAATTGAACGTCCCTACTCGCGGTGGATTTGAATTCTGGGCTACTTATTGTTTACGTTTCATTTGAAAACGCTATATTATAGAAGAGTTTAGGAGAAAATAGCTTTGAGTTGTCAACAGATTTTAGTTTGCCAAAATCGAACTTGTCGGAAACAGGGAGCGAAAGCTGTTTTAGCCGCATTTCAAAAGGAAAATAGGTCTGAGATCGAAATTGTTAGCAGCGGTTGTTTGGGACAATGCGAAAACGGGCCGATGGTTGTAGTTTTGCCCGAAAAAATTTGGCGCGATCGCATTTCTGTGGAGGAAGTTCCGGGACTTTTAAAACAAATCCATAGCAGAAGTTGCCAATAGGATAGAACAGGGCAATTGAGGCGCGATCGTCATTCACCCGAATATTCTACTCTAGGTTTCTCGAACAATGCTGGGAAGCGCGAAAGAATACCGCTTGCTAGAATTATTATAAGGCATTCCAAGAACGTCTACTATCGATCGCGCTCTTCCCTAAACCCCCAACCTCCCCACAATCACCATAAAGATAGAGGACTAACAGACCCTCCCCAAGTCACAATTTTCCTATTCCATCCGCACGGCGGCTTAAATCCAAAAATTTTAAACGTTAAACTTTAACACGAATTAATAGAAGGAGGCTGCTATTACCGCTCGAGTTTCTCCCCCCAAATCTCATCCTAAACCCTGTCCTTCGGTAGAAGAAGCCTTCGATCGCGCGACCGAAATTGCCGAGTATTGCGCGGCGAATGCAGCCTCTATCGATCGCATTGGAGCCTTTCCCGTTAAAGAGTTCGAGCAAATTGCAGAAGCCGGTTTGCTGACTGTTCCCCTACGTTCCAAATGGGGAGGGCTGGGACTGGGCATTGATGCCAACTTAACCCACGAAGTCTTAATTTTATTAAAGCGAATTGGCAGCGGAAATTTAGCCGTGGGACGCATTTACGAAGGCCACGTCAACGCCCTGCAATTGGTGCAAACCTTCGGTACAGCCGAACAAATCCAACGATACGCCAGCGACGCGCGCGATCGCCACAAAATCTTCGGCGTTTGGAATGCAGAAGCTGGCGATGGAGTCAAAATTATCCCCCTCGACAACAACCGCTATCGCCTCGAAGGATGCAAAACCTTCTGTTCCGGCGCGGGTTTCGTGGAACGTCCCTTTGTCAACGGAGTCCTCCCCGACGGCGGCTGGCAAATGTGCATCGTGCCGATGGAAGACGTGGCAACCGTTAGCGATCGCAGTTGGTGGCAGCCCTCTGGAATGCGCGCCACCGCCAGCTACAAAATCGACTTCACCGGAGTCGAACTCGATGCCACCTCCCTCATCGGCAACCCCGACGACTATCACCGACAACCGTGGCTCACCGCCGGAGTCATTCGCTTCGCCGCCGTCCAGTTCGGAGCCGCAGAAGCCCTCTTCAACCAAACCCGCGCCTACCTCCAACACCTCAATTATACCGGCAGTCCCTACCAGCAAGAGCGGTTGGGAAAAATGGCAATAGCTGTGGAACAGGGCAATTTGTGGCTTCAAGGAGCCGCCCAAAAAGTCGCCGCCTACTCGCCCGCATTTGGGGGTTGCCCGGAAGACGAGCATCCTCAAGTCGAGCGCTTGGTAGGGTATACGAATATGATGCGTTCGAGTATCGAACAGATTTGCATGGATGCAATACAGATTTGCGAGCGCTGTGTGGGGACGAGGGGATTGATGCCAGCGCACCCAATGGAACGCACCATTCGCGATTTAACCCTGTATTTGCGCCAACCCGCCTACGATGCGGCGATCGCGACGGTGGGGCAATACGTCCTTTCTCAATCGGTTCCTGCCTCTTCCCTGTGGTCTGATGATTGATTCTACCTCCTCTCCCTTTGCCGATGGGACAGCGTTACCGTGGCGATCGCTGACGAGCATTGCCGCCAATCCCGTCCTCATCGTCGCCCCCCATCCCGACGACGAAACCCTCGGCTGCGGCGGTACAATGGCGCTGTTGCGGGCGTTGGGCGTTACCGTGCAAGTTCTCGTTGTCAGCGATGGAACCCAATCTCATCCCAATTCTCGCGCCTATCCCGCTCCCAAGTTGAAGGCGTTGCGCGAGTCGGAAACGCGGGAAGCTTTGGCGATTTTGGGCGTTCGCCAGGTTCATTTTGTGGGATTGCCCGATGGAAAGATTCCGATGCAAGACGCGCTTGAGGCGAGGGACGCGATCGCGATCTGTCAAACCTTTTTAACTTCCCTCAAACCTGAAATTATTTTCCTCCCCTGGCGATACGATCCCCATCGCGATCATCGCGCCACTTGGCAACTGTTTCAGCGGGCTATTGTGACGCTATCACCTAAACCGCGAGTCATTGAATATCCCATTTGGGATTGGGATGCGGCACAACATCAAGATTTGCCCAATTGGGAGCAATTTGAGGTTTGGCGGCTGGGGATCGATGCCGTGGTGGAGGAGAAAGAACGCGCGATCGCGGCCTATCGTTCCCAAACGACTCGGTTAATTAACGACGATCCCGACGGCTTTCTTTTAACTCCCGAAATACTCGAAAATTTCAAGCGTCCTTGGGAGGTGTATATCGAGGAAAAGCCGTATATCGATCCCCTTTAATTTTTTAAGTTCCAAAGTTATAAAACTTGCCAATTAAAAATGACTGCGAACAACTCTAACTCGTCGATCCCTCCCAGCTATTTTGAAAATCTTTATGCAGCCGATTCCGACCCCTGGCGATTTGCGACCAGTCGTTACGAAGCCGATAAATATGCCGCAACGATAGCAGCTTTGCCAAAAAATAGCTATCGGTCTGGCTTTGAAATTGGCGGTTCTATTGGGATTTTGACCGAAAAGCTTGCAGAACGCTGCGATTCTCTGCTGTCGATAGATGTTTCAGAAACCGCTCAACAGCAGGCGATTGAACGATGCGATCGCTTCCCTCACCTTCGCTTTCAACTGATGCAATTTCCCGAGCAACAGCCGGACGAAACGTTCGATTTAATTGTCGTATCGGAAGTAGGGTATTATTGGAGTTGGGGAGATTTGAAACGGGCGCAAAAAAGTATTTTGAATCTTCTCGAACCGGGCGGTCATTTAATGTTAGTTCACTGGACAGAAGAGACAAACTATCCTTTAACTGGCGATGAGGTTCATGATTTTTTTAGCGAACTCGTTTCCACTCAAATGCAGCCTCTTGTCGAGCATAAAGCAGAGCAATATCGACTCGATCTTTTCGAGAGAAGAGTTTTGTAATAGACGGGCTACACTCGGGAGGTTTAAATTGTTGCTAACGTGCGTTAGGATATAAGAGTGTAGATCGGAGTTGTACTGCTATATTGGACCCTTAGAGCAAAAATCAATTTGGGAGGAGTGAATGCCAAACATTAAATATTTGACCAATGGAGACGGAGACGCGATCGCTGTGGTGATTCCCATTGAATTATGGCGACAAATAATGCCGACAAGCGACGCTTCCTTAGAGGAACTCGGCGAAGCAGTAGAAAATTATTGTTTAAATAAAGCAATGGATGAAGCTGCCAATACTCCATTGTTAGGTCGCGATGAAGCCTTAATCTATCTTAGCGAATAATTATCTTGGAGATTCAATACCGTCAGGCTTTTTTAAAAGATCTGAAGCATTTGAAAAGTTCATCTATATACCAACGTATCTACAATCTTGCCTTTACGACGCTTCCAGCCCTGAATACCTTACAGGAAATCCCCAATCTTAAAGCTATGCGGGGTTATACGAGTCGCTATCGCATTCGGCTCGGCGATTACCGAGTTGGAATAGAGGTGAAGGAAAATACTATAGAGGTGATGCGGGTTTTGCATCGCCGGGAATTTTATCGCTATTTTCCTTAGACAATTCTTGCATTGAGATTTTATCGACCAAAAATGTCAATACTTCACAAATTAGACGGGTCAACTGTAGCCAATCTTAGATAATGCTCGATCGCCTCGAACGGATTTCGGGGAAAGTGTAGAATAGAGTGGAATCGATGAAGGCTGGTTAGCGCGGAACTCGGCAAGGCGCAGGCGCAAACTCGCGATCGCGTCTTCAATTCTAACTAACGGCCAACGCTGCTGCCAAACATTCTGCTCCTGCTGACATTTTTCAATCTCTTCAAAAAGCCAAGCAAAGGATTGCGTTTGTAGAATTTTATCGATTAACCAATCGGGAGGAATCGCCAACATTCTAGCCAGCGATGCAATATATTGAATAGGAAAGACCTCCTTTTTTAAAACTCGTTGATGCAGCGCCCGAAGCGCGTACTTTGCCCGAAATCGAGTTTCAAGCGCGCTCGCAGATTCAACGTAGAAAGCTTGATGATGCTGTCCCATTTCCGCCCATCGTTGAAGTTGATTTGCCATGCCCACTTCAGTCCGTCCCATTTGACGCGCTGAAGTCGTGACGCGGACGTTGAGACTGTGGCGAAACCTCGCTCCCACCCGCATTAGCGCGCGATAAAAGGCTATATCTTCGGGCGTTCGCACTGCTGGCATTCCTCCCGCCTTGCCGTACATTTGAGCGGTTACGGCAAGGCTAGCGCCCATATGTTGATAGTGGCGGGGGAATGGGTCGAATGGGTCGGGATCGAGATAAGCTTCGAGTTCCGAGATGAGGAAATTGTAGCCCACAGCGCGCAAATAACAGGCGCGGGTGTAAGGGTCGAGGTTGGCCCGATCCGCGCGATTGGTAACAATTCTTCCGCCTACCGCATCTGCCCCCTTGCCGATTTCCTCGAGGGTTGCCGCCAGCCAAGTGGGGGCGACGCAACTATCTCCATCGGTGGATGCGATCGCGCCGTTTTTGCGCCCTAATGCCGTTAGACGACGATAGCCTTCATCCATTAACAGTTGGCGAACGCGACCGATATAAGCTTGAGAGGGAGGCAAGGTTTTTTCGACGACGTGCAGGACGAAATGGGGATGTTTTCGGGCGAAGCGGTGCGCGATCGCAGCCGAATCATCGGTACAATTATTCGCCAAAAGAATGACTTCGTAACGATTGGGATCGAAAGGCTTTCCTTGACCATCGATTTGAGCCGATAAAGCGGTTAAAGTGGCTTCGATTTGTTCGGCTTCGTTGCGAACGGGAACAACGACGCAAACCTCGCACTGCGGTCGAGGTGGAATGTCAACGAGCGGCGGTTCTAGTAAGATATTCAATAACGCCAGCGGCGAACCAGAAAGGGATTCTAAGTCATGACTTGACATCTCAAATCCCTCCCAGCACTAAAGAGCGAGTCTGAAGCATATTTCGTGAGTGTGAGAGCGAGCAAATCCGTGCGGCAACTCAATTTAGTGGGAGAGTCGGGTCTGGGAAGAGCGCGCTTTGCACCCCAGTAAAAAGACGTTGCGCTAGTTCTTAATCAAAACTTTACTATTTTCCCAGGACAGACTTAATCATTCTTAAGAGCGATCTTGTGGGCTATAATCCGATCCACTTATCGAGAGGCAAGGCGAATTTAGAGTCGAAAAAATCAAGTTGGATTAAGATTCACTTGCTCGTTTTACGGAACTTGCGATAAATCATGGTGGGCAAGGAATTTTAGGAAATAATGATAAAGTGAGGTTAAGATAGCCTTGCCCACCCTACGAAACTACTCTATTTCAAACATCCTCGCGGACAACTGTATCAAGGCAATGCGCTTGACTGGTTGAGTTTTCTAAAAGATGAGACAATTGATTTGATTTTTGCCGACCTGCCCTACAATCTGAAAAAAGCAAAATGGGATAACTTTGAAAGTCAAGAAAAACTCTCACCCCACCCAAAAACTAGAAAAATTGATTCGCAATTTTGTTTTGGCTTCGTCTAAGAAAGGAGATATGGTGTTAGATCCTTTTTCCGTTTCTGGAATGACTTTGGCTGTGGCAGAACAGCTTAATCGAAGAGGGTTAGGTTACGATTTGGAAGTCGAGTATAGCGTTTTAAAATGAAATATAAACAGATAAGAATATTCCCTGCTTTTAGTAACTTCTCGCTCCTCCCTTGAATTCTTCTATTCTCCTATTCTTCCATTCTGAATCCCGAAGTCAAGATTTTACAAATCAAATAAAAACGCTATATAATGAGTGGGCAATGAAACGGTTGAACCGAGTGTAAAAAAGGAGGATTGAAGATGAGCTCGAAGGCGATCGCCTTCGAGCCGAACGCCGGACAAAATTTCATTAGACTTTCTGTGAGATGAAGTTTGACAAGGGCAAGGAAGGTAGGCAAGATACTGGCATTCCCACGCCTTGTCTCCTCTCCACCCTAGCTTTTCCCGTCGGTACAGCCTCAAATTGCTCTTGAGAAAGAGTTACAGAGGCGGGGCAGCAACGCTATCATTGTTAAGGTCTATTAAGGTTCCGGGATCGGCAGCAACATCTGACAAATTTTAAAACCGCACAACTGCCTTTCGGCATAAATGCTAGGTTCAAGTCGATTCTATTCCTTCCAATTTTCACCCGCATCGCTTATGACTCGCCCGATCGATCTGTCTGACTCCTTAGAAGCAATTGCTAGCAATGGCAAGCAACCGAACTCTCGCAACACAATTCGCATTCGCGGTGCGAGACAGCATAACTTGAAAAATGTCGATTTGGAGTTGCCGCGCGATCGCTTGATTGTGTTTACCGGCGTTTCGGGTTCGGGCAAGTCTTCTCTGGCCTTCGATACCATCTTTGCTGAGGGACAGCGACGCTATGTCGAGTCATTGAGTGCCTACGCGCGGCAATTTTTGGGACAGTTGGACAAACCCGACGTAGACGCAATTGAAGGGCTGAGTCCGGCAATTTCTATCGATCAAAAATCCACATCTCATAACCCCCGTTCGACGGTAGGGACGGTAACAGAGATTTACGACTATTTGCGTCTGCTGTTCGGACGCGCGGGAGAACCCCATTGTCCCCACTGCGATCGCAACATCGCCCCTCAAACTATCGATGAAATGTGCGATCGCGTGATGGAACTGCCCCAACGCACGCGCTTCCAAATTCTCGCCCCCGTCGTGCGCGGCAAAAAGGGGACCCACAAGAAACTGTTGTCGAGTTTAGCAAGCGAAGGATTCGTGCGCGTGCGCGTCGATGGAGAGGTTCGGGAACTGACAGATTCCATCGAGTTGGACAAAAATCACGCCCATACCATTGAAATTGTCATCGATCGCTTGATTAAAAAAGAGGGATTAGAAGAGCGGATTTCCGATTCTTTGGCCACCTGTTTAAAATATTCCGGTGGAATTGCCATTGTCGAACTATTACAAGAGAAATCCGCATCGCAATCGGAAAGTAATTCCAATACAACTGAAGGAAAAGAACAAGAGAATTCCGAACCCCCAAGCGCGCCAGAAATCGTCTTTTCCGAAAACTTTGCCTGTCCCGAACACGGCGCAGTGATGGAAGAATTATCGCCGCGTTTATTCTCCTTTAACTCTCCCTATGGCGCGTGCAGCGAATGTCACGGACTGGGAAGTTTGCGTAAATTCGCCCCCGAATTGGTGATTCCCGACACCCAAGCGCCCGTTTACGCCGCGATCGCGCCCTGGTCCGATAAAGATAATTCCTACTACCTTTCGCTTCTCTACAGTCTGGGGGTTGCCTATGATTTCGAGTTACAAACGCCCTGGAATAAACTCACTGCCGAACAACAACGAGTGATTCTGTATGGTAGCAAAGAACCCATCCTCTTTGTCGATGACTCGCGAGGAAACCCCAAAAACGGCGATCGCCGCATCTATAAGGGCGTTTTAAATATTCTCCAACGTCAATATCAAGAAACTAACTCAGAAGCGTACAAACAAAAACTCGAGCAATATATCATCAACCAAACCTGCGAAGTTTGTCAAGGAAAGCGCCTCAAACCCGAAGTGCTTTCCGTCCGCTTGGGACAGTACCATATCGACGAACTTTCTAGCGTTCCCATCCGTGAAGGATTGCAGCGTATTAACAACATGAATTTGACACAACGTCAAGCCCTGATCGGCGATTTAGCACTCAAAGAAATTAGAGCAAGATTACAATTTTTGCTCGATGTTGGGTTAGATTATTTAACCCTCGATCGCGCCGCTATGACTCTTTCGGGAGGAGAAGCGCAGCGCATTCGTTTAGCCACCCAAATTGGGGCAGGATTGACGGGCGTTTTATATGTCCTCGACGAACCCAGTATCGGATTGCACCAACGCGACAACGGACGTTTATTAAATACCCTGAAAAAGCTGCGCGACTTGGGCAATACCTTAATTGTGGTCGAACACGACGAAGAAACCATTCGCGCAGCAGATCGTGTCGTTGATATCGGTCCTAAAGCAGGCATTCACGGCGGCACAATCGTTTGCCAAGGCGACTTAAAAACGCTTCTCAATGCCGAAGAATCGATTACCGGTGCCTATCTTTCCGGGCGCAGCACCATTGAAACTCCCGCCGAACGAAGGCGAGGAAACGGTCGTTCTTTAGGTCTTAAAGACTGCTATCGCAATAATCTCAAACATATCAACGTCGAAATTCCTTTGGGAAGATTGGTTTGTATTGCAGGCGTTTCCGGTTCGGGAAAATCCACTTTAGTCGAAGAACTTCTCTATCCCGCCTTGCAACATCACCTCACAAAAAAAGTTCCCTTTCCCCACGCTTTGGGAAAGGTAAAAGGACTTAACGCAATTGATAAAGTGATTGTAATCGATCAATCTCCCATCGGTCGAACTCCCCGATCGAATCCCGCAACTTATACCGGCACTTTTGATGCCATTCGTGCCATTTTTGCCGAAACAACTGAAGCGAAAGCCAGGGGATATAAACAAGGGAGATTTTCATTTAACGTTAAAGGTGGGCGCTGCGAAGCGTGTGGGGGACAAGGGGCAAATGCCATCGAAATGAACTTTCTTCCCGACGTTTACGTGCAGTGCGAAGTGTGTAAAGGCGCGCGCTACAATCGAGAAACCTTACAGGTGAAATATAAGGGATATTCCATCGCCGATGTTCTCAATATGACGGTAGAAGAAGCGGCGGACGTATTTCAAAATATTCCTCGTGCCGTCACTAAATTACAAACTTTAGTGGATGTGGGTTTAGGATATGTGAAGTTGGGTCAACCCGCACCCACGCTTTCCGGCGGCGAAGCGCAACGGGTTAAATTGGCAACGGAATTGTCCCGCCGCGCAACGGGGAAAACACTGTATTTAATTGACGAACCGACGACAGGGTTATCGTTCTACGATGTCCATCATTTGTTAAATGTTTTACAGCGATTGGTGGATAAGGGAAACTCTATTTTAGTCATCGAACATAACCTCGACGTTTTGCGCTGAGTTCGACCAGGAGATCGCCTCGCGGATCTCGCAGGGGCAGGGCATGGGCCTGGCAAGCGCCGTGGAACGGCAGCTGCTGGAGAACGCGGGTCTCGGCGCCCGGGGCGATAACGCAACCGGCGGAGGTTCGTTGAACGACTACCAGGCAAACGCCGTGCCCCATCGCCCGGTCGCTGAGTCGTCCCGGACGCCTGGGTCGGATGGACTCGCCATCCGGCAAGCCGGCCAGGCCGACCGCGCCGCCGTCCTGGCC
>JAXHVQ010000099.1:0-23396 GCA_034189065.1 Cyanobacteriota bacterium
CCCCTGCTCCCCTGCTCCCCTGCTCCCCTGCTCCCCTGCCCTCTGCCTTCTGCCTTAAAACTCTAATGAATAGCAATCTCGACTCCGAGCAAATCCAGGCTGACTTTCTCAATGAAGCTCAGGAACTCCTGCAAATTATAGAGCAAGAACTCCTGAGCTTGAGAGCGGAGAAAACCCCAGCGAAAGTTCATAATTTAATGCGAGCCGCCCATACTTTAAAAGGCTCGTCAGCCAGCGTCGGATTGAACAATTTAAGTCAGATTGCCCACGGACTTGAAGGAATTTTCAAATCTCTGTATAACCCCGATTTAGTCGTCGATGAAGAACTGGATACTTTACTGTTTCAATCCTACGAATATCTGAGACTTGCGGTAACCGAAATAACCGCATCAATGGCAGAAAACGACCCCGACGTTCTCAACCGAGCCGCCTCAATTTTAGCCGAAGTGCAAATTAAACTAGGCGACAACTTCAATCCAGATGCCGCAATTCCCTCCTCGGTCGAACTGGGGTTTGATGTGGTCGGGTCAATTTTTGAAGTAGGAGTCAAACAACGCTTGAGCGAATTAGGAACCATTTTGAGCGAGGGCGATGCAGTCGCCGTAACTCAGATCCTACAAAACTGTAACGAAATTTTTATCGGCCTGGCCGAATCCCTCAACCTTCCTGGCTTCGGCGCGATCGCGCGCCTCACCGCACAAGCCTTGCAAGTGTCCCCAGAACGCGCGCTCAAAATCGCCGAAATCGCTCTTGCCGACTTGCAAGACGCTCATCAAGCAGTGATGGAAGGCGATCGCACCTGCGGAGGACAACCCTCGCCCAACTTACAAGCGATCGCCGCCGGTCAAGAGCTCGTCGAACCGGAAACCTCAAACCCTCAAGGAACAGAAACCAACGGCGCACCACGTTCGACCCCAGAACCCCGAGAAGAAACGCTCCTTGAGCGCGATCGCCCCATCCTCTTCCCTCTTCCCGAAGAACTCGAAGCTGTCGAATTTAGCAACGGGGAAGTGGAACAACCAGCAGATGAAGAAAATGAGGAAGAGGAAGAGATAGACCGCTCCAACTTCGACGCTTGGGAAGCCGACTCCGAAGGCATCAAGAACGGAGACAATGGATCGACGATTTATGACAAGGAATCCTTCAACTTTATCTCCTACGACGAAGAAACCTTCGACTTAGAAGAAAGCGATCGCGACCCCCATCCAACCCTAGACCAAGTATTCGGCAACTTCGATCCCGCCCTGCTGTCAGATTTTTCCCCCGCAACTGAGGAAACCATCGACACAGAAGCCACAGAAACCGAAGAGAAGGAAATTTCAGAGCCTTTCGCCACCCCATCGTACCAATCCTCTCCGCCATTGGATTCGTCCCCGTCAGTTGCCCCCGAAGTCGAAATTCTTGACAAAGAACCCAAGAGCGAATTTTTCACCGAAGATCGCGAAGAAACCATCGAAATCCCCGCTTCCCAAGCCTCAAAGTCCCCAAGCCCCGAAAAAACAAGCTCCACTTCACCCCCCCAAACCGTGCGCGTCGAGCTCGAACGCCTAGAACGCCTGAATTTTCAAGCCGGCGAACTGCTCATCGACCAAAACCGACAAATCGCAGACAACGAACACCTTTACGCCGCCATGCAGGACTTGCGATCGCGCCTGCAAAAACACGCCGCCACCCTCGCTCAACTGCGGACGTGGGGGCTGACGATGGGAGAACCAGCCAGCCATTGGCAAGTCCGCGATCGCGATCGCGGTTCGGAACCAGAACCGAAGCCATACGAGCCTCCAACCCCGAACCGCGCCCCCGACTTCGACACCCTTGAATTCGACCGCTACGGCGAACTGCACCTCCTGTTACAGTCAGCAACCGAAGAAATGGTGCAAATGGAAGAAGCCATTGAAGTATTCGACCTGTGCGCGCGCCATTCGAGACAAATCGTTGAAAAGCAACAGCGCCTTTTAAAGTTTGTGCGCGACGATTTGACCCAAGTCCGAATGCAGCAACTCGGAGAAATTCTCAATCGAATCGAGCGGGTTCTGCAACAGTTGATCGGCGTTTATCACAAGTCCGTCGAATTTCAGATTACCGGTTCCCACGTCCTCGTCGATAAAGCCCTCGCTCAACAACTATACGACCCCCTCCTCCACCTCGTGCGCAACGCCTTCGCCCACGGTATTGAGGAGCCAGAGGTGCGTCGCGAACGCTGCAAACCCCTCAAGGGTCAGATTCAAATTCGCGCCTACACCCAAGGCAATCGTTCCTTTATCGAAGTGAGCGATGACGGTCAAGGGATTAACTTCGAGCGCATTCGAGAGCGCGTTATCGAATTGGAGCGCGTTCCCCCCAGCGAAGCAGAATTGCTTTCGGACGAAGAGTTGCTCGAGTTTATTTTTCAGCCCGGTTTTTCCACGGCTCGAGAAGCCAACGATTTGTTTGGTCGGGGAGTAGGATTAGATGTGGTGCGATCGCATTTGGAAGCCATGAACGCCCATTTGTCGGTTACGTCTCAATGGCGGCGAGGAACGACCTTTTCCATTCGCCTTCCCCTCACCCTCAGCGTGGCGAAGCTACTGGTTTGTCAAGCGGGGAGTTTGGTTTATGCGCTGCCCTCCGACAATATCGAACAAATCGTTCTCCTCCAGGATTATTCCATTAAGCGACTCGGCAGCCAGCGCGCGATTCAATGGCAACAACCTCCGTCTCACCCCGATCGCGGCGCAACGGGTTTGATTCATACCGTTCCTCTCCATCGCCTCGCCGATCTCTTAACCTATAACTCGTCTTGGAATGGCACGTCGAGCCCCGTTCGGCTCTCGCCAGCGCTGGATACCGCACGCGACGAACAGCCAATGGTCATGTTGCTCCGGGCGAGCGTCGGGTTGATTGGGGTTGAAGTGGAGCGGGTTCTGGGGGAACAAGAGTTGGTGATTCGACCTTTAGACAGCGCGATCGCGCCTCCGAGTTATGTGGATGGATGTAGTATTTTGGGCAACAGTCGCTTAGCTTTAGCGATCGATTTGGTGGGGTTAGTCGAACGGGTTCTCGGTCGTTCCAGCAGCGAGGGGGCTGAAATTCAGGTTCGAGAACCCCTCGTCTTGCCTCCTGCAACTCCCCCAACCCATGAATGGGAAGCGGCAACCAACGGTCGCAACGGACATCGCGCGCTGGCACCGGCGGCAACCTCCTCCACACCCGAAACAGTCGTGCCTCCTTCTCCCTCGATGCCAGCAGTTGAGGAAGTGGCCGCTCACCTCCAGGATGCGAAGGCGGATGAGAGGAAATTCCCCCCGTTCGCGAAACCCGTCTCTGCCGAGCAGCCCTGGATTTTGGTGGTCGATGATTCGATTACCTTACGGCAAAATTTGACCCGCACTTTAAAGCGAGCGGGGTATCAGGTTTTGCAAGCGCGGGACGGACTCGAGGCGTTGAAGCAATTGCAGCATTCTCAAGACATTTCGCTCATTATTTGCGACCTTGAAATGCCGAAAATGAACGGGTTGGAGTTTTTGAATGCCTATCGGCAAAATCCAAGGGTACGTCATATTCCCGTGGCAATCCTCACCTCTCGTCAAGGGGAAAAACACCGACAGTTAGCTTTGGGTTTGGGCGCATCGGCCTATTTGACAAAACCTTATTTGGAAAATGACCTCTTGAAAACGGTGACGGAATATGCTATACCTCGCCAAGCGATCGCCTGACTGATTGGGTTGTAGATTTTGGGTTGTAGGTTTTAGGTAGAGATGCCGTTATTGACATCCTCACCACCGTAAACGGACGGTGATTCCTAAGACTCACAACTTAGGTTTCTGCTTCACTCACCGTTGCATACCACAGTTAAAACCATGTACTGTCTTACACAGAGTCCACAGACTTTCAACTCATTGCAGAGTCCCGATTCCGCAAGCCCTGCGGTACGGTGTCTTAAAAGACTGTACTTGTTGCTTGGATATTTTACCCGTGCAAGCCTTTCTACACGGAACCTCATATATCCAGTTGTCAAGGTTCTCTTCCCGACCGCTTGGTTTTCGCGAGTCAGAACTTATACATTTTAGCAAAAATTAAAGCCGCCCCCGATACGGCGGGGTTTCAGACCCAGGAGATTTCGATGACCAATGACCAATGACTAATGACCAATGACCAATGACCAATGACCAACGACTAATGACTAATGACTAATGACCAACGACTAATGACCAATTTTTCCCCTTCGCGGTCGGACGAAGACACCAGTAAGGTAATTATGTTTAATGTTGCCCGCTATTGGTTTGCCCTGCCGATCGCGGTTGTTCTCAAAGTCGTTAATTTTCCCCCCGAATTCCGCACGACCCTCAATGAAGTCGGCCTTGTCGATCTCGGCCATCGCGCGATCGCCCTCCTCGATCTCCGTCCCAAAATCAACTCCCTCGACACAACAACGAGACAGGAGAGGGGAAAGTTTTTAACCATCGTACAGGTTTCCGACACAGAATTGTGCGCCATTCCCGTTGACCGGCCGCCGACGCTGCGAGAAATTTCCCTAGCGGACGTGCGATCGCTACCCGAAGGTGCCGCCATTGTTCCGCCGTTAAACTTAGCCAGTCACGTCGCCGTACTCAACTCAGAGGACCCTCCGTTGGAAGTCTTTCTTTTAGATTTACAGAAAATCGGCAGCCCGAAGGCTTAGTATTTTTAATTTTTAATTTTTAATTTTTAATTTTTAATTTACTTCCCCCAACTGTCTCGCACCCGCAAAAATCGCCGGCGCGTCTAAAACCAACGCATCAGCTTCGGTGAGATAGCCACTCACAAACGGCAACAATTGCGCGTCGAATAATCCTCCCGTCGCCGGTTCGATCTCCTCAACATCGTGCCGTTCGATCTCCTCAACGCGCCGCACCACTAGCCCGAGAATGCGGTCGTCCACTTGCAGCGCGATCGCGCTCGTTGTGCCAAAGTTCGCCTCAAAACCGCTGCGCCGAACCTCTCCCAAAGCCACAGTCGAATTAAGACCGAGCAAACGGTCGAGGTCAACCAACCATAACATTTCGCCGCGCCAATTATACGCCCCCAAAAGGCGATCGCTCATGTGAGGAACGGGTAAAATATCAGCGATCGCAACTTGTAGAACTTCTTTCACGTAACTCACAGGCAACAAAGCAGCATCTTTCGTGCTGAGATAAAAGCGCAAAAATTCCTCTCCCGCCGACTTTTGCACCCGCTCCGGCTGATGGCTTTGTAGCGACGGCAGCACAATACTCGACTCCAACCACGCCGATAGCGCTTGTTTGAGAGAAGCTTGGTCGAAAGTAACTCGATGCACCCAGTCTGGACGCGCTTGACCTTGCTGCCATCCCCACACCTCAACCTCCTGAATGCCTTCAGCCTTGAGCTTTTTCATCGCGTTAGCAATGGTAGGACCGAGCTCTTCCTCATCAGGAATTTCCGTCCCTTGTAAAATAACAATCAACGTCCCTTCCTTGCGCTCGGCCCGAACAGCAATTCCCCGGTTGCGCAGTTTGCGTTCCACTAGGGCTGCAATGGTCTTAGGATCGCCTTGTTTGGCAAGTTGAAGAATTTTGTTGCGCGCTTGCTGTCGGATTTGACTCATAGTTGAGAGGTTAAGGAGAAATGTGAAATAAGAGCGGAAACGCGACTCAACAAGGTAAATTTCAAAAGGAAACGCTGGAGCAAAGGACGAGAAGAAAAATTGAGAGGTTAAAGACGAAAAATTAATAGTAAAATAGCCCAATGACAAATTAGATAAAGTCGCGAATTCTAGCTCCCAGTCTAAAATCCAAAATCTCGACCCTAAAATCTTATTTTAACTCGGTGAAGTCTACTTTCAAAGCGATTCGCTAAACTAGAGGTTTGACGCTCGCTGTACCTTCGACCGCAACTAGACTTGACAAAAAAACTGGAGTCGTAACAAAGCTAATGCCCGATCTCCCTCAACCCAATCCTCCCTTTACCGAACAAGGACACTATCCCTGTCCGGTTTGTGGCTGCGGTCAGATTTCTGCTCTGTCTTTGATGGAAGCGATGAGCTGTAACGCCTGCGATCGCCTCTTCATCATCAGCGTCCCCCAACAGTCCATTGCCCTTGCAGAGAGCCGGAGAACCCTAACGTGGCACTGGAACGGTCAAACGTGGCAAGCGTTCTATCGGACGATGGGTCTCCATTCTGGCGACGTTGTAGCCGTCGAAGATGGTTGTTAGCTCGTCCAAGGGAGGAATTGAATTGAAGGTTCGAGGGAACGGAGGTTGAAATAGATTTCAACCTTTGCGATCGCCACCTCTCTCCTTCGTTAAACTAAAAATTTAACGAGCGTTCCATCTTCAAACCGATCGCTGGATTGTTTGGGAAAAATCTAAAGTCGTCACGAAATCAATGCGTAACTTGCCTCAACCCAACCCCCTTTTGACCGAACAGGGACAGTACCCCTGTCCGGTCTGTCGCTGCGGTCACATTTCTACTCTGCCTTTGATGGAAGCGATGAGTTGTAACTTTTGTCGCCATATTTTCACCCCCAATATTCCCCAACAGTCTATTGCCCTCGCCGATAGCCAAGTTGCGCTAACGTGGCGTTGGAGTGGCAAGACCTGGAAAGGCATCCATCGTGCGGGTTTAGAATTGGGATGGGATTATTTTGCTATTGGCGCAGCCTTTATTTTACTGCCGCCATTATTAGTTGGTTGTGCGGCCTATTTGTTTCCCCCCATGCCGGGAACGCCAATGGCCTGGTTTCCCATTGTTTGGACAATTTTAGCCTTTATTTCTCATCTGGCTTGCGTGGTTTGGTTGCTGGTCGAATACTATCAATTGCCCGTCGCGCTGTATTTTAAGGCACTCGAACAACGCTTATGGACAATGATAAAAACGACAGCGCGATCGCGTCGTTAACCGAAACCGGAATCCGGCGATCGCGGTCTGTATTAATATCCTATTTGCCATTGGCGCACCCACGATGTTCAACCGTTCCTTGATTCCCCTCCTATCTACACTCGCCGCGATCGCAACGTTGAGCGCTTGCACGGAGAATTCCTCTCCTCCCCCGAACGAAATTCCCCCTTCTCCCGAACCAACAGCGACCCCAACCCCCACACCAACTCCCACCCAAACGTCCTCGCCAACCCCCTCTCCTTCCCCAGCACAAGGGAAAAACCGCGTTAAGGTCTTTTTTCCCAAAAAACCCCAAAGTAACAGCGATTTTAGCTATGTCGAGCCGGTTTGGAGAGCAACTGATAGTGCGGGAGTTGCTCGTTTCGCGATCGCGCAACTGATTGACGGACCGGATTCCGAAGAAAAACAACTGGGTTTGACCCCCGTCCTCCAACTCGCAGGGGAATCAAACTGCGATCGCGACTTTCAAATTACCATCCGCGATCGGATCGCGCAACTGAAATTTTGTCGTACCGTCGTCTCTGGGGGAGTCGGCGACGACGCGCGCGCCACCAGTGCCATTGAAGCCACCCTCGCTCAATTTCCCACCGTCGCTTCGATCGTTATTCTCAATAAAAATGGCGACTGTTTCGGCGATGGGAGTGGCGAGAACGAGTGTTTAAAACAAGGTACAAGCTCGCAAAAACTGACAGAAGAGTCTCAACTAGCACTAAAACAACTCGGTCCCGTTCGCATCGGCATGACTCCCGAAGAAGCCACTCGTGCCGCCGGTCACAACTTTGTACAACAGTACAGCTTTGACCAAGGGGGAGAATGTGCTTACTACAAAGCTGAAGGGGGACCCGACAATATTGCTTTCATGGTTACAGAAGGTCGCATCGCCCGAATTGATATCGACTCTAAAAATATTACAACCCTCAGCGGCGCAAAAATTGGCGACACCGAAGCGCGCATCAAAACTTTATACGAGGGTCAAATTGAAACTCAACCGCATCCCTATATTAACCCCGGCGGTAAATACTTGATTTTCGTTCCTCAAGACCCTCAAGAACGCAACTACCGCGTTATCTTTGAAACTGATGAGAATGGGGTAGTAACGCGCTTTAGAACCGGAAAACTACCTGAAGTTGAGTATATTGAGGGGTGCCTTTAAGGGTTCAAATCTAGTTTGATTCAAGTCCCTGACGAAACTCTCTCATCGCTTCGAGTCGAGAAGTCAATAACACGCACCGAGTCAGCAACTCTAGGTTTAATTTGGGCAGCGCTTGAGAAGCGTAAATTCTGTCATAACCGTCCTCGCCCAGACGATATAATCGAAACAATCCATCCTCCCAAAACCAAACTTCAGGCACGCCTAATGCTTGGTAGCGATTTAGTTTGTTGGTTCCGCCACTGGTAATTACAACTTCTACGGATAAATCGGGAATTGTTTTTGGCTCGGAACCCAAAAAATAGGATTCATCCGCCTGGGCTGACGCTTCTCCCTCCCGTTCTTGGTTAAAACTGCCCGTTGGCTCAAATTCGATTTCTTTGACCTCAAAATAAATCGCCAACAAAATATTAATAGTACGGCTAATGAGTTCGTGTTCCTTAGAAACCGCCAAAATTTCCACCTCACCTTTGTAGTAAAATAGCCGCACGCCGGGAGAATTTTTAAAGCCAGTTTGAATTAACTTGAACTGCGGCCAGGACACTCCAGTTTGGATGAAGTGTTGTTCTGGGGAAGGAGTGAGAGTTTGAGTCATTTAGATTTTGGATTTAGGTAGAAATGTGAATTAATGAGTAGCGTGGGGATCTTCCCTAGAAATGATGTCCTTGCGGATTGCAGTTGGCGTTTTAGGATTGTCGGCTACATCACGGCGAACGTGACTGCTTACATCGCGCGCCAGTATTTCGAGTAGCGAAAGGGGCGTACTTGGATGTCTAGCCACAGCACGGCGAACGTCCCAGTGGCGATCGCGCGCCAGTTTATCGAGCAATGAAGGGAGGACTTGAGAATTTTCAGCTACGGCTGCACGAACCCGCTCATGGTCATCGCGCGCTAGTGGTTCGAGTAGCGAAGAGGGCGTACTGCAATTTCTCGCTACCGCACGGCGAACGTTATCATCAACCGCGTCCGCCCATTTTTCGAGCAGTGACAGGGGCGTTTTCGGATTGCTAGCTACCGCAGCTCGCAATGCGCCGTTGCGATCGCTTTCGCTTGTCAGTTGTGCAAGCAACAACGGGGGCGTGCTCGGATTGGCAGCTACGCCACAGCGAACTTTATCATCGCGATCGCTTGCCAATTTTTCGAGCAGCGATAGGGAGGTGTTCGGATTTCGGGCTACCGCATAGCGAACCCTAAAATCGCCATCGCCTGCTAGTTTTTTGAACAGCGAAAGGGGCGCGTTCGGATTTTTGAGTATACCGCAGCGAACAACAAAAGAAGCGCGATCGCTCGCCAGTTCTTCGAGCAGTGACAGGGGCGTATTCGGGTTCGCAGCTACTGCAAAGCGAACCCCCAAAGCGCGATCGCCCGATAGTTTTTCGAGTACCGCCACCGGCGTTAGAGAAGACTTAGCCAAAGCGTCGCGCACCTGTCTCGAATCATGATTCGCTGCCTGCTCGAAAACAAAAGTTGGAGTTTCATCGCACCAAAACAACAAACTTAATAAAGTTTTGTGAGGCATCTTCAGCACAAAATCCGGATATTCCAACGTCAGGAGCATAAAGATTGGGTTTTCCAGAAACTGCCTTGGAAACTCCGCTCCCAACTCGAATAATACCTCCGTCGGCGCGTTTGGGTTGGTTGCTACTGCTTTGCACGTCTCCGAATCCTCGCTTTGACTCAACTGTTGTAGCAATTCAACCGGTGCAGCAGGGTTTTGAGCCACTCGTCTGGCTAATTCAATACTGCGAAACGCCAATTGCTCTAAACGTTCGGGAGAAGTGGTTTCGCAACGGGCTTCCCGTTCGAGACTCGATAGGTCGAGGAATGAATTTTCCATTTCTGGCATGGGACGATTGAAGTTTTTTCACACCAACAATTTCATGAAGCTGTTTTATGGAAATAATTCCATTGAACGTTCAGGAATTTTGAACCGAAGATAACGAAGTGGGAACCGAAGAACGAGAAAAAGCACTCTTACCATCCACCTTTACCCAACCGCGATAGCGCCGTCCCAAACCCGCCGTAATGCTATAGCTGAAACTCAACAGTCG
Organism: Cyanobacteriota bacterium; assembly: GCA_034189065.1. Lineage (GTDB taxonomy): Bacteria > Cyanobacteriota > Cyanobacteriia > Cyanobacteriales > Spirulinaceae > FACHB-1406. Next base: position 10,079 of record JAXHVQ010000099.1, read on the forward strand.
CAGCCACAATCCTGGAAATTGCCGTTCCAATCGCGGCTGCAAACGAGGCAGTAAACCGGGCAGCCAAGCAAACACAAAACTCACCAAGGTACTTGCACCAAAGGCAAAATAACTTCCCAACCACCGAATCAAATCCCCGGTTCCCGCTTGTTCCCAAATCCAAGGAATCAGGCGCGGATTCATCAAAGCTGCTTTGAGGGCGAGGCGATTGAAGGTTAACCAGTCAAATCGGTCTTTAATAAACGTATCTGCTACTTCGGGCGGTTCTTGGGCCAGTAAGCCAAAAAAGGTATTGAGCATGGCGTTGACGCGCTCGGGGGGCAAAATTTGACCTGTGGGAACCATCATTCCTTTGGAAAAGAGCCAAGTGACGGCAATATTGCTTTGATAGGCGCGAATTTGCTCCAGGTGTTTGGCAGCGAGGAGATCGTGCTTGAGGGCAACATCGAGCAGGGTTGTCAAGCGCGAAAGATTGCGTACCAAGGAACCAAAGCCAGTAAATACCAAGGGAGATTGTAACGAAGCAGCATCGCCAATCGCCACGAGGCGATCGAAAGCAACTACGCGATCGCGGCCCCCTACACTAAAATGCCCCGGAATATAACCGAACGTAGGCTTTTTCCACTCCAATTTTTCGGGGTCGCAACGGCGATACTCGGGCAAAATGCTAAAGAAATCTTCATACATTTCTAATAAAGACCCTGGATTATCGGGATGAACCTGATGGTAGTGGAATAGATAAATCGTCAAATCTTCCCCCTCCCCCGGAAACAATTCCCAAATCAACTGTCGCCCTCGAGAAGTATCGCCGTGAGAGTTGAGAACGTCGCCATAGTCCGAATCCCACGCCCCCGCCTCAAAACCGCTAACCACTGCCCCTACCGTCGGACAAACGCTATCAAAAGTTCGTCCGCCGTTGAGTTGCCAAGCAATGGGCGAAGCGGTTCCCATTGCATCGACCAACAAGCGTCCTCGTACTTGTTTTGCCTCTCCCGTCGGCAGGTGCCGCAATTGTGCCGTTACCTGTTGTGGCGCGATATCGGCGCGAACAAACTCAGTTTCGTCCCAAATTTCGCCCCCCGCTTGTCTTAATTTTTCGCCGCAGAGTGCTAGGAATTTCTCAGAATCGAGGGCAATATTGAGTACAGTGGGCGTATGTAAAACTTGGGATTTTAAATGGGGGGGATTGTTCCCGTCAAAGAATTTATTAAATCCGTCGAGATACTCCCGCGCGATAATCGTCTCGAATTCGGCTGGGGTAAATAGACCCAAATCGATGAGACTTTGAAATTCAGCGCGCGAAATATTCCATTCTCGGTTCATTCGTCCGAAAGCAAGGCGTTCGACGAGCAGCACTTTCCAACCCAACTGCGCCATCACTGCAGCGTGGATGCTTCCCAACGCGCCGCCAATGTAGATTAAGTCGTATTCTTCTCTAATCCTCTGCTCCCCTGCTCCCCTGCTCCCCTGCTCCCCTGCTCCCCTGCTCTTCTGCGCCTCTGCTCCTTCAAAAATGACCTGTTGAGGCTGTTGGGGGTTGCGAACGCTTTCGCGCCAGCGTTTTTCCCACCAGTAGACGCGGTTGAGGTCGTACTCCCCCTTGGCCATTTTCTGAAAAAAATGGACAGTTTTCGGGTAATGGGGTGCGAGAGCTTCAAAAATGGATTGCTCCGATAGGTCAATGGATGGGAGGTCTGGGTACTGTTGGGGAAATTGCGATCGCACATCGGCGACCAGTTGTTGTACGAACTGCTGTTCTCCAGCGAGGGGGTGTTTTCCCCAGCGAAAGATTTTCAGATAAGTGGTTCGTTGAACCGACCAGACAAACACTGAAAGTTCGGCTTCGGGAATTTTCGACTCTTGGGTTGAAGGATTAAAATGCTCCTGCCAGCGAAGACCGTCGGGAGTCGAGCGGGTTTGACCCACCTTGGCTTTCCACGCGTGGTGCAGCCAGTCGCGAACGGCTTGGAGGTCGGGTGTTGGAATCTCGATGTAAAGAAGTTCTTTCATTTTGGGGGTCTTTTTTAAAAAAACGATGAAGTCGATCGCGCCGAAAACGTTCCCAGCGTCCAAAGTGCGCTAAACTTCGGATTACCTAAAAAATTAAAATCAGTTCACGAAAGTTTACCCTTGTTTTCAGTTGTATCGAGTAACCGATTGCAGTGGCCACTCTAGCTATGAATTATCCTATCCCAACCAGTCCTGAAGAACTCATTGCTTTGGGTCAAAAACCAGTCAACGAAGAATTAATCGCCACCGCGATCGCGGGTGCGGTACAAATTGCTCGCTCCCAAGGACAATCCTTAGAAGACCTCAGAGCTGAAATTTTAACCGATAGCGGCGTTCTCGACCGCGAGCAGCGGCGTTGGCTCAGCAGTCTCGTTGCTCAAGCTTGGACGAGTTTGCCCGAACGGTTGTAAGGAAGAATCGAGGACGCTTTCTCCTTATTGAATTCAACGATGCTTCCGTATTGTAACGGAATATGTTCGCATGGATGCAATCAAACCATGAATTTAAATTATAGTTCGCTAATTATTCCATCTCCTTCAATTTTCAACCGCCGTCCTCTCCAATAAGCAACTCGACCGTAGCCGCCGACGATCCAAATCACCAAACTGAGAATATCTCGCAATGGCAGCGCCCATAACCAGTTTAAGAGTTTGGGGGCCTTTGTACTCGAAAGGGCGATGAAAGCTTGAAGGTAGCGCAGCGTCCAAGTCGTCAAAGCCAGCGCGATCGCCCAAGGCGCAAATCCGCTCAGCAACAACAGGGGAATGCAGTAAACAGTTCCGTAACAAAAAGCCATTGTATAGTATTGAGGACCGCGATTGAAACGAATGGTTCTCGCCCAACGCAACTCGCGCTGAAACATCTGGGGGACGCTTTCTTTCCCCGTGTCCGACTCGAGGATGTAATGAGAGAGTTCGACGCGATAGCCGGAGCGGGCGGCGCGCTTGCCCAGGTTATAATCGGAACCGATACGATTGAGGTGCAATCCGCCGCAGTCGCTCAAGACAGTTCTGCGCGTGGCGATAGTCGCGCCAACCGCACAACGCAGTCCCCCGTCGAGGATGCGCGCAATTAAGAGACTGGGAATAAAGTCAAAACAACGACCAAAAGACGCAATAGCAGCGCCAAGGGACTGGGGATTTCGTCCGACAAAAGCACAAGTTACCATTCCCACTTCGGGATCGGCTAATGGTGCGGTGACGGTGCGAATGTAGTCTGGGGGGACGCGGATATCGCTATCGGCGAAGATGAGAAGGTCGTGTTGGGCTTGTTCGAGGAGATAAGTGAGAGTACTATCTTTGTGATTGATGCCGCGCGGTTTGAGTCCGGTGAAGAGGCGGACGCGATCGCCGAATTGTTCTTTGAGTTTTTTGATGACGGGGATGGCGGCATCCTGGGAATCGACCGCACCGAAGAGAATTTCGTAGTGGGGATAGTCTTGCTGGCACAGCGAAGACCAATTTTCCCATGCACCTGCATCGAGTCCGCAGACGGGAATGGCGATGGAAACGGGCGTATCGTCAAATTTGGCTGGGTTTCGTGCCGACTGGCTGAAGAAGTGCTGAGTACTCCAGGCACAGGCTGAATAAAAAACCAGGGAACCGCTAATAAGGATAACCAAGAAGGTCGCGATCGCACAAACCATTGCATTTGAGGGTAGACAAACTGCACATTACCGATTTTAGTCGCGGCGATCCCCGTTGTGGCGATCGATTCGGTTCGACTGCCCCTAGCGCGCTTTTGTACGATTTAGTTTTTATAAATCCAACGGCACGCTCGGCGAGAAGGGAATTGACAAGAATTGGCTCAACTTATACTATTGCTACAAATTCAGGCTACACATCCACCCCGCACCAAACTCTTAGCTTGCTGGCTGGTAATTTTTAATTTTTAATTTTTAATGTCTGTTCAAATCTTAGACGGAAAAGCCCTCGCCCAAAAAATTCACCAAGAACTCGCGTCTCGCATCCAAACCCTACAGCCCCAAATCGACCGTCCTCCGGGATTAGCCGTGTTTATGGTGGGAGATAACCCTGCCAGCGCCGCCTACGTCCGCAATAAGGAACGGGCTTGTGCTAAAGTTGGCATTGCTTCGTTTGGACGACATTTTCCCGCAGAAACCACCCAACAAGAACTCGAAGACGCGATCGCGGCAGCTAACCAAGACGACCGCATTGATGGTATCCTCGTACAGTTGCCCCTCCCGAACCATTTGAACGCGGTTTCGGCCTTGAACAGAATCCACCCCGATAAGGATGCCGACGGCTTACATCCGGTCAATTTGGGGCGTTTGGCGAGAGAAGAGTCGGGGTTGCGCAGTTGTACGCCCGCCGGGGTGATGCGCTTGTTGCAAGAATATAACATTGAAATTGCAGGCCAACAGGCGGTTGTCGTCGGACGCAGTGTTTTGGTGGGAAAACCTTTAGCGTTGATGTTGTTGGCAGCAGATGCCACAGTGACAGTCGCCCATTCCCTATCTCGCGATTTGGCAGAAATTACGCGCAGCGCCGATATTTTGGTGCCTGCGGCGGGGAAAGCGGGGTTAATTACCGCAGATATGGTGAAACCGGGAGCGGCAGTTGTGGACGTGGGAATTAATCGGATCGAGGACGAGTCGGGGAAAGGACGGTTGGTAGGGGATGTAGACTTTCCGTCGGTGGTTGAAGTGGCGGGCGCGATCGCGCCGGTTCCAGGCGGCGTTGGCCCGATGACGGTGGCGATGTTATTGTACAACACGGTTTTGAGTTATAAATTGAGAATAGAAGAATCCAGAAGGGAAGAAGGGAAGAATTTAGAAGGGAAGAATTAAGGTTAAATGCGGTTAACGGATATCCTTTTTCCTATTCTGAATTCTTCCCTGGGTATATGGGCGGGGAGTATATGGGCGGGGAGACCCCGCCCCTACTAAAACCGCTGACCGATGCCAAACTGAAAACGACTGTCGCCGCGATCGTTTGCGCCAAAATCCGCCCGAATTGTGCCAACTGGCGAATTCACTCGCACGCCTGTCCCATAACCAAATCCCGTCCCCGGTTTGCTTGCACCAAACTCTCCCGGAACGCTACTGCTAGACCCTAAATCGGAACCAAAATCGGCAAATAAAACGCCGCTAACGGGGGAATCAAATAAGGGAACGCGGTATTCTGCCGATGCGAGGACGTAGCTGCGCGCCGTTGCCAGTTCCCCATTGCCGTATCCTCGCACGGAATTGCTGCCGCCCAAGGTAAAAGCTTGATAGGGAGGGAGGTCGCCAATTGTGGTGCCTCCTTGGACATTAAAGGCTAACACTTCGGGGCTTTCTTGGTTGAAAATCCGCAGCGGAATATACTGGGAATAATTCCCTTCCAAACGGTTCATTAAAATGCTGCCATTGCCGATGGGAACCGACTGTTCGCTGCTGAAACTGACTACCGATCCCGATGTGGGGTTGACAGGATTGTCTCGTTGGTCATTGGCGATCGCGGCCCGAACGGTAACGAGATCGTCTGTTCCGCGATCGCTAATCGATAGCGGTCTGCCGTTGGCATCGACGGGAGTCAATTCGCCATTATTATCGCGGATGCTGGTGCGCGTATAGTTCAACCCCACCGACGCATTCCAATCGTCCACCGGTCTCGTCAGCGTTGCGCTACCCCCGATGCGCCGTTCTTTGGGGTCGTCACCATTGGCTAAGCTGGCATTATCTAGGGCTAAGGATTCGCCGCTACTGCGAAAGGCATTGACATTATAACCCGCTTCGTCGGGACGGCTGGCGCGGTAAGGTTTGCCATAGTTGGCGTTGAACTGAACGTCTCGCGTTCCCACCGTTGCGTTGAGGTTGAGTTGATGATTGATTCCGCCTAAATTTTGGTCATTGTAGCGAACGGAACCAAACACGCCCGTACTGTCGCTATAACCGCCGCCTGCATCGAATCCGCGCGAGGGGATTTCGGTGAGTTCGTAGGCGATATCGACGGCTTTTCCGTTTTCTTTAAGGTTAATATTGGCAGTTTTGAAGAGACCGAGTTGATAGAGTTGGCGCAAATCCTCTTGTGCGGTATCGATGCGAAAGATATCGCCAGGTTGGAGTTTGAGTCCCTCTTTTAAATAAGATTCTTGGGTGCGTCCGTCGGTGGGTTGTCCTTCGTCGTCTAAGAAGCGAAAATTGATGTTGGCGATCGCGCCCTCGGCTACGTCAAGGGCTAACGCGCCATCGCGAGATGGTCTCGCATCGTTGACTTTTGCCAGGACATACCCGTTGTCTTGGTACCATTGATTGACTTGTTCGAGTCCTTTTTTAATGGCTGCCGGACTGACGGGTTTGCCCCATTGGTCGGCGAAAAAGGCGTTGGCGATTTCTGGGGTGAGGACTTTAGCGTTGGTGAGTTGAAGCGATCGCAAAATTGCCGGTTCTACTTCAAATACGATATCTAAACCGTCGCGATTGGGGGTACTATTAACCCGAACGCGACTAAATAGTCCTGTTTCTAGGAGTGTGGCGACATCCTGTTGAAGTTGTTTTTGCGCCGTCTCTCCCCCCGTTTTCGTCCCGATGGTACTGCGGGCAATTTCCTGTAACTCCTCGCTAGCCCCCACAATTTTAACGCTCGTTGCCCTTACGACCAAATCGTCAATTCTAGTGGGTTGGGCGGCAGGAGGTTGAGAAAATTCGGGCGCAACTTCGGTTTCCGGAACCGCTAAGGTTCTAGCAGGCGTGCGGGTTGGGGTCGCTTGGGCTGGAACGACGAAGTTTTGCGAGTCTCCGGGTTCGGGTTGCGGCGCAGGAGTTGCGGCGGCAGGTTGGGCGAATTCGACCGTTGCGAGGGCAGTTAATGCAATTAAAGTGAGTGAAGAGAGGCGCATGGCGAGACATCCTAAGTTTTATTAAAAATGACTGCTTTCCCTTGACAAGACCGTCGCAATTTCCCTCAGTTCCTCGATTTGTGGCGATTTGCGAGGTGGCACAGGGGATTTGTCTCGCGTTTTGTGTAACTATTTCTTTACAAAATAAAGCTTTAAACGATGTTGTCTTCTCTACATTTCCTACTTTTCCTACTTTTTTAATAAAACGCAAACTGAGTGGCAGAAAAAGTGAAAAGTTGATATCTTCGATTGGGAAGACACTTAAGCAAAATTTCGCGATATTGTCTCTACCCTCCAGACTCTTGCTTTGGCAAGACAAAGGCGATGTTATAGCCTTCTCAAGGGGAGCGCGAACCGTAGATATCTCCAAAAATGAACCTGAAACCCTTATCTTGTCATGGTTGAATCTGGATTCATGGAGATATCTAGTTGCGGAGGAGAGTCTACTCTTAATGATTCCGCGATCGCCTCTTAAATGGACATAGAAGAGTTTCTTGAAGCGTTTATGACCCTGAACTCTGATAGACGCGAACTCTTCCCAAGGCAAAATGTAGACAACTCAAGTCAAAGTGCTATCACTTTGTAATTTTTCCCTTAAATGGGTCTTTTGAACTCAGTCTGAAGAAAGATTTAAATTATGGCCAGTCAAGTCAATACTAAATATCAGTGGGTCATTCCTGAGAATGAAAAAGCCCTTCCTTTTGTAAAGGGATTACCCAAAGGAGAAGGGTTTACGCCCTTCAAGATTATCGTTTTTCTTTCCACAGCAATATTTGCCGCTCTCGGTCTAATAACCGCGCAATTTTTCCATTTTATTGGTTACACGCTCAAGCAAATTTTCACAGGAAACTTTAAGTTTCAGGGAACAGCAGATTTGGGTCTTGCGACCGTCTATGCCAAGCTCAACCACTGGAACAACCTTAAAGAGTTTAACAGTTTTTTCAAGCCTTGGACATTCTTAAAAAGACCCGAAGTTGCCAAAACCTGGGATACAGATGCAGAATTTGGTCGTCAGAGATTGGTCGGAATGAATCCTGCTTTCCTGAAAAAATGTCGGCCCCAAGATATTGGGACGGGAAGCAAATTTCCAGTAACCGAAGAGTTGCTAAAGGCTCACTTGGGAAGTGACTTCAATCTGACAACTGCGTTTGACGAGAATCGCTTATACTTGCTCGACTACGAAATCCTGCAAAAGATTACACTTGCCGACCTCGAAAATCAACTCGGACGATATCCCCAAGCTCCTTTTTGCCTGCTTTATCTCAACAAAAACGAAGAGTTGGTGCCGGTTGCTATTCAATTAGACCAAAATCCCTCTTCTGAAAATCCTATTTACACCCCCAGTTCGCCAGCTCAAGAATGGTTGACCGCTAAATCCCTTGTTGCATCTGCGGATGCAGCGTATCAAGGCATTGTTTCTCACCTCGTCTTCACCCACCTAGTCATTGAAGTTTTCGCGATCGCAACCCATCGACATCTGCCCAAAGATCGCGTTCTCTGGCAATTACTGAATCCTCACTATTTCAACACCCTCGCCATCAATAATATGGCGCGGAGTACCTTTTTAGGTCGCGGTGCCTTCTTCGATTCTACCGGCGCTTTGGGTTTTACCGGCTCCAACGAATTGCTGAGCAGAAGCTACTCCGGTAAAGGACAAATTATCGACTACGACGGCGATAAACTCGAATTCTACAAACTCTCTTTACCCCACAGCCTCGAGCTGCGCGATGTAAAAGATATTCCCAATTACTACTATCGCGATGATGCTCAACTGGTGTGGGATGCCATCCAAACCTACGTCACCGATGTTCTAAAAACTAAGTACAAAGATGCTAGCAGCTTAGCAAATGATAGCGCACTTCAAGCTTGGAAAGACGATCTAATTTCCGAAAAGGGCGGCAACATGAAAGGCTTATTACCTCCAGAAATGGCAGGTCAGCTTACTGGCAGGCTCACAGACATCAACGCTCTAATCTTCATTGCCACCAATGTAATTTTCACCGCAACTGCCCAGCATTCGGCCGTTAACTTTGGTCAGTATGATTATGCAGCTTGGGTTCCGAATATGGCATTTGCTATGTACAAACCCCTCGAAGAATTGGTCGAACATAATGTTAAAGATACCGATTCTTTGACTGAATGGCTGCCAGATCGAATACAAACACTTAAACAAATCGTATTGGTTAAAACCCTTGTCATTCGTCCTCCTTGGACCAGTAAGAGTCTCAAGACTTTTAAAAATCCTTTTAAAGAGCGCGAGGCACGGGAGGTATTTAAGTCATTCAAGAGCAACTTGAATGAGATCGAACAGAAAATCAAAGCTCGCAACGCAGAGCTGAAGAAAGAAGGAAAACGACCTTACGTTTATCTTCAACCCTCTCGCATCGGTCAAAGTATCGCGATTTAAGCGATCGCGTCCCTCAGAAATCAGGAGTCAGGCGCGCTTCTGATTTCTGAGTTCTGTTTTGTGTTAATTCTTTAAATTTAACAAAGGATTCAAATTCTTGGCTATCTTAATCTGAACGACTCGATAAAATAACAACTCAGGAAATCAAACTTCATGAATAGTGAAGAACAAGTAATTCTCGATCTATTTACCCAATACGAAAAAAACTTTGTCGTTGACGAAACGCGAACTTGGAACGAGCAAAGTATAACCCCGTTCTATGCAGAGCCAGCCATGATGGTGGCTGACCAGCATGGACCGATCCCGTTACCCAATCATGGCGTTGTCAGCGCTGTTTATAAAGCAATTATCGACCCGCTAATCCCAGATAATTTTGCTCGAACAGAATCTCCAATGATAACCGTCAAACAGTTGGGTAAAACCACAGCCATCGCCCACGAACTAAATATTCGTTATCGGCAAGACGGGTCAGAAATGGGAAGGTTTGGCACCACCTATATTCTGGGCAAACAGAATGACCAATGGAAAATCATGGTCAATGCGGTGCATGGTGCCGATGCTGAGCTGGCGAGCGTGCATGAAACGAAACGGGCAGAGAACAAGGAAGGCGCAGCAGCCTTTTTGACGGGCGAAGAACAAGCGATTATCGAGCGGCTTATTCAATACGAGGAAAATTTTGTCGTTGACGAAACGCGAACTTGGAACGAGCAAAGTATAACCCCTTTCTATACCGAGCCAGCTATGATGGTCGCCGACCAACGGGGTCCAATCCCGTTACCCAATCGTGGCGTTCTCGGTGCTGTATATAAAGCAATTATTAGTCCGCTCATCCCGGACAATTTTGCTCGAACAGCAACTCTAATGATGACGGTCAAGCAGTTGGGTAAAACCACTGCCATAGTCCACACGCTAAATATTCGTTATCGCCAAGACGGGTCAGAAATGACCAGATTTGGAGTTACTTATATTATGAGCAAGCAGGAGGGTCAGTGGAAAATTGCAATCAGTACAATACACGATCCCGACCCCGAGCTGGCGAGCCTCTATGAAACGAAACGAGACGAGACAAAGGAAATGACAACATCAGAAGAGACAAAAGAAGTCACGGCAGCTCGATATAAAAGTTTCCTTCAACAGATACAGGAAGCTACCAAAAGCGCGCCTGACCCCAGAGCAGCAGCTAAGACTAAATTGCAATTGGTAGGAAAATGGATAAGTATTTCTCCCATTGAATTCTTTAACGAATTGCGCGAAAACTCGCCGATTTATGCCACCCCTGCGTTTACCCTCGTCACGCGCTATGAAGATGTGCGCGAGGCGACTACGCTCAACCACATTTTTACCACGGACTTACTCAAACAAAATGTTCAAAAATTCATCGGTAATACGGTCGTTGTCTTACCTCCGTCGCCTGAATACGAGCATCGTAAATCGATACTGCGGCTTGCCTTCCCAATGGAAGATGTTAAGCGCTACCGTCAAATTGTACAGGAGGAATCATCAGCTCTACTGCGCGATCTTGGAAAAGGAACTCCCGTCGATGTGGCAGACTACTCCAAGAAACTGCCAGCAGCAGCTATCTCTCGCTATTTAGGACTCGGGGCGCTACCCTTGGAGAAACTGGTGGAATGGACGCATAACATTGATGCGGGAGCGGTGAAAAATTTATTCAATTTCCCCGCGCTGAACGAGGCGGCGGCTGCGTCGAGAGACGAAATTAAACCGAGGATGAGGGAGATTCTTCAGCAGGCACGCGATCGCTTATCGGTCAATTCTGTCTCTCCTAAATCGAGCTTTATCGCGCGGTTTTTTGACCTGTTTAAAACCTATCAAGAGCCTCCCGCAGCAGAAGCAACGCCTCTCGATCGCTATTTAATGATGCAGGCAGTCGAACAAACTTATACAACCGATGAGGATATTATCAGCAGTTTATTGTTTCTGATGACCTCTTGCGTCGATTTAACCGCAGGTGCGATTACCAACATTGTTGCCGAATTGATGAGCCGTCCTGATATTTTACCGCAGGCGATCGCGGCCGCCCAAAAAGATAACGATGATGAATTTGCCCAGTATGTATGGGAAGCATTGCGTTTCAGACCCTCGCTGGCCGGTTTCATCAATACTTGCGCGCAAGACTATACTCTGGGTAAAGGGACGGACTACGAGCAAACGATTAAAGCCGGAACCCAGGTCTATGCCTGTACCGCCTCAGCGATGCACGATCCCAGCGTCATTGAGGCACCGGAGGAATTCCGACTGGGACGACCGGCCCATTTAGCTTACACCTTCTTTGAAGCGGGTTTGCACACCTGTCACGGAAAGTATTTTTCGATGGTGCAAGTTCCTTCAGCCGTAAAGCAACTACTCCGTCTGGGGGTTCCCAAAAATATCGATCCCATCCCTGTTTCCCAAAAATATCCCAGCAAACCTTTCCGGGTTAAATTTTCCAAGACCTAAAGTTGTCCATTTGTAACTGAAGGAGATTATCCGAGGCTTCATTTCGCGAGATTTGAAGCTTCGGTTGGGATTAGGGTTCTTCTTGGGTCAGATCGCAGGAAATTCAGTTATTTTAGCGTAACCTTTTCTCTCGAAGAACAATCTCGATTGCCGCGCGATCGCATTCCGATAGTGGGGGATCGGGATTTGAGTTATAATCAATAAAATAATCACAGCCCGACTGGTCGTACACTTCATTTAAAAGTGCCTGTAAATCAATCACAGGTTCGACATCTTCGGGACGTAAAGGGAGCGGAAAAAGGGGAATGCGATCGCTTAAATTAAAGGGGTATAAATCGGCAAGCGGTCGTACGGATGCGCGACTGACCAAAATTCGATACTGACTCTCTCTATTATCATCTCCCGACAGCGGCAAGGGTTCGCCCAATCGCAACAGATCGATTTCCACTAAATTGGTGCGACTTTCTAAAACCTTCTGGCGTTTCTGTTCGTATTTTTGCCGACCGTCGTATTGCTTATTCGTGGGAGATAGAATCTCAACAACCGTCACAACTTCTTGCGTTGCAGCATCTTTAACTTCTAAATAACTTTCTCGTACTTCTTCAGCCGTCGGAGTTAAAACTTTTACAGGTTGTACGGGAAGTTCAGTAATAGCGCGATCGGAATTAGAAGAAACTCGACCATTACGGCTGCGTTGTAACAAAACATCGGGTCTGCCGACTAAAAGAGCGTTACTCCCCCTAATTTCATAAATTCGCTTATCTGTAGTAACGCGATACTTGGGTAGCACTTGAGGCGTTAAAACATTCGCTAAAGCAACAATTAGCCGGTTGTGAAAATCCGACCAAAAATCTGGATGCTCTAAGTAGGGGTTCATTCCAGGAAAAGGGGACGGCATCAAATTAAAGGTTAAACATTTATGTCCGAATACTTAATCTCATCGACCCATACACCACTATAGCGTTTTTATTTGGGTTGTAAAATTCTAGCTTCGGAAGAAATGAAAAGACCCGAAACAGCACGTCACTGCTTCGGGTCAAACCGAAGGCGGTAATGGTTAGAAAAACCAAACCCACCTCAACTTGAAAGCTACGCCGCAGCCATTTCAGGAGTTTGGACCTGTGCGAGCAACTCTTGTAACGTTTCCCCTTCTATCACCTCAACATCCAAAATCTTTTGGGCAATCGTTTCGAGCAACTCTCCATTGCGTTCGAGAATAGCCAGCGCTTGTTGATGCGCCGTTTCGACGATTTCCTTAACTTCCTCATCAATGGCTTTTGCGGTATCATCGCTCACCATACGGCGAGGATTCATCCCCATACCATCGCCCAAGAAATTATTTTGTTGACCTTTTTGATAAGCTAGCGGTCCCAAAACCTTGCTCATCCCATAGGTTGTGACCATTTGTTCGGCTAAATCCGTCGCCCGTTGCAGGTCATTAGATGCGCCTGTCGTGATGCTGCCAAAAATCAACTCCTCGGCTGCGCGTCCGCCCAACAAGGTGGCAATTTGACCGCGTAGTTCGCTCTCCGACAGGAGAAATCGGTCTTCGGTGGGCAGTTGCAGGGTGTACCCTAAAGCTGCCATCCCGCGCGGGACGAT